>USEY01000040.1 GCA_900553815.1 uncultured Bacteroides sp.
CATCTCAGAGCCTGTTTAAACTTTGCTAATTGGGACGTTTGCGGACATTCATTTTGTTTTATTATGGTAGTACATATCAGATTTCCAACTCGGGCACTACGTCGCGCATGGTAGTGACGTAGCCATTCTCATCAACGATGGTCTCCTGTCCCTTGTAGGTAATGCTTACCTTGTCCTTGGTACTGCGTATAAAGAACGAGGGTGCACCTTCGGCCTTGAGGTTGACACTGATAAGCCAGCCACCGGCCTTAATGCGGCCGTCCTCCAGTATTTCGGGTGCCTTGGCCGGATGCTTTACAGCGTGAGTGTTAATAATGGTGCCAAAACGGTAGACTTTGGCTTTCTCCGACTTGGCGGTAAAATGATAATGGTTAGGATACTTTTTAAAGTTACCTTTATCATCGGCACGCAGCCAGTTATGGGCCGGCACAAAGAATTGGCTGGTAGTATCGGTCTGCAAAGCACCTGTAGAGAAAATGTAAGCATCTGAAGCTCCGCCTCGTCCCGAAAGGCCCTGTACATGAATATAACGTTTATCTGTCTTATCCACGGTCATTGGTTGAGTCACCGTATGCAACATAAAGGTATAGTCAGCCGGTTCGGATGCTTCCAACTCATCGTAAATGAAAATATAGCCGGTAGTACCCAAGTTAACGATGTGACGACGGAATTTCGTAAGAGGCACATCATCCCAACCATTTTCTGGTGTATAATGTACATCGCTCTGTTCACCACGTTTCAACCACAGCGGCGAGATTACCTTACCGTATGCATTGGAAGCGTCGCCCAGCACATAGCCTATTTTCTCTCCTACATAATAGCGGGGAATCCATCCATAACCTTCCACACCTATGCGTTGCCCCATGCCATTGACAAGAATTGTATTGTGGGCACGAGTACCACGATGACAAAGCATGCTATGTACATCAGTAAATTCAATGTGGTGGCCACTGCTGTAGAAAATGGGCTTGCCACCAAAGAAGGTGTTGAAAGCATTCTGGTTGGCCAAAGCATGGGAAGTAGAACCATAAGGGCTACTGCGAAAGCTCCACATGGCATTGCTGCCCACACGGTCCCAATTAGTCTGGAAAGATGCCAGGCCGGTTTCAGGGAAAACATATCCCCAAGGCAAAGCTGTCAGGCCGGGGCCATCAGGCAAAGCTTTATCACACTGCAGCCGGAACCAGGCCAAATCACCGGGCTTAGCCAGCAAAGCCTTCTTCAAGTAAAGGGGTTCGACTTTAAGGGTACGGCGTACAAAGTCGGCTGCATAAGTATTGCCGGTAAGACGAGCCAAAGCATCCAAATAACCGATACGTATGCTGTTAGGACGCATAACATTCTGGTGTGAACTGCCATTACCACCCGATTTGGAGAAAGGAGGCTGCTGGAAGATGGTATACATTACATTGTTGGTATACCATGGATCACTGAAGAAATCAAAACCTGTAAGTTTTGTATAATAATAAGGCACTTCAATAAGAGTACGCGTATTGACCGTGAAATAGGAATCACCATTGTGCCAACCTCCATCTTTGTTCAAACCCGGAAAGCGTGCCAACCATACGTTGTAGCAATAGTCAGTCCATGTATCGGCCTCGGGCAACTCGCCATAAGTGGCAAAAGCAGCCATGGTTAGAATACGGAGGGTCATTTGCCAGATATGATTTTCGGCAATGTGATTCTCCATATAGTTATTGAAATGATTATACATGCCGGTACCTTTCTGACGAATATCATCAAGAAGTTCCTTCTTTTGGTCAGCAGTCAGCAAGTCATAAAACGAATCATAGGCCATGGAACAAAGCGACAAAAGCGTGGCATCATTGAAATCGCCTTTGACATTTTGATTCTTATTCCAGTCTGACATGGTCATAACACGTCTGATAGCCTCGTCAGCATATTTTTTGTCTTTGGTCAGAAGATAAGAGCGTATCAGAGCTTCCACATTCTGTTCCTCAGCGTCGATGATGCGACGGCTCTCACGGGTAAGATAAGAGTTTATCTGCATCTGGTTAGTAAGGTTCTTCACTTGGTCAGTTTTGATGTCTTTCACATCTTTCATGGGTGTCTGCAATACCTTGTCGGCCCGCTCCAGATACCATTGTCTTTCCGGCTTGGCCACACTGCCGGCTATGAAAGCATCCCATTCGTCTTTCATGACCCACACACGCGGATGACTTTTAGGTACTTTGGTTAAAAGTTCCTTTAGCGAAGGAGGACAAAACTTGGCATCATTCTTGCCTACAGTCAAAGTAAGTACTTCGCTCCACTGAACATGCCCATCTTTTACATAGCCATACTGCCAGAACCATTTACCCGGCTCCAATGTTTTTTCCGGATTATAAAAAGGCCAGCGTGTTTCTACTTCCACCCTATTACGAGTAAACTCCTTATCACGGGCATACCTTATCTTATAAGCCAATTTCGTTTTATCTACTTTCTTACTGAGATGTTCAAACCCATCCATTGGTGCACCATCCGACTGTGCTTCAACCGGCAAAGGCCATTGGAAAGATATGAAACGGTCATCAATCACGGCTCCGTCAAGCGGAGAAGGAGTAGCACGCGACTCATGCATCAATGATTGTTCCGTTAAACGGATGTTGGCAGTGGGCTGTGCCAGCAGTGGCAAACCTACAGATGCCAGAAATAGTGTAACAAAGATTTTTCTCTTCATGGTATTTTTCCAATAATAAAAACCAACTCAATATTTTACGTATGCAAATATCAGAATTCACATCCGGTTTATATTTCTTTATTGTCTTTTTCCACTTTCACTTTTGATGAAATATCTATCATTTTTGTCCATCAGACTGTTACTCATGTCCAAACTCACAGTATATTCATCTGGGAACAAAGCGAGTAATAGAATAAGGGCCAGGAGTAGGATGCTTTTTCATCCATTCCAGCAGAAGAAGCCTATGCTGCTTCAACTGTTCCTTATATTTGGCCTCAACAGCCAAGTTACGCATCTCTCCCCTATCGCAATACATATCATACAACATTTCACGATTTTTCCCTGCTTCATACAACACATACTTATATTGGGGAGTACGTACCATCCATCCACAAGTACCTCCGGTTTGGGCAAAAAGAGTTTCGGTCACCACATACGCCTGATGTTCCATCTGTGTGTTGCCGCTTTCTGCCACTTTACAAAAACTGACACCACATGCTCCTGTCGGAGGCTTGATGCCAGCCCACTCACAAATACTGGGCATAAGATCAACTCCATTATTAATCAGCTGAGGCATGACAGTGCCGGCATTTTTTCCACCCGGAAGGCATACTACGAAAGGCACGTTGACCACTTCCTCATAGAGTACAGTCTTTTGATTCCATTGATGGGCCGCAGCACCATCACCATGATCGGAAGTAAAGATAATCACTGTATTCTCCCATAATCCCAATCGTTCTATTTCGTCCACAACCTTGCCTATCTCTGCATCAACATGCTCCACCAAACGATAATAAGCATTCAGATAACGACGCCAATCATCTGGAGTATAATTGCGTGTAGGATACAAGCGGTAACTCTGTTCACGTTCATAAGTCAGTACATCGGCATCGTAAGGCGACACCGGGAAATTTGCCGGCAAATTGGGACAATCGGCCAAATCAGCCTCTGGTAACTGCGCAAAGGGAGTATTTTGGCAACGTGCATATTCGCATATATTATGCGGATTATCGAACGATGCTACTAAAAAGAATGGTTTGGAATGCGGACGACGCAAAAAGGCTACTACCGATTCAGCCAATCCATTATCATTATGACCATGCAGATTTTCAAAACCAAAGGCATGAGAAGCCGGTAAGGAATTTGTGTTCACATGCCACTTGCCGGCATAGGCTATTTCATAGCCAGCCTGCTCCATCAAAGTTCCCAATGTACGAGTGCGCAATGAATCGGGCATAGGTGTTTCGTTCTCAGCCATACCAATCTGTGACGGTGTATATCCTGTAAACATGGAAGCACGCGAAGGACCACTCAGAGGTAACGAACAGTACGCATTCGGAAAGCGCAAACCATGCGCAGCCAAACGGTCCATATTAGGAGTCTGCAAATCAACATTTCCCGCACAGCTCATGGCTGTTGCCGTCTGTTGGTCGGTCATGATATAAATGATATTAGGACGTTCCTTAGCATACAAAGCCATAGGAAACAAACCACCAACCAACAGTGAAGGAATTATATATCTACTACCTGACATAAATGTTCACTTTATATTGAAAATATCACTACTTTTTCTTTTATTGCCGAACATAGCCTACATATTTGTTCAAAGCCTCCAGATAATAATAGTCAGCATAGTTAAGAGGAACATCAATTTCTGAACCATGTGGTAACGAGCCGGTAGAATGCTGTAATATAAATCCGGCATTTGTCCCTTTGGCAGCCAAATAGTCCTTACCGGAAAGACTTTCAAGTATTCTGCGAGCATAGTCAAAATACTTATCCCCATCCTGTACCAAGCCACTCAAATCAATCAAAGCTGAAGCTATAACAGCCGCTGCCGAAGCATCACGAGGCGTATCAGGCTGAATCGGCGCATCCAAATCCCAATAAGGAATACAATCTTCGGTCGTAATGCGGCGCATAATCATATCGGCTACCCTAACTGCCTGTTGCAAGAAGGCCGTATCCTTTGTCTCTTTATAACAA
Organism: uncultured Bacteroides sp.; assembly: GCA_900553815.1. Taxonomy (GTDB): domain Bacteria; phylum Bacteroidota; class Bacteroidia; order Bacteroidales; family Bacteroidaceae; genus Bacteroides. The sequence goes on from USEY01000040.1 coordinate 4,667, forward strand.
AGTGTATATCCATATACAGCCCAGCCCTGTCCTCTTGACCAAGACGAATTATCGTTCTTCCCCTGAAACGTCTGTTTAGTTTCTACAGAACCGTCACTGTTATAACTAACCAAATGATAACAGCTATAATCGGGACGGAAATGATTTTTCATCGTCGTGATAGCATGAGTTACGGCTATATCAGCATATTTAGGATTACCCGTCAGCTTACTTGCTTTAAACAACAACTCCAAATTCATCATATTATCAATAATAACCGGATAATGCCATGTTCCGAAATCCCATGAACGAATACAACCAACCACTGAATCAAAGCGACTACACAAATTATCGGCTGTTTCTACCATTACTTGTACAATCGAATCGTGAGGAGCCAAACGCAAAGCATTACCGTAACTGCAATTCACCATAAATCCTACGTCATGAGTATTTTTCATATAACGTACCAAATTCAGTTTATTGGTAAACCGTATAGCCTGCGCTTTCAATGAATCATTGCCTGTCAACTCATAAGCATACCATAAACTCCCAGGAAAGAAGCCGCTAGTCCAATCGGCCAAAGAACACAATCTTCTTTTTCCTATTAACTCCTGAGATGGATTAGGATGAATGGAATCGGCATTGACTTTATGTTCCAACTGTTTCTCCAGAAACTGCAGTTCATAACCAGCCCAAACTGTACGCGGCATTTTCAATGAATCCTCTAAATCGGCTGCTGTTGACAATAATTGATATACTGCTGCATCTTCAGCCTGTTCTATCCACGTATCGTGCGAAACTGAAGTATGATTTTTGCAAGCTGTCAATCCAAAGAGCAAAGCAGTTCCAATAAGCAAATAATTTTTTCTCATGTTCATGGTTCTTGTGATTTACAGTATTTACATATTACAAAAAAGTGCTGCCGAACCTTTCTTTGTCCGACAGCACAAAATTAAACCATGAATAACGAACCGACTTTCAAATGCGATTTCTCTTATTTCGATTCTGTTGAATAGACTATTCATTCTGTTGAATAGACTTTCACTTCTGTGCAAAAAGACGATTTATCTTCCTTCCTTGGCGTATTCAGAAGGCAAACAACCGAAATATTTCTTAAAGCTTATGGTGAAATAAGAAGGAGTATTGAAACCCACCATAACACTGATTTCGGCCACACTGTACTTACCTTCTTTCAGTAACTTGCATGCCCTGTTCAAACGCATTTTCCGTATAAACTCATTGGTTGACTCACCTGTCAGAGCTTTCATCTTCAAATGCAGATTGGAACGACTCATGCACATTTCTCTGGCAAATTCATCGGTAGAAAAATCTGTATCATCCAAATGACGCTCTACTATTTCCATGGCCTGTTTCAATATTTTTTCATCCAATGGATTAAGTGCAATCTTTTCTGGTACAATCTCATCAGACTTGGAATAATATTCTATAGCCATATAACGGGTACGGAACAGGTTGCGAATCTTTGCAACCACTACATTCAGCACAAAAGGTTTCGGAATATAATCGTCAGCTCCTACTTGCAATCCTTCCAATTGTTCCTTAACATCAGCCTTGGCCGAAAGAATAATAACCGGAATATGACAAGTATTCATATTCTGTTTAATTGAACGACATAACTGCAGACCATCCATCACCGGCATCATCACATCGGTCAAAACAAGGTCTATTTCCTGTCTCTTCAATATTTCCAGAGCCTCCTCTCCATTTCCAGCCGATTCTACCTGATACAAAAGACCTAACTCTTCTGACAAATAACGACGGATATCCACATTATCCTCCACCACCAGAATATGTTCCTTCTTTGAGGTCCTTTCCTCCTGTTCCTTTTCGCCATCAACTATCTCCTCCTCCGGCATGTCTTCTTCCGTATCTACAATATACATATCAGGGTGATTGGTTGTATGTATACTGTCATCAGCCTGCTCTGTATTTGCAACAGCTCGTTCAGTCATCGAGTAGGATGCTTCATCTACAGGAAGAAAAACGGTAAACGTACTGCCCACCCCTTCCTGACTGTCCAATTCTATGCGTCCATGATGTAACTCTACCAAACGCTGAACCAACGAAAGCCCTATTCCACTACCCGGATGTTCACTATCTACCTGATAGAAACGCTCAAAAATCTTATCCTGCTTACCTATGGGAATGCCGCTGCCGGTATCTTTTACCTGTAAGATTAAATACCCATTTTCCTCCTTTAACAATACAGTAATACTCTGCCCTTCACCCGTATACTTGAATGCATTAGAGAGCAGATTATTTTCTATCAGCTCCAGATAATCAGGGTCGCACAAAATTTCCCTCTGCTCAACCTCCGAAACAAAACGATATGCTATCTGTTTACGCTGTGCCAGCCGTTCATAAAACAAAAAGTTTTTCTCTATTACCTGATGAATATAAACAGGACGAACCTTCAACTGAAAGACCCCTAACTCTGCACGCCGATAATCCATCAACTGATTAACCAAATGCAACAGCCTGTCTGCGTTTCGCTTAATATGTTCCAGCTGCCTGCGCATCCAACGGTCATCGACCTTTGCTAATAAATCCTGAAGAGGAGCTAGAATCAATGTCAACGGTGTACGCAGTTCATGCGAAATATTGATAAAAAATCGCAGTTTCATTTCATTCATCTCCTTCTGACGTTCCTTATCCACACGTTCCATTTCTATCCGGCTCTCCATAACCTTTTGCGTCCAGAAATAACGAACCACAAATGTTATACATCCTATAGCGACCAAGACAAACAGAAGTCGAGCCCACCAAGTGTCATACCAAACAGGCAATACCACAATCTTCAAAGAAGATGGAAATTCATTCCAAATTCCGTCATTGTTGGCAGCCTTTACCAAGAAATGATATGTTCCTTGTGGTAAATTGGAATAAGAGACTGTTCGAAGCGTATTTGTCTGATACCATTCTTCATCATAACCGTCCAGCTTATAAGCAAATGTATTATGATTACCAGCAATATAGTTGGGTACCACAAATTCCAATGAAAACATGCTCTGATCGGCACTAAACGTTATTTCTTTTGTATGGCTGATGTGCTGCTTCAAAATACCGGTCTTATCTCCGGGACGAACCGGCCGGTTAAACAAACGGAGTTCAGTAAAAATGACGGAAGGTGCATACGGATTATCGGACAACTGCTCAGGGTAAAAAGCCGTCAAACCATTCACACCACCGAAATACATTTGTCCACTACGAGTACGATAATAAGCATACGATGTAAACTGGTTACTCTGCAATCCATCGGCTGCTGTATAATTCCTAAAGCTTCCATCTTCTGGAAACAAGCAGCTTAAACCATAATCTGTGCTAATCCACAGTTTGCCATAGCTATCTTCCAATATGCCATATACAAGATTATTGGGGAGTCCATCAGCCACTGTATATCTTTTCACTTCACGCTTAGCTTCTGCAAACCGGAACAAGCCATCCCTGGTACCTATCCAGAAAACGCCTCCATCTTGTTCATACACACACAACACTTCCTTCTTATTCAACTCATGCACCTCAGGAAGCAATTGAACCGCCTCTAACCCTGTATCTGTTACCCGGAATGTATAGAAACCTTCCCTACCACTAATCCACAAACGTTGCTTGCTATCCTGAAAGAACATCTGAATATTGGAAAGCCGGAAAGGCTGTCCGTCCACTTTCAAAGAACAGTCAGTAAATGTCTTAGTTCGTTTATCAAAACACTGCAGACTTTCCAATGTACCCACCCAAAGTTCCTGCTTGTTTTTAGGATAAATAGCATAAATGCTCTGAGCCGCAGCTGAGGAAGTTGACGAAGCCACTCTATCAATCTTTCCGTTGGATAAATTCAGAATGCTCAATCCACCAACATGACCGCCAATGTAGGCCACCTGCTTGTCTTCATCTATCCAAATAGACTTGATATCGTTGGAACCCAAACCATCCTTAACCGTATAGTGACGAAACGAATCACGACTTTGGTCGTACACATTCACCCCACCATTGGTACCTATCCACAACTTGTTTTTACTGTCCTCCGTTATGCAACTGATAACATTATCATTCAATGAATTCTTTCCAGGAAGCCTGCTGATATGCCGAAATTGCCTTTTCAAAGGATGATAATAACTCAATCCTCCAAAATAAGTACCAAGCCACATTCCTCCTTGCACATCCCGGTAAATACTGCGCACCGATGTTTGTGAAAGACTCTGCGGATTGGCAGGATCACTCACATAACTTTCAAAAGAATCACTTTCACTACGATAAATACTCAATGAAGTATAGGTACCTACCCACAAACGATTCCAACTGTCGAGAGCCAGTGAACGAACATAATCAGATGGCAGACAGGAAGTACCCGATGATGTATAATGACGCACATTACCATCACTCATATCAAAACGATACAACCCCTCACCCTCCGTTGCCACCCACAAATAAGAAGGCGGCTGCATCAAAGCAGTCAATATCATTTTCCCTTCCAGCTCCTGAAAGGGAAACTTCTCGAATGCCAACCTTCGCTTCGAATATGCATACAACCCTTTATCCGTACCTATGTATACAACCGAGTCACAGTTAGTCAACGAATGAAAATTTCCAATGTTAGGCCCTGATATTCGAGATTCCTGGAATACTTCCTTACAAACATCAAACGAATACAACCTGCCCATCGACAATACAAACAAATGTAAAGAATCGATAGCAGCCACATGCGAAACAGACAACTTATGGCCCGGCTGCCTATCTATATAGAAATTACGAAATCTGTCTGTATAAGGGTCATAACAAGAAAGACCAGCATCTGTACCAATCCATAAACGGTCGTTATGTCCGATATCCAGAGCATAAATACAATCATTGGAAATACTAGTCGTATCGCTGTCATCATGACGGTAAACTGTAAAGTCATAGCCATTGAAACGGTTTAGTCCGTCTTGTGTGGCAAACCACATGTTTCCCTGGCTGTCCTGTACAATATCCAATACTGTACTCTGCGAAAGCCCCTCATCCAGACCTACATGGGTAAAACGCAATTGTGAGTGAAATTGCGCCTGCAAATCTACTGCCATCAACAATACCAACAAGCTAAGCATGTAGCACAACTTTCTCATAGCATATTTCTTGGTATTTTTTCTTTGGCGAATATACAATATTTTTTTATAAAGCGACAAAAAAAAGGGATAGGAAATGCTTCCTATCCCTTTCTTAATATAATCCTTTTTAAAGAATATTATTCTTCATCCATCAAGATGTCCAGAATCTGGCAAGCAGCCTTGGCAACCGGAGTACCGGGGCCGAAGATGGCAGCTACACCAGCCTTGTACAGGAAGTCATAGTCTTGTGCGGGGATTACACCACCGGCAATAACTACGATATCCTCACGACCCAGTTTCTTCAGTTCGGCAATGATTTGCGGAATCAAAGTCTTGTGACCGGCAGCCAGTGAAGATACACCCACTACGTGAACGTCGTTCTCTACAGCTTCGCGGGCAGCCTCGGCCGGAGTCTGGAACAACGGTCCCATATCTACGTCGAAACCACAGTCTGCGTAGCCTGTTGCTACAACCTTGGCACCACGGTCGTGTCCGTCCTGACCCATCTTGGCAATCATGATACGAGGCTGACGACCTTCCTTCTTGGCAAACTTCTCGCACAACTCGCAAGCACGCTTGAAGTCTGCATCGTTTTTACTTTCTGATGAATACACGCCTGAAATAGTTCTGATTATTGCTTTATAACGTCCTACAACCTTTTCGCAAGCATAAGAGATTTCGCCCAAAGTAGCGCGAACACGAGCTGCTTCTACGGCCAGTTCCAGCAAGTTGCCTTCCTTCGTCTCTACGCACTTGGTGATGGCGTCGAGAGCCTTCTGAACTTCTGCCTCGTTGCGGCCTTCTTTCAGACGCTTCAGGTTTTCCAGCTGTTCCTGACGAACGGCAGTATTATCAATCTCGAGGATGTCGATAGGAGCTTCCTTCTCCAGACGATACTTGTTCACGCCGACAATAGTCTGTGCGCCGCTATCGATACGAGCCTGCGTACGTGCAGCAGCCTCTTCGATACGCATCTTAGGAATACCGGTCTCGATAGCCTTGGCCATACCGCCCAGCTTCTCGATTTCCTGAATGTGTTCCCAAGCCTTGTGAGCTATTTCGTTAGTCAGAGACTCAACATAGTAAGAACCGCCCCATGGGTCAACGTTCTTGCAGATGTTGGTTTCTTCCTGGATGTAAATCTGCGTATTACGTGCGATACGTGCAGAGAAGTCGGTCGGCAGAGCGATAGCCTCATCGAGGGCGTTGGTGTGCAGAGACTGAGTGTGCCCCAGTGCGGCAGCCATAGCCTCGATACAAGTACGACCTACGTTGTTGAACGGGTCTTGCTCGGTCAGTGACCAACCTGAAGTCTGAGAGTGCGTACGCAAAGCCAGTGATTTCGGGTTCTTCGGGTTGAACTGCTTCACAATCTTAGCCCACAACATACGTGCGGCACGCATCTTGGCAATTTCCATGAAGTGGTTGGTACCGATAGCCCAGAAGAATGACAGACGCGGTGCGAAAGCATCGATGTCCAGTCCGGCACCTACACCGGCACGGAGGTATTCCAGACCGTCGGCCAATGTGTAAGCCAACTCAATATCTGCCGTTGCACCGGCCTCCTGCATGTGGTAGCCGGAGATAGAGATTGAATTGAACTTAGGCATGTTCTTTGAAGTATATTCGAAGATATCAGAGATAATCTTCATTGAGAACGAAGGCGGATAGATATAGGTGTTGCGCACCATGAACTCCTTCAGGATATCGTTCTGGATAGTACCAGCCATTTCCTCCAACTTGGCACCCTGCTCCAGACCGGCATTGATATAGAATGCCATGATAGGAAGAACGGCACCGTTCATAGTCATGGACACAGACATCTTGTTCAAAGGAATTCCGTCGAACAATACCTTCATGTTCTCCAGCGAGCAGATTGATACACCTGCCTTACCAACATCACCAACCACACGTTCGTTGTCGGGGTCGTAACCACGGTGAGTAGCCAAGTCGAATGCTACCGACAGACCTTTCTGACCAGAAGCTAGGTTGCGGCGATAGAATGCGTTAGACTCTTCGGCCGTAGAGAAACCTGCATACTGACGGATAGTCCAAGGACGCAGGGTGTACATTACTGAGTACGGGCCACGCAGATAGGGAGGAATACCGGCTGCATAGTCCAGATGCTCCATACCTTCGAGGTCTTCTTTTGTATAAACAGGCTTCACATTGATGTGTTCCGGTGTCTTCCAGTTTGCTTCGATACCGTTAGCCTTTTGCCATTCAGCACCGTTGACAGGCTGAAAATTGGCATAAATATCTATGTTTTTAAAATCTTTTCTCATCTTCTTTTGATAGTTGACGAGGATTCAGTCGACAAGCCGGCAAGGTTTGTGCGCCTTGCGTCTTGTGTCCTTGTTCCCTCTTGTGTTAGCCTAATAATTTTGCATTGTATTCTTTCAGAGTCTCCAGCACGTTGACGCGTACATGGATGAAATTCTCAATACCGGCAGCCTTCAGCTCGTCCATGCAAGCCGGAGCGCCTGCAACGATGAACATGGCACGGCCGTTTACTGCCTTGAAAGCGGGAACAGCATATTCGGCATACTCATCATCGCTTGAGCACAATACTACAATATCGGCCTTGGCAGCCATGGCAGCCTCAACACCTTCTTCTACGGTAGCAAAGCCCAGGTTGTCGACAACCTCGTATCCGGCGCAAGCCAGGAAGTTGCAAGAGAACTGAGCGCGAGCCTGACGCATAGCCAGGTTACCAATAGTCAGCATGAATGCTTTCGGACGCTTGCCGCTGGTCTCGGTCTGCAAACGCAAAGCCTCGAACTCGCTGGCAGCGCGGTCAAAGTTCAGTGACTCAACATCCTTTTCGCAAGTGCTGTGTCCACCGCAGCAGCAAGCAGCTTCCAACGGACGCTTGTCGCCTGCCAGTTCGGTGAAGTTAGGATACTGGTTGGTACCCAGCAGGATTTCCTTGCGACGGGCAACAGCCTCGTGACGAGCCTTGTTGCTGGCGTTCACTGCTTCCTGAATCTTACCAGCCTTCAATGCAGCATAGAAGCCACCCTCGGCCTCAACACCCAGGAACAAGTCCCAAGCCTGCTTGGCAATAGATACGGTCAGGTTTTCAATATAGTAAGAACCAGCAGCCGGGTCAACTACCTTGTCGAAGTGAGACTCTTCCTTCAACAGCAACTGCTGGTTGCGTGCCAAACGCTCAGAGAAGTCGTTCGGAGTTTCATAAGCCTTGTCGAAGGGAACCACCGTCATAGAGTCAACACCAGCCAGAGCAGCACTCATGGCTTCGGTCTGTGTACGGAGCAGGTTAACGTAAGAGTCGAATACGGTGAGGTTGAAAGAAGATGTTTCGGCATGTACCTTCATCTTGGCTGCACATTTGCAGTCGCCCTCAGCCAGGTAAGTGTTCACGATGTCGGCCCACAGCATACGTCCGGCACGGAACTTGGCGATTTCGAGGAAGTAGTTGGAGCTGATACCGAAGTTGAACTTAATCTTGTTGGCAACTGTCGTGGCGGGAACGCCTGCCTCGGTCAGCTGGCTCATGTATTCGTTACCCCAAGCCAGGGCATAACCCAATTCCTGGTAGATATAAGCACCGGCATTGTTCAGTGTCAGTGCGTTTACGTTGATGACGCGGTATTGGGGCAGAGCGGCAGTAGCTTCAATCAGCGCCTTGGCTGTTTCCACCATGTTGCCTTTTTCCTTACCCTTGGCCAGCATCTTGTTGAAGAAGTCATAGTTGATAGAGCCTTGGAGCTTGTTCAGGTCATATCCCTTCTTCTGGAAGTAGGCAACCAGCAGATTGGCAAGTTCCACTACATGGCCCTGGCAAGTCGAGAAGTTCAGTTCTACGCATTCGGCGCAGATGCCTTCGAGCAGGGTTTCGATGTATTCGGCACTCAGATCTTTGGATTTGAGGTGGAAAGAAAGCGAATCAATGCCCTTGTTCAGGATGTCCAGCGCTTTGGCGTTGGCTTCCTTGGCATCTTCTACGTTGATTTCCTGACGAACGAGCCACTCGTTGTTGTCTTTCTTAGTTCCTCTCAGGTAAGGGAACTCGCCCGGAAGTGCATCTGTTGTCTTCAGTCCTTCCAAGTCTTCCTTACGGTAGAAAGGTTTCACTTTGAATCCTTCGTTTGTTCTCCAAACGAGCTTCTTCTCAAAATCAGCACCTTTCAGGTCTGCTACGGCTTTTTCCATCCACTGTTCGGTAGAGACGGGCGAAAAGTCGGAGAAGAGTTTTTCTTTACTGTCTGCCATAGTTTATTTAAATTTAAAAATAGATGAATACTATTCTTTCTTTATCGTCAAATAGACATGCAAATATACTGAATTAGTTCTAACTAAAAGTTTTTTTAAGGAAAAATAGCGCGCAAAGGTCCATTGTTAGTTTCATTTGTACAGCTTTCACGGCCGCAAGTACCTATTTCAGCCTGTCAAACCTGCTTTCAGCGGAAACTCTCCGCCCTGCACCGCTAGCGCAGGATATAAACCTTGTGCGTGCCCCGCCCCTTGAACGTGATGCCGGCTTCGAGCATGGAATGCCAACGCTTCAGCTCGCGGGCAGCCGCATCGCGCAGCAGGCCCGTCAGGCGGCAGTAGTCGGCCACCGTCATGAAACCGTTCTTTTGCAAATATTCCCGGGCCAGTTGCAGGCGTTCCTGAGGCGAATAGAGTTGTGACGAACGGCGGAACTTATACTTAGAACGCTCCAGCCGGCAATTGCCGGCCGCTTCCCTGACGAACTCCTTGTCGGCCTTGAAGTTGATGTTGCTCAACCTGATGCTGGACGCATTGCGCTGCCGGTCGCCCGCTTCGCCCGTCTCGCGCTCCACTCCCTCGCGCAGTGACAGCGAGGGCGAAAACACGCCCAGTCCTTCAATCTTCACCGAGCGCCCTTGTGCCACCTCGTAGGCTATCTCCTTGCTCAGCGCCGTCACCAGACCTATGATGTCGCCCGGCGTAAAGGAACTGGCATAGCTCACCTTTTCTGCTATCGCTTTCAAGTCAGTCTGCCCCCACAACCGCATGCGTGGAAACAAGACCCGCTTACCCTCCTCGTTGGGCAAGTTCAATTCTTGCATTTCATATTCTGCCATATCTCTTTATCTATTAGTATTGTCACATCCGTCCTAAGTCATTGCCGTTCGTTGTCCGATGTCCCGCCGTCAGCAGCCTGCCGCAAAGTGGCAAAACACCGGACAAGACTTCCCAGTCTACCGTTCGAAGTTCTATCTTGAAGCTAAAGATAGACATCTTCAGCGTAAAGATATGTATCTTCAGCCTGAAGATAGACATCGCAAGCGTAAAGATACAGCATATATACGGCTCTTGCAAACTTTATTGCCCCAACCGACAAGAAATACACCCACTTGCCAGCCTCAATCTGTACACACTCCGCCCGACATTGCCCAGTCAAGAGGCATTGCAGCCACCTGCGGTACCTGTCACCTGCAAAAGCTTGGCGCACAAAGATTGAAGTTGTAAAAAAAAGGAGTGAAGTTTTTTTGCCAACTCCTATTGATTAAGTAATTTTGCGCCCTCAAACTTATAAAGCATACTTATTTATAAATTACTATGGAATGGTTAGAAACACTGCTATGGGACCCAACTTCTGTAGCCCACATCGTCTGCCTTTACGCATTCGTCATCTCGGTGGGAGTTTTGTTGGGTAAAATCAAAGTCTTCGGCATTTCGCTGGGGGTGACTTTCGTGCTGTTCGTTGGTATTCTGATGGGGCACTTCGGCTTCACCAGCGAAACACACATCCTGCATTTTGTCCGTGAGTTCGGACTAATATTGTTTGTCTTCTGCATTGGTCTGCAAGTCGGCCCGTCTTTCTTCTCGTCGTTCAAGAAGGGAGGTATGACGCTCAACCTGCTGGCTGTAGGCATTGTGGCATTCAACATCATAGTAACTCTGGCCATCTATTTCATTGCCAATGGCCGGGTGGAACTGCCTATGATGATAGGTATCCTCTACGGAGCCGTGACCAATACGCCCGGTCTGGGTGCCGCTCAGGAGGCCCTGAACCAGCTGCACTACACGGGCGACCCCATCGCACTGGGTTACGCCTGCGCCTATCCGCTCGGCGTGATTGGTATCATAGGCTGTATGATAGCTCTGCGCTACATTTTCCGCATCAATCTTAAGAAAGAGGAAGACAGCATCAAAAGCCAAGAGACCGACATGCGCCACCAGCCACACATGCTCCACCTGGAGGTTCGCAACGAGTCGCTCGAAGGCAAAACCATCATTGAGGTAAAGGACTTCCTGGCCCGTCCGTTCGTATGCTCACGCATCCGCCACGATGGCCATGTCAGCATCCCCAACCAGGATACCGTCTTCCACCTGGGCGACCAGCTGTTCATTGTCTGCTCCGAAGAAGATGCAGCGGCTGTCACCGCCTTTATCGGCCCCGAAATTCAGGTAGACTGGGAAAAGCAAGACATGCCTATGGTTTCGCGCCGCATCCTGGTGACCAAATCTGAAATAAACGGCCGCAAGCTGGGAAGCATGCACTTCCGCAGCATGTATGGCGTCAACGTAACCCGCATCAACCGTTCAGGTACCGACCTCTTTGCCGACCCCAACCTGGTGCTGCAAGTGGGCGACCGCGTCATGGTGGTAGGTCAGCAAGATGCCATCGAGCGCGTGGCCAGCGTATTGGGCAATCAGCTGAAACGTCTGGATACGCCCAATATTGTCACCATCTTCGTGGGCATCTTCCTCGGCATCCTGCTGGGCAGCCTGCCGTTCGCTTTCCCCGGCATGCCTACTCCTGTCAAGCTGGGCTTGGCCGGCGGTCCGCTGGTGGTTGCCATCCTTATCGGCCGCTTCGGACACAAACTGAAGCTCGTCACCTATACCACCATGAGTGCCAACCTGATGCTGCGCGAAATTGGTATTGTGCTATTCCTGGCCAGTGTAGGTATTGAGGCAGGTGAACACTTTGTACAGACGGTGGTCGAGGGCGACGGTCTGCTCTACGTGGGCTACGGTTTCCTCATTACCATCATTCCGTTGCTGATAATGGGTGTCATTGCACGCCTCTATTATAAAGTAAATTATTTCACGCTGATGGGACTCATAGCCGGTAGTACTACCGACCCCCCTGCATTGGCATACGCTAACCAGGTTTCGGGTGTAGACGCTCCTTCGGTAGGCTACTCTACGGTTTACCCGTTGACCATGTTCCTACGTATCTTGGCCGGACAGATGATTTTGCTGACCATGATGTAGTAGCATAAAGGCTCGGAGAGAGCTTTCTCTCCTACCCTTCCTACCAAGACAAGCTGCGGGCACGACAGGCGGAAAGTCACTTTCCATACCAGTCGTGCCCGCAGCACATATATACTTCTTATATGTCAAAAGGTCGTGCCAGAGAGAACATCTTCGGCACGACCTTTTTCAATCTGTTACAAGTCCAGCTTCAACCTTACAAAACGCTCCACGAAGTCAATGGTTCCCTCTATGCCCAGTGCCGAAGAGTCGATGCACAGATGGTAAGTGGCGGCAGCGCCCCAAGTCTTGTAGCTGTAATAGTTGTAATATTCCGAACGTTTTTTGTCAGCCTTGTCCATCATGTCCTCGGCTGCACTCTCTGAGATGCCGTGCAGTTTGCACAGACGTTCAATGCGGTCGGCTCTTGAAGCCGAAATAAAGACATTGGCACAATAAGGATGCTCACGAAGGATGTAGTCGGCACAACGCCCTACAAACAAACACGACTTCTCGGCAGCCAGCTTCCTAATCACATCACTCTGCACCTTGAACAGTGCGTCGTTGCTCAGGCAGTTCATCGACGGTATCGTGCCGTCGCCCACAAAAGGAAAGCGCATGCCAAACAATCCGCCCATCAATCCCTGCGAAGCCTTCTCGTCGGCTTTCTCAAAGAACTCACGACACAGTCCGCTCTCTTCCGAAGCCAGGTTTATCAGTTCTTTGTCATAGAAGTCAATGCCCAGCCGGTGCGCCAGCTTCTCGCCAATCTCACGTCCGCCACTACCTAGCTGACGCCCTATATTTACTACAAATTTCTTGTTCATAAGCTTACTTTTTTCATTAATATATCGTCTAAGTCTAACAATTTCCCATGTTCTCAGGCTGTGGCCCGAGCAAAAATATATATTTTATTTAACTTGCGCAAGCACTGCCTGCCCGAACCCGGCAAACTGTCAGATTTGCTTCACCGGCGCCCCTTTCTTGAACTGCCTGAACTGCCACCACAGCATGACAGCAGCTATCAGACTGGCCAGGAAGTCGGAAACAGGCATGCTGTACCAAACGCCATCTACACCATAAAAAAGAGGCAGGATAAGCAACAACGGCAACAAGATAAGCAACTGTCGCGACAACGACAGGAAGATAGCCTTCCCGGCCATACCAATGCTCTGGAAGAAATTGGCCGCCACCATCTGGAAACCGATAATGGGGAAGAACAACACAGTCACACGAAGGCCGCGAGCCGAAAGCTCTATCAATTCGGCATCGGAAGTAAAGATAGCCACCACCAAGTCAGGAATCAAAATGCCGACCAAAAAGCCAAACGTAGTCACTGCCGTAGCATAGGCAATGGTTATCTTCAGTACTTTGGTGACACGGTCGTAAAGACGGGCACCGAAGTTATAGCCTGCGATAGGCTGCATTCCCTGATTCAATCCCATGACAATCATCACCACTACAAACACCAGTCGGTTGACAATACCAAAAGCACCGATGGCCATATCGCCTCCATAGCGTTTCAGTCCCTGATTAATAAGAATAACAATGAAACAGGCAGCTACATTCATCATGAAAGGCGACATTCCGATAGCCAGCGAAGCTGTCACAATCTTACGTTTCAGCTTAAAGATGCCCCGATGGAAATGAAGCAGTTCATTCTTGTTGCTGAACAGCTTCAACTGCCAAGCCAACGAAATCATCTGTGCCAGGATGGTAGCAATAGCCGCACCACGAATGCCCCAGCCAAATCCATAAATAAATACGGGGTCAAGAATTGTATTAATCACCACCGTAGCAATAGTGGCATACATGGCTTTCTGAGGATAACCGGCCGAACGCAGCACTGCATTCAGTCCAAGATACAAGTGAGTGATGGCATTCCCCAACAGGATAATCTCCATATAGTCGCGAGCATAGCCCACCGTATTGTCACTACCACCAAAGAAATAGAGGATAGGGTCAAGAAAAGCCATCACAACCACCGTAAAGGCCACACCCAACAAGATATTCAGTACAAACACATTGCCCAATACCCGCTGTGCCGTGTCATAATCCTTCTGCCCCAGCTTTACGGAAATAAGCGTTGCTGCACCCACGCCCACCAGCGAACCGAAAGCCGCCGCCAGGTTCATAAGCGGGAAAGTGAGCGCCAACCCCGAAATGGCCATTGCTCCCACTCCGTGCCCAATGAAAATACTGTCTACCATATTATATAAGGAAGAAGCCGTCATGGCTATAATCGCCGGAACGGCATACTGCATCAGCAACTTACCGATGCTTTCTGTACCCAGCGCTGTGGGTATTTTCTGTTCTGCCATACTTTTTACCTTTAATTTTTTGCGGGTGCAAAGGTACACATAAATCCATTAAAAAAATGCAAGTTTTGGCCAACAATAGTTCACACCATTATTATCAGAAGCTCTCACAAGCCGGAAGAAAAGATACCACAGACTTCAAGCTGGTATTATGCACATCCATATACATAAACACCCGGACACAACCTATTCGGCCGTGTCCGGGTGCATATATCCCCCTTTCCGCTATAATACGGAAAGGAGTACTTCAGCTGGATTTATTATTTCTCAGGAGTCTGTTCCAACGTAGCTACCAGGAAGTCATAGAACTTTCCGACGCTGGGAATGTAAGCACGCTCGTCAGGTGAGTGAGGCGAGCAGAGTGTAGGACCGAATGATATCATATCCAATCCCGGACAGCTGGCACCAATAATGCCACACTCCAATCCGGCATGAATCACCTTTACTGCCGGCTCTACACCGAACTGTTGCTTATAAGACGACTTCATGGCATGCAGAATAGGCGAATCCACATTGGGCTGCCAACCTGAATAAGCACCACTCATCTCCACCTTCATGCCGGCCATACCGAAGCAGGCAGCCAGGCTGTCGGCCAGGAAGTCCTTCATGGTATCGCACGAACTACGAGCCAAAATACGTACCTCAGCCTTTCCACCGCCAATCAGTACAATGGCCAGGTTGGAAGAAGTTTCCACCGTATCGGGCACGGTAGGTATCATGCGCATCACACCGTTCTGACAAGCCATCAGCGTATTTACCATGTTGTCCTGGATTTCCTCCGGCACTACGGTTGCGGGCATTTCTGTTTCTTCAATCTTCAACGACACGCCGCTTTCTATCGTAGCATATTCCGAAGCTATCTGTGCCTCATACTCGCGGATGTAGTCATCCAGTCCATCCATATCTTCGGGGTTGAACAGCATCACTGCATGAGCCTCACGGGGAATAGCATTGCGCATGTTGCCACCTTCGAATGAAGCAAGCTGACAGTCAAACTCTACCAACAAATCGTGCACGACACGAATCAGCATCTTATTGGCATTGGCACGACCTTGGTTGATTTCAAGTCCTGAGTGTCCGCCGCGCAGCCCTTTCAGCGTCAGCTTGCGTGCCACAAAGCCTTCGGCAGGTGCTTCTTCCTTGTATTCCAGCGTAGCCGTGATGTCGATACCACCGGCACAACCTATATAAAGTTCACCTTCTTCTTCCGAATCCAGGTTCAACAGAATTTCACCTTGCAAAGTACCCGGCTTCAGTCCGAAGGCACCATACATACCCGTCTCCTCATCTTTGGTAATCAATGCCTCGATAGGACCATGCTTCAGGTCTTTGGCCTCAAGCACAGCCATAATGGCAGCCACACCCAGTCCGTTGTCGGCACCCAGTGTCGTACCCTTAGCTTTCACCCAGTCGCCATCTACATAAGTCTCAATAGGGTCTTTGGTAAAATCGTGTACTGTATCATTGTTCTTTTGGGGCACCATATCCATGTGCGCCTGCAAGATGACTCCCTTACGGCCTTCCATGCCCGGCGTGGCAGGCTTGCGGATAATGACGTTTCCCACTTCATCGGTGAACGACTCCAAGCCCAATCCCTTACCAAAAGCAAGCAGGAACTCAGTAACCTTCTCCATGTGTCCCGACGGACGGGGAATCTGCGTCAATGAATAAAAATGCTTCCACACATTCTGTGGAGCTAACTGTAAGATTGTACTCATAATGCTAAAAATTAGTTTTCGCAAATATAGTGAAAGGTAAGCGGAGAGCAAAATAAAAAACTGTTTTTGATTGTGCTCTTCCAAACTGCATCTTATATTATCAAAATATGGCGAAAAGTAAACGTAGAGGTAATAGGAGACTAAGTTTTCTCATTGACTTGAACGAATCGTATCTATTATACATAGGTTGAAAGAGAGCATAAAAAAACAAACGCCCTCAGTCTTCTAATGTTACTTCAGCAACCGACTTACATATATAAATAAGGTAACTACAAAACACCAGCCTGCCAGTTTTTTTGTTTAACTGCCTATTAAATAATGCCTAACTGGAGACTTGCAGTTACCTGTTCACAGCCGTTTTGTTAGCAGTTAACAGCTATCACGCTACAAGCTAACGACTACTATGAGACACTTCAAAGCTAATGCAAAACACTCCTGACAACACAAACAAAAAAAATAAAAAGACATATTAGACATGATTATCTCATAAATAAGATGTTTACTGAAAAAAAGTCGCGAATCTTTTGATAGAATGAAAGAAGTTACTACCTTTGCAAAAGAAATAATATTGTAATCATTACAAGTTTATAAAATATAGAAGAATGAATGTAGTAGAACAGTTGCAGAGTCATAACATCAAACCTTCGGTACAGCGCATGGCCATCATGACCTACCTGATGGAGCATCGTACACACCCCACGGTAGATGAAATCTACACTGCACTGTCGCCCGACATTCCCACTCTGTCGAAGACCACCGTCTACAACACGCTGAAACTGCTCAGTGAGCAAGGTGCAGCACAGACGCTGACCATAGACGAGCGAAACGCCTGCTACGATGCCGATACGGCACCCCATGCACACTTCCTTTGCAAGCAATGCGGACGTATCTACGACATGCCCCTCGCCGAAAAGAGCAAGCAAGACCTGCCGGCTGACAACCACGAAGGCCACGAGATACAGGAAAAGCATTACTATTATAAAGGGATATGCAAAGAATGCCTCGCCCAGATGCAGCAAGCAGAAGGTCAAGGTAAAGAATGAACGGAATAAATTGATAACTAATTAATAACCAACTTATTTAAAATCTGAAGTAAAATGAAAAAGTTTAGATGTACTGTCTGCGGTTATGTATATGAAGGAGACGCAGCTCCCGAGAAGTGCCCTCTGTGTAAAGCTCCTGCCAGCAAGTTTGTAGAAGTAGAAGAAAAGGCAGAAGGCGGTGCATTGGTATTCGTTGACGAACATGTAATCGGTGTTGCCAAAGGTTGCGATGACGAAATGATTAAGGACCTGAACAACCACTTCATGGGCGAATGTACTGAAGTTGGTATGTATCTGGCCATGAGCCGTCAGGCTGACCGTGAAGGCTATCCTGAAGTAGCTGACGCTTTCAAGCGCTATGCTTGGGAAGAGGCTGAACACGCTGCCAAGTTTGCCGAACTGCTGGGTGACTGCGTATGGGATACCAAGACTAACCTGGAGAAGAGAATGAACGCTGAAGCTGGTGCTTGCGAAGACAAGAAGCGCATCGCTACTCGCGCCAAAGCTCTGAACCTGGACGCTATCCACGACACTGTACACGAAATGTGCAAGGACGAGGCTCGTCACGGTAAAGGTTTCGAAGGTCTGTACAACCGTTACTTCAAGAAGTAATCTGTAAACAGCGAATTTTACACACCAATATATCAAGAAAAGAGTTGCCCCACCGGGAGCAACTCTTTTTTTGCATAAAAATGTTTGCTCCCATGTCACGTTTTCCCCGCTCGTGCGTCTTATTATTGTAAAATGGAACTCAAAGAATTCAAAATATACGTTCTCGCACTCCGGCCAAAGCTGCTGAACTATGCCCGCCAACTGACCGAAGACAAGGAGGATGCCGAAGATGCCGTGCAGGAAGTGCTGCTGAAACTCTGGAAACAGAGGGACGAACTGGAGCAATGCCGCAGCATCGAAGCATTCGCCACGACGCTGGTACACAACACCTGCATAGACCTGTGGCGACGAAAGCGGAATAATCTGCCGCTGGACCGCCTGCGCGCCAGCTTCACGGCTGACAGCAGCCCAGACGCACAGGCGGTGATGGATGACGAAATCAGACTGATACACCACATCATCCACTCCTCACTGCCTCCCCTGCAACGTACCATCATGCTGATGAAAGACGTGGAAGGCTATGAGACGGAAGAGATAGCCGAAATAACGGGTTGCAACGCCGAAGCCATACGCAGCAACCTGTCGAGAGCCCGAAAGAAAGTAAGAGAAATCTACCTGAGAACCATACGAGAAAGAAACAGGAGGACACCACTATGAAGATAGACGATTTGCTGGAAAAATATTTCGAAGGAGAAACCACCTGCGAGGAAGAACGGCAACTTAGACGGTTCTTTGCCACAGGCGACGTACCCGAACACCTGGCCATCTACCGCCCGCTGTTTGCCTGCATCGACCGGGAAGCCGAAGCGGCAAAAACCGACAAACCTGCGGAGAGCACAAATCATGCTGATGTCCCCAAGCATACTGCCTGCCCTCTGCGCCGGCTATATTACTTCGCCACTGGTGTTGCTGCCGCCCTGCTACTTTGCATCGGAGTAGGAAAGCTGCTGCTACCTGCCAACGAAACAGCCAACAGCTACGTCATCATAGACGGAAAATACTACGACGACCCGCGACTGGTGCAGGCCAAAGCACTGGAAGCGCTGGACAATGTAAGCTTCACCGACGATGAACTGAAAGACAACATCATACCCGACCTATTACCCTAAAGCATCATGAAGACGAAACCATCCATCACATACCGGCTCACAGGCCTCATCCTATTGCTGACCTGCATCAGCCTATCGGCCTTTGCACAGGAAGGGCTGCACATTGCCTCCCTATTCGACAAATACGGCAGAGAGAAGAACGTAACCTGCGTGGAACTGAACGGAAGCATACTCAAATCCTACCGTATGACGGCCTATAAGAGTCTGGTGTTCGAAGAAGTGACACCATATAAAAAAGAAATCCTGCACTGCCTCAAACAAGACACTAGTACCAACAAGGTAGAAAAGACCCAGGAAGTGACAGAGAAAGGCCAACTGCGCAGCGCATACTACCGACTGGAACCCACATCGCGCAAGGGGCAAGAGCTGAACCGCTACATCCTCTTCAAAATAGGCAAAGAAGATATGGCTACACTGGTCTACATTGAAGGACAGCTCAGCGAGGAAGAACTGATGAACATCCTCTACAAGCGATGACCCGCTTTATTTGAATTTATAATCTAAAAACAAACATAACGATGAAAACAAGAAACATCCTGACCGCAGCCTGCCTGACACTGGCAAGCCTCTGCGCTCAAGCCCAACAAACCGGCACTGCCTCCCAGCGTGCAACAGTAGAATCGCGTAGCGACTCCATCATCATCAAGAAAGGAAGCGGCGACCTGCGCATCAAACTCTACGAACAGCAGACCGACGATGACTCACTCGCCACAGAAGTGGAAATATACGAAGGCGTATACCTGGAAAGAGCCAATGAAGACGAAAGTACTTTCCTCGACGCCCTGCCCTTCATCCCCAAAAAGAAAAAACACAATACCTACAAACCACATACGGGTGGATTGTTCTATATCGGTTTCAGCCGCCTGTCCAATGACTTTATGAACTTTACCGCCAGCGACGGAGCCCACCTCGACATTTCCGAGTCGTGGGAATTCGGTTTCAATCTGTTCAATGCCTACCACAAGTTCAAGCGCAATCCACATTGGGGCATCAACATCGGCCTTGGCTGGGGCTACCGTTCCTATAAGATTGACGGCAACTTCGCCCTGCTGAAAGCCGACGGTGCCAGCTACTTCCAGAGAGGACAGACTGCATCGGACAGTGAAACTGATGCCACTACCTACAGTGGCAGCCGTCTGCGCCATTTTTTCTTTCGAGTACCCGTCCTGGCCGAGTGGCAACATCGGCTCAAGAAAGGCGGTTACTTCTTTGCCAACTGCGGTCCTGAGCTGGAAATTCGCCACGGTGTGAAGTCCTTCAGCCACATCGACGGCGGCAAGAAACAAACCGTAGGCAAAGGCATGTATGTCCGCCCCATAGGTGTGAACCTTTTTGCCCAGGTCGGCGTAGGCTGTATCGGTTTGTGGATGCGCTACAGCATGAATTCCCTATTCCAAAGCGATAAAGGCCCCGACCTGACACCCTATTCTTTCGGAGTATCCCTTGACTTGTAGGCATCAAAGTTTGCCCCCAAACAAACTACAGGCACAGACCGGACTAACCTGAAGAAGCATCCACGCTTCTCTTCTTTCGTCCAATCTGTGCCTGTAGTCTATTATATCTGCTCCTGAATAACAGTGATTCAGGACTTATTTCTCATACGGCTGAATTCTCTTCTTAAAAACGATAGCCAACCGTCAGCATCACCTTGCTGCGCGACGTCGTCACCTTGGTAGCAGGCGGCGTAACCAGCATCCATCCCTCCTCAGTCTCTATTTCATTATAGAAAGGATAAAAGTCGGCCTTATACGTATCCAGCTTATAAGCCAGGTCGGCATAGAAAGCCGAGCCACGATAGCCGATACCTACAGCAAAAGTATTCATATCCTGTGTATTGGCAAAGTCGGTATCCGTATTGATAGAATTGGCAGGAAGAGCCTTAATGGCTTCTTTCTTGAAGGCAGCCGAACTGAAGTTATAGCCCGCCCTTATCGAGAAAGCAGATACAGGTTTATATTCCATACCTACCTTGAACGTATGCACAGCCTTCAAGTTCATACCAACTTCAGCTGTTTCCAACGCCATTTCAGAACCGTCTTCAGGGTATTTGAACTTCATGTTCGAGTAGTTCTCATACTCATACTCTGCATCCAGCGCCAAGTTGTTGCCCACTGTATATCCTACACTGGCATTGACCAGCCAGGGAGTAACCAAATCAAACTCGCGATCCATGTCGCGGCCGCCCATCTTCTCATAGGTATCTACAGTCACCCTATCCGTCTCAGGCTTGCCATCAAAGAACAAATCAGCCTGCAACAAAGCACCCGTTGTATAAGTCAGCTTATAGAAAGTAGGGGTATGAACTGCCAATCCGATGCGCAAGGGCGAGTATTCAAACGGACGGACAATGGCACCCAGTTTCAGGTCGATACCCGTACCGTGAATGCGGTTATAGCTGTTCAGCGCATAACCTTCACCCGTACCATAGTCTTCATCGTAGAGAGAATACTTGCTATAGTCCACATCGTATGCTCCCACAGTAACGCCCAGATAAAAACGGTCGTTGATATTGAAAGCCATGTTGAAGTCATACTCATTGATACCGCCCCGTTCACGCGACAAGAAATAACCATCTACTTCGTTCGGAATGATCGGGTCATAATAATGAAGGTTGTCGTCACCCTTTTCCTCTATCAAACAGCCTTGGTAACCCATCGCTCCCAACCAACCGGCCGCATTATCCGTATAAATATCGTTAGAGCCATAAATCAACTGTTCTCCCCATTGGTCGTGCAGGTTCCTCTGCGCATCGGTAGCCTGCTGTGCCATATAGCGTACCTGCGAGACATACTGTCCTTCGAAAGTACCCAGCAGTCCCTGCATGGTCATGTTCTTGTAGAACGAATTGCGTTTCTGGTAGTTGAATCCGACGTTGAAATAACGCAGGTTCGTACGGTTACCAAACTTGGTCGAAAGCACGAAGCCCAAGTTATCGAACGTCCAGCGCGCCTTATCCATATTGAACTTATTGCCCTCATAGTTACTCTCCGTACTAGTGAGGGAGTAGCCAAACGTTGCCATCAGGTCGTTGCTCCGGTAAATACCTATACCGGCAGGATTCGTGCGGATGGTAGATATATCGCCACCCAAGGCACTCATGGCTCCGCCCATACCCACAAAGCGAGCCGTACCGTTCAACTCACGGCCAGCTATCTTTGCCGCATCATAAACAGTCTGCGCATTCGCACTGCCCAGGCAGAGCACAGCCAGCGCCATTATCACTAATTTCTTTTTCATAATCATTGTTTTAATAGTTAATACTTCCGGCTTTCCCCATCCTGACCGGAGAAAAGAAAGCCGCAGTCTGCAAACACAAGCGTATTGCCTACACTTTGCTTATTCCATCAGCAGGGCCGTGCTGACACTTACCTCCTGCTACGGCTTGAACCGCCGCCACCCGAACGTGTTGAACCGCCACCGGTAGAATAGCTGCCACCCGAACGCGAACCGCCTGACGAGAAGCTGGAACGGCTGCTGCCATAGCTGCGCGAAGGAGCGCTGTTGTAAGTACGGCGGGTAGATTCGCTGTTGCCGTTATAGGTACGGGTAGATGAAGCGCCGCGCGAGTAAGTGGAAGAACCACGTGAATAAGTAGAAGAGCTGCGCGTCGAAGTGCCTACACCCGAACGTGACGGAGTACGGGTAGAAACGCCGTTGTACGAAGAACTGCGTGTGCTGCTGGGACGCGTGTAAGTAGAGCGTCGGCTAGACGAAGAACTTGAACGCGTAACGCCCGTGCGAGTAGAAGAAGACGATGAGCGTGTGCCTACCACCCTGCGGGTAGAAGTGCCGCTCTGCCTTACACCGGTAGTAGACGACGTGCGTCGGGTCTGGCCTCCGTTCACCGTAGACGAGCGACGGGTTGTGGTACGTCCCGGAGTGCGGGTTATGCCCGAATAGCGCGTTCCATACGAGCGACGGTTTGTATAGGCATTGCCCCAGTATCCCGGACCATGATGCCAGCCCGGATAATAATGGTGGTGATGATAAGCCCATGAAGGTCCCCAGCCACCATACCAGCCGCCCCAACCTACATAGAAGCCACCATACCAGCTGTTCCAGCCGAAGCCATAATAAGGATAACCCCAGCCCCAGCCGTAGGAATTATAGCGCCAGTCCCACCAAAGCGGATTGGTATAAGTAGGAAAGGCATAGGCATAAAGACCGTCGGTATAGACGTTCCAGTCCCACGAGTTCAGTCCGTAGACCACATCCCAGTAGAGCGGGCTGCTGATGCTGATGGCATAGCGCGGATTGCGGAAACGAATGATGCGCGTAGCATACTCGTAGTCGTCCTGCGAGCCTTCAAATCCGTCCACCCACTCCCCATCCAGGTCGGGCACGGCCTTTTCCTCAATATACAGGGTATCATTCTCCATCACGAAGTCGTTCTCCTTCGACGTATAGCGACGGTTGTACTCGTCCACGTCGCGAACATTGCCCTTGCGGTCCTTCACCACCACCGTCGTATTGCCGGTGGACGAATAAACCGTAGTCGGGGCATTGGTCTTCACCACGACCGTTTCAGCAGCCGGAGTGGTATTTCTTTCTTCCACCACCGTCTTCTTTTCCTTCTTGGTAGGTACGTAGTAAAGATCATCATCTACACTTTGTGCCAACAGTGCCAATGGCAGGCACAAGGCGATAAGCGGTAAAAAAACAATCTTTTTCATATCTCTCGGGTTTATGGTTTTCATAATTACACTTTTTTCCACTACAAAGATAATACCGGAAATGCCCTCGTGACGAAGAATTCCCCCACTTATTTATAGGGATTTCCCTAAACGAAGCAGAGCGGAGCACGAAAGTAGTAAAAAGGAGTTAGTGGGAGTTAAAAGGAGTTAGAAGCCGATAGCCATCCGACCGCCGGGCTTCAATCAAGTGTAGCAAATGCGAACTGGCCAGAATATAAAGAATGATAGGGAACTTTCGCCTACCAGTTCATTGTCTTTAAACAATACAAGATGCGGCTCGGCATAGCCAAACCCGAAAACTTCGTTTTCTGTTTGTCTCTGCCCTCGCCTTTCGCTATCTTTTCATAAGATAGGATGCGGCTCGGCATAGCCAAACCCGAAAACTTTGTTTTCTGTTTGTCTCTGCCCTCGCCTTTCGCTATCTTTGCACGCAGGAGTCTGAGCCTGACGGCACAAGCCTTCCTAACATACGTCATTAAAAAAACAAACTACTGAACGCTGATGAAATACTTAGAATTCAACTTCCAGACAACGCCGTGCTCGGAGACAGCCAACGACCTGCTGGCCGGACTGCTGGGCGAAGCCGGCTTCGAGAGCTTTGTGGAACAGGAAAACGGGCTGGCCGCCTACATACAGAAAGACCTCTACGACGAGGCAGCCCTCAAGCAGGCCCTGGCCGACTTTCCTATGCCCGACACGCAAGTGACCTATACCTTTGCCGAGGCCGAGGACAAGGACTGGAACGAGGAATGGGAGAAGAACTTCTTCCAACCCATCGTTATAGGCAACCGCTGCGTCATTCACAGCACCTTCCACCACGATGTGCCGCAGGCCGACTATGACGTAGTCATCAATCCCCAAATGGCCTTCGGAACCGGCCACCACGAAACCACCAGCCTCGTCATAGGCGAGCTGCTGGATGCCCCGCTGGAGGGCAAGCGTGTGCTCGACATGGGATGCGGCACTTCCATCCTGGCCATCCTGGCCCGCATGCGCGGCGCGGCTGCATGCACAGCCATCGACATAGACGACTGGTGCGTGCGCAACTCACTGGAGAACATCGAACTGAACCACGTGGACAACATCCAGGTGTTCCAGGGCAATGCCAGCTCGCTGGAGCAGGTAGGACCGTTCGACGTGGTGATAGCCAACATCAACCGCAACATCCTGCTGCAAGACATGAAGTACTACGTGGCACGCATGGCACCCGGCGCCCGGCTCTACATGAGCGGATTCTATGTAGACGACATTCCCGTCATACGTGCGGAAGCCGAACGAAACGGACTTACCTTTGCCGGCCATCAGGAGAAGAACCGCTGGGTAGTGACCCGCTTTGAATTGCCGAAGCAATAAGCGCATCCTGCTGACGTATTCCCACATGCACCGACAAGAGGATGTGTCAAAACAAAAGTATCTGAAGTAAGGGTGTATCAAAACGAACTATTCTTATCTTTTAGACGCGGATAAAGCGGATTGTGCGGATTAGGCAATAAAGGAAATCCGCTCAACCCGCACAATCTGCGTCTAAAAGTTTCATTCATCCACCTACCCTTTTCCACTACCATAAGCCGCTTACTAGAAATACAAAAAGCAACCCACAGCATAATATACCCGACAAAAAGTCAGCCACCGGCCTCATCTACTAACAACCGCTTCCTGCAAAAACCTCCAACCGGCAAGCATTTCAGCCCCTACATACCCTTCCGAACTGCAAAACATACTACCTTTTACCCCAAAACAAAGCATGAAATGCCCCAAAACATCGTATTTTCTTCATCAAAACAAGCATTCTTCCGCCAGAAAAGCTGACACTTTCCGACCAAAGTCTCTACTCCCAGTCAGGTAGCAGTTAACTCCTCCCTTGCAAAGTCACTACTCCTTCCGTCCGAAGCCCCTTTTTCCCGTCCCGAAAGCCCTGAAAAACTCTCTGCCAAGCTCCGGTTTTTCTATTTCAGCTGTCAACATTTCGCTACCCATCTATCCGACAGCAGGTTACAGATTTTCGCCGCGTTTTTTTCAATCTTTCCCTGCCACGACCCGAAATAAGCGATTCTCAGACGACAGAAAATACAAAGTGTCATTTTGACAAAAGCGGTACTCTCAGGCACAAGACTATGAGAAAAAAACTATCTTTGTCGCAGCATTCGGAAGATAATCCATCCGAGCCGGTCCGGACAGCCCCCTGTCCCGACTACCCGTAGAAAACAAACTGAATTATGAAACCCGTCCTTCCTTCTTTCCTTCATAAGCTGTCTCCCCGCCACTGGGTGCTGGTAGGACTTCTGCTCCTGGTCGTCCTGGTGCAGCACATTCCGGCCTGGGGCGCCTGCTATGCCCGCACGCTCTATCCGCTCATCGCCCGCCCGCTGTCGTTCGTGTCGGGACTGGTGCCGCTGGCCGTGGGCGACCTCTTCATTGCTAGCAGCCTGCTGTGGATGGTGGCATGGCCGTTCTATGCCCGCCTGCGCCTGCAACGGAGTTGGCGGCAGACGGCAGGACGCATGGCCGAGTATCTGCTGTGGCTCTATGCCTGGTTCTACCTGGCCTGGGGACTGAACTACTCGCAGCCCAACTTCTACCAGCGGACGGGCATAGCCTACACACCCTTCGAGGCGGAGCAGTTCGAACACTTTGCATCGGACTACATTGACAGCCTGAATGCCGCCTACCTGCCCGTAGACCAGGTGGACAAGGAACTGGTGCGCCGCGAAAGCATAGCGGGCTACCGGCAGCTGGCCGGCAACATGGGCGTGCATACCCCCTTCCGCGACGGGCTGAGGGTGAAGACCATGCTATTCAGCCCGTTCATCTCCATGGTGGGCGTCACGGGCAGCATGGGTCCCTTCTTCTGCGAATTCACGGTGAATGCCGACGTGCTGCCGGCCGACTATCCGGCCACTTACGCCCACGAGATGTCCCACCTGCTGGGCATCACCAGCGAGGCCGAAGCCAACCTTTATGCCTATCTGGTTTGCACGCACTCGGCTGTGCCCGAAGTGAAGTACAGCGGCTACTACTCCATCCTGCCCCACGTGTTGCAGAACGCCCAACGCCTTCTGCCCGACTCCACCTACCAGCAACTGCCCCGGCGCATCCGTCCCGAAATCGTCGCCCAGCTGCAGAGCGACCATGCCTACTGGAGTGCCAAGTACAGCCATCTGATAGGCAGTATACAAAACCAACTGTACGACTGGTATCTGAAAGGCAACCGGATAGAAAGCGGCCGGAAGAACTACTCGGAGGTGATAGGGCTGCTGATGTCGGTGAGGGCAGGAAGGCAGCGGTAAGTGGTTAGCGGTTAGTGGTTAGTAGCCCTGCGGCAAGTTTTGAATACTCACCACTAATCACTTACCACTTATCACTAACCACTGAATTTACATCCTGCTCTTCTGCGAACTTCCCGCCCCTGTACCTTTGTACTTACTCTTGGTGACATTGAACTTGTAACGCAAGGTCAGCATGAAAGTGCGCCGGGTATCCGTGTCCATCGTCAGCGTGCGTACTCCGCTATAAGCCGTCACGAGGCTCGACATGCTGCTGAAGATATCCGTCACATGGAACTGGCAGGACAAGCGTTTCCTAGCAAACTCCTTGTACAGCAAGGCGTCCAGCCGCCACTGCGCCTTGTCAATGTGCACATTCTCGCTGTGGCCCTTGGTTATCAGGGTGGCATCCACATTCATCAGGATACCCCAGGGAAGTTCCAGACTGTTCTTCCAAAGGAAGCTGCCGAGAGGATGATTGAACATGCGGCTACCGTCAGGCGTAGAAGCCCGGTACCACTGCCGTTCCACACTGGCCACCCACTGCGGCTGCCAGCAGCCGAACTTCGGACTGTAGGCCACCATGGCATACGCCTTGTCGTAATCTTCCATATTGACCGGACGCACCAGGCTGATGGCCGGGTTCTCCTCCGAATAGGTATCGCAGTAGCTGGTCATGCCATCCTTGACGTGCTGATAGCCAGCCGAGAAGTAGAGCTGCTTCCAGGCAACGTCCAGACCCAGGTTGTGGCTCAACGTAGGTTGAAGCAACGGATTGCCGGCTTCGTACGTATAGCGGTTGACATAGCGCGGAGCACTGTTCAGCAGGCTGTAGTCGGGCCGGGTAATGTCGGCGGCATAGCTCAGCTGCAACTGCACCTTGCCGACGGGATACGACAGGCTGACCGAAGGAAACACGTTGGAATATGTACGGCTCTGCTCCTCGTTGAGCTTCCCGTATTGGTAGTAGTCGGACTTCAGGTGCTCGTAGCGCACACCCAGCTGCATGCTGCCCTGACCCAGCTGGCGGCCATACTCGCCGAATACGGCCCATACCTCTTCCTTCACTTCATCGTCCTCGCTTTGCAGAATGCCTTCGCGGTTGTCATACCGGCTTATCCGGTTGTTACGCGTATATTCGCTGCCCACCGACAGCTGTCCGCCCGCCAATGCATGCGACACAATCAGCTTGGCTGCATACAGCCTATTCCGGCTCTCGTCGAAAGTCGTGATGTCCCTTGCGTCCTCCGGCAGGTCCAGCGTATGGGTCTCTTCCTGCCCGAGTCCCCTGCCCTTGCTGTCGTTCCACAGGCCATCGGCATTGAAGTCCACGTTCCAGCCGTTCACCTCGCCGTTGTAGTACAGGTTCAGCCTATGGTCAGTCTGCCAGGTGTCCGAAGCATTGGTATTCTCCGCAGTCTCGTAAGGTTCCCCGTCCAGCAGCACATCCGTGTGCATCAGCAGGTCCGAGGCCGACTTGGGCACGCGCTTGTAGTCATATCGCACGCCCAAGACATGCGACGGGTTCACCTGCCAGTTCAGCGACAGCATGCCCGCCAGCTGTTGCGAATGCGAGCGGTTGGACATGCCTGAATGCTGCGTCCACTCTTTGTCCAGCCGGGTATCCTGACGGATAGTCTTGAAGTACTCGTCACGGTTGTCGTTGCCATACAGCATGCCCGACAGGTCGAATCCGCCCGAACGGTAATTGAAATTAAACTGGTCAAGCGCCATCCAGTCGTACTGGTACTGCCCTACCAGCCGGTTGCTGAAGCCAAAGCCCTCGCCCGGTGCACGCTTGGTAGTGATGCGCACCACTGCCTTCACCGAGGCCGCATAGCGGGCGCCGGGATTGTTGATGACCTCTACCGACTTGATGTTGTCGCTGGACAGCTGGTCCAGCTCCGAGGAATCGCGCACCTTGCGCCCGTTGATGTACACCTCAGCCGCCCCGCGGCCAAAGACACTCACCGCCCCTCCACCGGCCGATACGCCCGGTATGCGGTCAAGCAGGTTCTCTGCCGTGCCTGCCTTCTCCAGCACACTGCCTGCCACGGTCGTTATGCTGGCACCGTTCTTCAGCCGGGTCTTGGGCAAGTCACCCTTCACCACCACCTCATCCAGCAGTTGCGCGTCGGCCTGCAATTGAAGCGACAGCGTTTCGCCCGCCTGGCATTCCTTATATAAAGTAGCATAGCCAATGCACGACACTTTCAGCACCCCCTTCCGCTCATCCACCGAAAGGCGGAAACCGCCGTTCTCACTGCTCACCGCGCCCGCCACGAATGCCGAGTCGGGCAGGGAGAGGAAGACCACATTGGCATAAGACAAAGGCCGGTCTTGTTCATCCGTTACTTTTCCGGCCAAAGTCTGGCCGCTTGCATATATAGCCATTATCAACAGCAATATACAGGCAGTCAATCGTTTCATAATCAATCGTTCCATATTTAAGATATTATTTTTCAGTTACTAAAGATGAGTGAACAAGCCCCAAAGGAAGGATACTCTGTCCCCATAGCCTTATCAGCCCGTCAATTGGTAAACTCACATCCTGCTCTTCTGCGAACTTCCTGCCCCTGTACCTTTATACTTACTCTTGGCAACATTGAACTTGTAGCGCAGGGTCAGGCTGACACTACGGCTGTTGGGTTCATCATCCGTATAGAATGTTCGCAAACTGCCCAGATAGACCAACGAACGCGAACGGGTACTGTTGAACAAGTCAGTAGCCCGAAGCTGAAGCGTCAGCCTGTCATTCAGGAAACCTTTATAAAGCATTGCATTGACCGACCATAACTGACGCTTCACCTCCGTATTCTCCTCATGTCCCAATGAGCTCCACGAAGCATCGGCATTCAGCAGGAAACCACCGGGAAGTTTCAGGCTATTCTCCCACGAAAGACTTACCAGCGGCTTGTCCAGATTGAGCCGCCCCCAGGGAGTATCCGTCCGATACCATTGCTTGACTACCGCTGCCGTAAACTGGGGCGACCAGATGCCTATGACAGGCGTCAGCGAAAGGGAAGCAAACGTATGATTATAAGCCGGCGCATTCGTATTGGTCAGCAAAGCGACGGACGGGTCTTCGTCCGAATAAGGTACACTGGTCGTGACTATTGCATCTTTCGTATGCACATACCCCAATGTCAGCTGTGTCCAGTCATATACAGCATTCAGGATAAGGTTCTGAGCCACCTGGGGGCGCAGCAGCGGATTGCCGCTCTCATAAGTATAGCGGTTGTTATAGACGATGTTTCCACGCAGCATGTGATAAGACGGACGAACAATATCCGAAGCATAGCTCAACGACAGCTGGACATCTCCCGCAGGAACCACCACCGTAGCCGACGGAAACCAGTCATTGTAGTGCTTGCTTGGGTTCTCTATCCGGGTGCCTCCTTCATAATAGCCCGAAGCCACATGTTCGAAACGCAAACCTGCCAGCACATAGACCGGACCGAATGAGCGCCCGTACTCCACAAAACCCGAAGCGCTGCCCTCGCGTATCTCGCTGTGGTCGTCCTCCAGCAATCCTTCAGGATTCACATAGTCGTTGCCATGTGTGTTGTGCGAATACTCACCTCCCAGCGAAAGCTCGCCACCCAACCATTCGCGCGAAAGCACCAGCTTTCCGGCATACAGACGGTTATCGGCCCTGCTGAAAGTGTTCACCTGGCGGGTATCTGTCTCCAAGCCCGACGGTGCGAAGACCCGCTCGTCGGTATAACCGTCCGTATCGTTTCCATTCCACAAAGCATCGGCGTTGAAGTCAATGTTCCAGTCACCAGCCTTGCCCGCATAATAGAGGTTCAACGTATGACTGGTTTCCTGCGAAGCACTTTCGTAAATACTTTGCAACCGTTCATCCTGTTCGCCATCCTGCCTCACGTCGCTGTCCAGCGTTCCCCAACTGTCATAACGGGGCAGACGTTTCCAATTATAACGAATCCCCAACGCATGTCCGCTATCAAAAGTATAATTGGCCGAAATCGTTGCATAAAGGCTCTGCGAATGTTCTTTTTCGTCCATGTACATCTGCTGGCTCCATAACTTGTCCAAGTAAGTATCCTGCACAACACTCCTTTTACTCCACGCATGTCCGTCGGTGGCAGCCAGCATGCCCGACAGGTCAAATCCGCCCGTGCGGTAATTGAAGTTAAACTGGTCGAGTAGCGTCCAGTCTTTATTATATCCGGCATAGGCACGGTTGCTGAAGCCAAAGCCCTCGCCCGGTGCACGCTTGGTGGTGATGCGCACCACTGCCTTCACCGAGGCCGCATAGCGGGCGCCAGGATTATTGATGACCTCTACCGACTTGATGTTGTCGCTGGACAGCTGGTCCAGCTCCGAGG
>USEY01000041.1 GCA_900553815.1 uncultured Bacteroides sp.
AAGACCTGGCTGGCCGCTTCATCAAGAACTTCGCTAAGTTCACTGGCAACGAAGCTGGTAAGGCTCTGGTAGCTGCTGGTCCGAAACTCTAATATAACCAGTTTATTATAAAATTAAGAGAGGATACGTTTTATAAGACGTATCCTCTCTCTTTTTTTTCAGCAATACAATCCTGCTGTTATCGTTTTCCTACAATTTTCAGCAAGAAATCCACGAAGGCTATGGCCGACTTTTTACGATAAACGCCCTGAGGTCAAAACAAAAAGCCATGTGAAGTCAAATGGTCATTACACAAAATAGGCACTTGCACCAGTTCCTGTTCGCCTTTCACGGCCGCTTGCGTCAATATTGTCCCCCATCTTCCTCCTTTTAATGCATGTATAATGGTGTGCACATCGTCTAATTCCACCCCAATAGACAGGGTTAACTGGTGACTTGCACACAACTCTTCTATTTTCTTTCGTGTAGCAAAACCTGCAGCCGGCAATATCAGCGGCACTTGGGAAAGACGCTTCAAGGTGATGGATGAAAGCTCAGCCAACGGATGTGACTTATGTACAATGAAGTTAAGCCGAGAAGAGAAAAGAGGCAAGGTTTCAAACTCGCCTGTAACACCTTCAGGCATAAAAGAAAGGACAAAGTCCGGTCCCGTCCCATCCAGTTGCTTTAATAATTCTTCGGAAGTGTCAAAAGTAACTTTCACTTGAATTTTAGGATGAGCTTTGGAAAAAAGCTCCAAGGCAGCCACCAGTAAAGGGCTCATGCTATAAGTCACGCCAATATGCAATACTCCAGCCTCTATACCCTGCAAATCACGAATAATCTGCCTACCATCGTCCGCATCATGAAGCGCACGGGCTGCATAAGGCAAAAAGGCCCGACCGGCTTCGGTTGGCACAATCCGTTTACCAATACGGTCAAAAAGAAGAATGTCCAGCTCATCTTCCAGTTGTTTGATTTGCTGTGAAAGTGTGCTTTGTGAGATATGAAGCACACGGGCAGCTTCAGAAAAGTTCTGCCGCTCACAAGCTTCCTTAAAATACTTCAGTTGACGTAATTCCATGTATTAATCGTTTTTGTCTATAAGGTTCATCGAAAAAATGAATGTTACAAATATAATGCAATATTTAGCTTGTCTCTATATTTGTTCAAACAATAATCAGCAAGATGAGAAATACAAACGGTTCAACAACTATCAATAAGAAAGCCATAATTCTCTATTATAGTCATAAAGGGAAGACTGCTGCCTATGCCCGCGAGATAACCATGTATCTTTGGTCAAAAGGGTTGAGTGTTAGCCTCTGTTCCATATCCGATGCCAAGCTTGAAAAATTGCGGGAATACGACTACCTTATCACCGGATGTTGGACATGCGGCTGGTTTGTCATTGGTCAACATCCACACAAATGCTGGAAGGATTTCAGCCGACAAATACAACAGTCAGTGCACGCCGAGCGTACGCTTCTTTTCACAACTTATAAAATTAGAACCGGAAGTATGTATTCACGCATGAAACAGGCGCTTGGCATCGCATCCAAGACCTCTATTCCTTTTCTGAAATCGCGAAATGGTCTGCTGACAGAAAAAGACAAAGCACAGTTGGACCTTTTTATTGGAATATCCCCTAATTACTAACTATAAACCTGACATTGTATGGAAAAAAAGAAACTGACAAGTGCTTCTGGAGCACCCATTGCCGACAACCAGAACGTAGCAACCGCAGGACGCCGAGGTCCGATGCTTTTACAAGATGTATGGTTCCTGGAAAAGCTAGCTCATTTTGACCGTGAAGTAATCCCCGAACGCCGCATGCATGCCAAAGGGTCGGGAGCTTTCGGTAAATTTACTGTAACCCACGATATCACGTCCTACACACGGGCGGCCATTTTCTCGCAAATAGGCAAGGAAACAGAAGTATTTGTCCGCTTCTCTACAGTAGCAGGCGAACGGGGAGCAGCAGATGCCGAGCGTGATATACGAGGATTTGCCATCAAATTCTACACGGAAGAAGGGAACTGGGACCTGGTTGGCAATAATACTCCCGTCTTTTTCCTGCGTGACCCGCTGAAGTTTCCCGACTTGAACCATGCCGTAAAGCGCGACCCACGTACAAACATGCGCAGTGCACGCAACAACTGGGACTTCTGGACACTGCTACCCGAAGCTCTACACCAGGTGACCATCACAATGAGCGACCGCGGTATTCCGGCTTCATACCGCCACATGCACGGGTACGGCAGCCACACTTTCTCGTTTATTAATGCAGAAGGCAAACGTACTTGGGTGAAATTCCACCTGCGAACCCAGCAAGGCATCAAAAACTTAACAGACCAAGAGGCCGAAGCCATCATTGCCAAGGACCGTGAAAGCCACCAACGCGACTTATATGAAAGCATTGAAAGAGGAGACTTCCCCCGTTGGACCATGTATGTCCAGCTGATGACAGAAGAACAAGCCAATAATTGCCCATTCAATCCGTTCGACCTCACCAAAGTCTGGTCACAGAAACAATATCCGCTCATTGAAGTAGGAGTATTGGAACTGAACCGCAATCCTGAGAATTACTTTGCCGATGTGGAACAAGCTGCTTTCAATCCTGCCAACGTAGTGCCGGGCATCAGCTTCTCACCAGACCGTATGCTACAGGGACGCCTCTTTTCGTATGGCGACACACAACGTTACCGCCTGGGTGTGAACCATCACCAGATTCCCGTCAACCGCAGCCGTTGTCCGTTCCTCAACATGTATCATCGAGATGGACAAATGAGAATAGACGGTAATCATGGCTCCACATTGGGATATGAACCTAACGGATATGGCGAGTGGCAACAACAATCAGAATATAAGGAGCCGCCCTTGGAACTGGATGGCGCCGCCTACCAATGGGATTACCGGGAAGATGATGATGACTATTACTCACAAGCCGGCGACCTTTTCCGCCTCATGTCGCCCACACAACAACAGGTATTATTCGAGAATACCGCAAGAGCCATGGGTGACATACCTGAAGAAATAAAACTCCGGCACATACGCAACTGTCGCAAAGCTGATGAGAACTATGGCCGTGGAGTGGCACAGGCTTTAGGCATAGCCATGACACACCCGGGACTGGCAGAAAGCTGACATATACTTTAAATCCAATCCTTTATCTCCTGCAACGAGCAGACTGCTACAATCCAAAGAAAGCTCTAAACAGGAGATTAAAGGACGGAAATTAAGAGGTGAATGATAGGATAAAGAAATATTTTTGTAGTTTTGCCATCAAACAAATTACCTATCAAAAACAGAAACACCTATGAAAAAGTACATCTTGTTGCTTCTACTTGCCGTTATCACCATGAACTATCAGGCTTGCCAACCTAAAAACGACCGTATAGCCGACCTGAAAGATTTCGTGGAAGAAATTGCAGAAGACGGTCAGGACTACACCAGCGAACAGTGGGAGAAGGCCAATGAAAAGTTCACTAAACTGCTAGACAAAATCAATTCCTACGATGACCTGAGCGAGGAAGAACTGAAAGAAGTGGCCAAACTACAAGGCCAATACGCTGCCACCGTATTCAAGAACAGCGGTAAAGCCATTATGGAGCAAATGGAAAAGGCTGGTGCTGCACTCGACGGATTCATGGAAGGCCTGCAAGAAGGTTCTGAAGAAGAACGTTAACTCGTTTCTAGAAACCCAAAACATACTAAAATCCGGTTGCAACAGGAGAACATCAAACCTGTTGCAATCGGATTTTCTTCTTTTCTTCATCCCCCATTCCCAAGCTATTTCCGTTCCACAAACCATAAAAAATAGCAAAAAAAGAGTTCAACTTCGACAGTGTTCTGCCAGATTTTGGTAGCTTTGCCAAAACACATAATAGCTAAAGTATGAACGCATTAAAAAGAACCATCAACGGCCTATGCCTATGTACACTGCTTGGCATCATGGCCACAGGCATAACTGCCTGCACCCCGCAAGAAAAAAAGGCCGAAACAGCCGCAACTGAACAACAACCGACCGAGAACCAGGTCATCAAAACCATCATGGAGCGCCGAAGCATACGCAAGTACAAGCCACAGCCTGTAGGCCGCGACACCATGCAAGTGATACTGAACTGCGGAATCAATGCCCCCAACGGCATGAACAAGCAATCGTGGGAAATACGTGTAGTGGACAATCCTGAATTCATCAATGGCGTAACGGCACTCTACACAAAAGCCAATCCCAAAGCAGCTGAAGACCCATCGTTCAAAAACATGTTCCGCAATGCTCCTACTGTAGTTTTCATTGCCAATGACCCATCTTACGACTGCTCGCAAATTGACTGCGGACTACTGGGCGGCAACATGATACTCTCCGCACAATCCATGGGAATAGGTTCCTGCTGCTTGGGTGGTCCTGCACGCTTCATGAAACAGCCCGAAGCCGCCGAATACCTGAAAATGCTGAACTTCAGTGAAGGTTATGAACTGCTCTATTGCATTGCCTTCGGCTACCCAGACGAAGCACCGGCTGCCAAGCCCAGAAATGCCGAGAAAATCAAATTCATAGATTAACAGGCAAATTAAAATCTATAATCACATAAAACAGGAC
This sequence comes from uncultured Bacteroides sp., assembly GCA_900553815.1. Lineage (GTDB taxonomy): Bacteria > Bacteroidota > Bacteroidia > Bacteroidales > Bacteroidaceae > Bacteroides. The sequence goes on from USEY01000041.1 coordinate 4,580, forward strand.
AGGCATGCCCACCGGATATAAACCGGAAAAGCATGCCTGTCTTGATAAAAATCGCCCCTGCCTATTACTAAGCCAACGACGGAGACAAACGATAGTAGACAGACTGGCATTCACTAAACTGTTCTACCTTACGCTCACGAATCAACTGAGCCAAAGCCAGGCAAAGGTCTGTGCTGGCCAAATTGGATAGCTTCTGAAGCTGGCCGAACGAACAGCGCGTATAATGCAACAACACCTCATAGACCAGCAGGCTATTCTTCTTGATAAACTGTAAATTCATATCCAAATCCTTTCTTTTTACCACCGCCTTGACGGCAAAACGAAGTAACGCAAAATTCTTCAGAAAACAATTGTCATTTACAAGTTTAAAGCATTCTTTTGGTCACTTTTTGTTAAAATACAGAAAACTGACCACCAAAGAATGAAAATAGAACACCTGATGGCAGTGATAATAAAAAGAATTACAAAAGTGAATCTCCACGACCTCTCTAAAAACTACCCTCCACTCTATACAATAACAGCCAACACTTGCTGCAGTGAGAATTAACAGCTACCACACTGGGAGCAAATATCGACCTCGGCATCATCTGTAAACCGGTTCTGCCACTCCACCTTAACGAAAGCATTTTCTGAATTCACGTGGCGTGCAGGCGTTCAGCTTCAAGAAAGCCGCATTGAAACTACTTACAGAACCAAATCCACACTGAAACACTATGTCGGCCACACTGTCTGTAGTAGAAACCAACAACCTCTGGGCATGCGCAATGCGCTCCTCCACGATATATTCACCCAGCGTCACGCCAAAGGTCTTCTTAAACAAAGCGTTGGCATAGTCTGGATGCAATCCTACAGCCGCTCCCACATCGGCCACCTTAATAGGATTCCGATAATTGCGTGCAATATAAATGGCAATCTGTTCTACCAGACTAATCTCGCCGGAAACAACAGGTAAAACAGCCCTCCCCAGTTCTACCTTCATGGCCGATGCCATGCGCAAGAAACGGGCATGAAGTTCCAAGGATACAATCTCCGAAAAATAACGTCCGCCCACTTCTCCCAGCATACGCCTCAACATATAGGCATCATAGTCAGGCTCGTCTGACGGCTGCTCGGCATCCAGCAACAGCTCACCTTTAAAAAGCTTTTCCGTAAAAGCTTGCGGCAGCCCCCAACTCAGGAACAGAGAGAAAGGAATGGTACACACATAATAAGGAGCAGTGCCTTCGCTATGGATAATCTGGTGAGGTATCAAGCCCCAAAACAGAGCAAGCCTACGGCTGGGCACCTGAACCCTCCTGTCCTGAAACAGATAGATCAGCGAACCTTCGGGCAAGTAGTTCAACTCTATCTCATTATGCCTGTCCGGCCTGCGCATCAGACAGGGAGTCCACAACTCACACGTCAGTCCATAAGGCCTCAACTCACCGCGCCGGGCGTCAAATCGGTTCAAAATCTCGGAATCCCGCATAAAATATCCAGTAATCAGTTATTTTTTATTAGATAACTGCCGTAAATTTACGCAATAAAATCTAACAGACTAATAATATGAAAGCAAAACACACATTTATTGCTCTGGGAATGCTGCTGGGATTTGCCACATCCTCTACTGCCATGGCTTCTCTGCCAAGCAAGCAGCAACCACTGAAACCACGCATTGTTGTATTGACCGACGTATCAACCTGGGAAACCGACGACAGCGAATCGCTGGTGCGGCTATTCTCTTATGCCGACCTGTTTGAGATTGAAGGTATTGTATTCACCACCGGATGGAGTTTAAGCAGCATACGCGATGACTTCTTCCAGCTTATCCACAATCCGCTCAACGCTTACGAAAAAGACCTGCCCAACCTGATGAAACGTTCCGCGCAACAAGGCTTCCTGAAAGACGAGGAAAAGCAGCGTATAGGCTACTGGCCCAGCGCCGAATACCTACGCAGCCGGGTTGTCTACGGCAGTCGGAACAGGGGTATGAAGTTTATTGGCGAAGGTAACGACTCCGACGGCAGCCGGCTCATCATTGAGCAAGCCGACAAGAAAGACAAACGCCCGCTATGGGTACTGCTCTGGGGTGGAGGGAATACCGTAGCACAGGCCGTATGGCGGGTAAAACAGGAAAGAAGCGAAGCAGACCTGCAGAAATTCCTCAAAAAAATCCGTATCTACGCCATCACCGACCAAGACCGCGACCAGAAGACTCCCTACGAAGACAGCTCACACCTGTGGCTCCGAAAGGAATTTGCCGGACAACTGATGTTCTTGTGGGACGAAAGTGCCTGGCTCTACCAAAACGGAACAGGCAGAAGCAACTGGCAAGAATATGAAGAGAACATACAAACCCACGGCAACCTGGGCAAGGAATATCCTAAATATAAATATGGTGTGGAAGGCGATACGCCCTCGTTCCTCTACGTCATGCCCAACGGACTGCACGACACACAAAAACCTACTCAAGGCAGTTGGGGCGGATTCTTTGAATGGGGACAAGGCCCTGACAAGCAAACCGACTCATACACCAACCATCAAGGCAAGGCACAGCAGACATCGCGCAAATACGAAGCCTATTTCTATCCGGCCATCTTCAACGACTTTGCCGCCCGCATGGACTGGGCCGACAAAGGTGAGGGAAACAGAAACCCCGTAATCAACATCAAAGGAACACGGACATTGGAAATAGCCGAATATAAAGTAAAAGTCGGAGAAGAGTTCTGCCCCGACGCCACGGCCACCTATGACCCCGACGGCAACCAGCTTAACTTCAAATGGTGGATACTGCCCGAAGCCGGTACTTATCAACAGACAGTAAACATAGAACAGTCCAACCAAGCCCGCCCCATCTTGCACATACCAACGGATGCAGCAGGCCATACCCTACACCTCATTTGCGAAGTAACGGACAACGGCACTCCCTCCCTAACTTCTTACAGAAGACTCATCCTGCACGTCGGGAAATAAACTTGCAACACCATAAACCAGATACAGAGCCACCACGCACTATAAAAAAAGGAAAGAAAGATTATAGGCAACTACTATATTCTTTCTTTCCCTAACCAGAACGGCCATTCCTTTTGCTTGGGAATGGCCGTTTCCTTTTATATTATGTCTACTCAATAGAGCTGCATCAGTTCTTGTTTGCCCGTTTGCGTTCTATTTCGTCCAGAATCACCTTACGCATACGCATGGCTTTCGGAGTTACCTCCACGTACTCATCCTCCTTGATATATTCCAAAGCCTCTTCCAACGAGAACTGTACAGGCGGTATCAGACGTGCCTTCTCGTCCGAACCACTGGCACGCATGTTGGTCAGTTTCTTCGACTTCGTCACGTTTACCACCAAATCGTTGTCATGCGAGTGTTCACCCACAACCTGTCCGGCATAAACCTCTTCCTGCGGGAAGATGAAGAACTTACCGCGGTCTTGCAGCTTGTCAATGGCGTAAGCAAAGGCCGTACCGGTCTCCATGGCAATCATAGAACCATTGGTGCGGCGTTCAATATCGCCCTTGTAGGGTTGATATTCCTTAAAGCGGTGTGCCATGATAGCCTCACCGGCCGAAGCCGTCAGCACATTGGTACGCAGACCGATGATACCGCGCGAAGGCATGTCGAACTCCAGGTTCACACGGTCGCCCGCACTTTCCATCTTCACCATCTCACCCTTGCGGCGGGTCACCATATCTATTATCTTGCTGGCATATTCCTCGGGAACATTCACAGTCAATTCTTCGATAGGCTCGCACTTCACACCGTCAATCTCCTTGTAGATAACCTGCGGCTGACCTACCTGCAACTCATAACCTTCGCGACGCATGGTCTCAATGAGCACGGAAAGGTGGAGCACACCACGACCCGAAACAATCCACTTGCCGTCTTCCTCGCTCTTCTTCACGCGCAGAGCCAGGTTCTTGTCCAGCTCCTTCATGAGGCGGTCGTGGATGTGGCGCGAAGTCACAAACTTACCGTCGCGACCGAAGAACGGAGAGTCGTTGATGGTGAACAACATGCTCATGGTTGGTTCGTCGATGGCAATAGGTGGCAGCGGTTCGGGATTCTCAAAATCGCAAATGGTATCGCCAATTTCAAATCCTTCAATGCCGACCAGCGCACAGATGTCGCCCGACGAAACTTCGGGTACACGAACGCGGCCCATGCCTTCAAATGTATGCAGTTCCTTAATCTTTGTCTTCAGAATAGTGCCGTTGCGCTTAGCCAGCGAAACGTTCATTCCCTCTTTCAGCGTACCGCGATGTACACGACCCACGGCTATACGACCGGTATAGGACGAATAGTCGAGCGAAGTAATCAGCATCTGGGGTGTGCCATCCAGCTGTTCAGGAGCAGGAATATTGTCAATGATGCAGTCGAGCAAGGGCAGAATGTTGTCTGTCGGCGTCTTCCAGTCTGTACCCATCCAGTTATTCTTGGCCGAACCATAAATTACGGGGAAGTCCAGCTGCTCTTCCGTAGCATTCAAGCTGAACATCAGATCGAAGACCATTTCATATACTTCTTCAGGACGGCAATTAGGTTTATCCACCTTGTTAACCACTACAATCGGCTTCAGGCCAATCTGCAATGCCTTCTGCAAGACGAAACGTGTCTGCGGCATGGGACCTTCAAAAGCATCGACCAGCAGGATGCAACCGTCTGCCATATTCAGCACACGTTCCACCTCACCTCCAAAGTCACTGTGTCCCGGAGTATCAATAATGTTAATCTTGGTTCCCTTGTAGTTGATAGAAACGTTTTTCGAAAGAATCGTTATTCCTCGTTCACGCTCCAAATCATTGTTATCCAGCATTAATTCACCTGTGTTCTGATTGCTGCGGAAAAGATTTCCGGCCAGAAGCATCTTGTCAACGAGCGTCGTTTTGCCATGGTCCACGTGGGCAATAATGGCAATGTTTCTGATGTTTTGCATACAAATACCTATTTTTTCAGGGTGCAAAGATAGTGAAAGTCGAAAGCAGAAAAAAAAGCTTGCTTGTTTTTTTGCTAAGACACAACCTATTTTATCATATAGATAGTGCATGGAGAGTGTAAAGGCAAATGAAATCCATGCATTCGTAACAATCTCAACCAAACCGACTCATATATTATTCAAACCTTCGTGTTTCTCTGACAATTCATGCAAGGTATTTGTAAAGAAGTGCTGCCTGTCCTTTCGTTTCCGCATGCACATTTCACGAAAGCTACAGCTCCTCAAAGACAAGACATACACTACCTGTTTGATAGCAGTGGACTCCTTATCCGTTAGCAGTTAACTCCCAACACGATAGCAGTTAACCGCTAACGCGTAAAGTCTTAACTGCTATTATCCGCTCTATCAATATGTTTTTGATGTGAAGTTTCACGCTTTCACAATCGGACATAAAACACTGTTTACTAACCGAATATAGTGAAACTTCACATCTACGGAGATTTCATACTGAAGGATACAGAACCTGCTTTTTCATCCACCCGCCATCAGCTTTCTCTATTTCCTTTCACCTCAATTCCCTTATCTTCAAGAAGATGCGGTGAAACTTCACTAGCTGATAATAGCCTCAACCAGTGAAGACCATGCACATAGCAACTAAACCAAAGGCAAAACAAAGATTTCGGCCGCCGCTTCAATAAAACGAACATTTAAAATTACTTTTTTGCCTGAAAGTCATTGCCATATAAAAAACAATGTCTATCTTTGCACCCTCGAAAGAGAACTAATATCAACTTTTTTAATTTAAATTCATTTATGTACTTAGACGCTGCTAAAAAGCAAGAAATCTTCGGCAAGTACGGAAAGTCTAACACTGACACCGGCTCTGTTGAGTCCCAAGTGGCATTGTTTTCATACCGTATTGCTCGTCTGACTGAGCACATGAAGCTCAACAGAAAGGATTATAGCACTGAAAGAGCTTTGACAATGTTGGTAGGTAAACGTCGTCGTTTGCTGGACTACCTGAAGGCTAAAGATATCATGAGATATCGCGCCATCGTCAAAGAACTTGGCTTGCGTAAGTAATCTGCTTACCGCAACACCTAAAAAAAGAAGTTTCCTGCTGGGAAACTTCTTTTTTTATATACCTACTAGGCCAGACAGTGGGTAATCTTACAACTTGATTATTTAGCCACATTATTGACCACCTTCCCCGTGATATAGCCGTTCAGATTGTCAACGGCAATCTGCATCAAACGCTGACGCGCCTCTCCGCTGGCCCAGGCAATATGAGGAGTGATAAAACAGTTGCGGGCATGCAACAGCGGATTGTCAGCACGCGGAGGCTCCTGCGACAGAACATCGACGCCAGCTGCATAGATAGTGCCATTGTTCAGCGCATCGGCCAAGTCCTGTTCATTGACCAGCGGGCCACGACCTGTGTTGATAAGGATAGCCGTAGGCTTCATGGTCTTCAAGCGCGCCGCATTGACCATACCACGTGTCTGCTCGTTGAGTGGGCAGTGCAGACTGACAATGTCGCACTCACGGAAAAGTTCATCCAGCTCCATCTTCTTTATTTCGGGAATCAGCTGAAAATGCGACTTAGACGTATAGGCACAAACCTGCATGCCAAAGCCAATGGCCATGCGTGCCGTGGCAGAGCCCGTATGTCCCAATCCTACAATACCCAGTTTCTTTCCACTGAGCTCCATCAGCGGCGTATCCCAGAAAGAAAAATCAGGACTCGACGTCCAGCGTCCACCGCGCACCTCCTCCGTGTAGTGCTGCACTTGCAGACAGATATTCAATATGTGGGCAAATACCATCTGTGCCACCGAGTCGGTACTATAGGCCGGAATATTGGTCACTACTATGCCACGATTGCGGGCAGCTTCCACATCTACAATGTTATATCCCGTAGCCAGCACACCGATATACTTCAAGTCGGGCAAGGCAGCTATGTGCTCGGCGGTTATCACCACCTTGTTGGTCAGTACAACCTCGGCACCGGCCGCACGCTCCAATACTTGCTCGGGAGCAGTCCGTTCATAAATGACACACTCGCCCAAGGCTTTCATGCCATCCCACGACAGGTCGCCGGGATTGGCAGCATAACCATCTAAAACTACAATCTTCATGATTTTACTTATTAACAATCATTGTTTCAAACTCAAATATTCTATACTTCTATTGGTAGCAAAAAAATGTCAATTGAACATTCTGCATACCTTTTGGCACACAAAAGTAGCCTTTTCCGATTAGAAACGACAATAATACATTGGTTTTCTCCATCGCTTACCCAGAAAAGCGACATAGGACAATGTCAGCGAATGCTCTTTTCCCCCAAAACCAAACCTACAAAAACAAACAATAAGACTATATAACAATTAGCTGAAAAGCAGTTAGAAACATTATATGTATATTTGCATCAGGCCAAGCAGCTGGCCACCCGCCTAGGAACTGCAATTATTCAACCGAAAACCAAACAAAGAAAGGAAAGCATCATGAAAGCTATTGTTTTAACCGTAAACCTTCTATTGGCAGTATCTGCAACCACCCTTCAGGCGCAAGACAACAAAAAAGACCGAGAAGAGCGCAACCGCCAAGCTGTGAGCGAAATGCTGGAAGCACGCCGCTACAAAGTAGACGTAGACTACATGAATCCCCTGCGTGGCCGAGGACGGGCACTGACCGACTCCTACTCACTGGAGGTACGCAACGACTCGCTCATATCCTACCTGCCCTACGCTGGCGAAGCTTATAGTGTGCCCTACGGAGGGGGAAAAGCTCTGAACTTCAAAGCACCTATCAGCCAGTACGACATGAACGAAGGCAAAAAAGGAAAAAAAGAAATCAGAATCAACGTCAGCAACGATGAAGATACCTATATCTACACGCTGACCGTCTTTCCCAACGGCAACACCAGCATACACGTACAGCCCACCCAGCGACAATCCATCTCCTTCAGCGGTGAACTGGAACTGAACGATTAGGCCAACCAATAATCAGGCACCCAGAAAAGGAAACGTTCCCACCACTCACCCCTACCGTCAAGAATCATAGCTCACATTCCGATATCCCGCAAGGCAGCCACTGGCTTCAACGACTGCCCAGCGGGATATTTACTCTAATTACCAGCTAATGCTTCCAGACATTTCCATAAGGAGTCCTTAATATATACTTTGTCAACCTTCACAAACGTCCGACAGCATTCTGTTTTTCTACAACAAAAACGGCCAGCATTCATCGTACAAGTCAACTTTTATGAATAGTTATAAACTATATTTCTTGACGTTCCGAAGCAAAAACATCGTTTCTTTACCGCCAAAAGCATCAATTATGAGGCGAAATATATAACAGAATCTAAAGAATAGAATAAAAATAGAACAAACAGACCTTGCAGATAGTCTGATAAATGAGTTACTTTGCACCTTGAAAATCATATATTCATAAAATATAGGACAATAACAAAAAGTTTTATCATAGCAAAGAAACTATTTAAGCAAGAAGTATGAATATTTCCAATCTGAAAAGACTACTGATGGGATGCCTCGCATCCATCTGTGTGATGCTGACAGCCTGTACCTCGGAACAAGAACCGGGTCAACAAGCCGAAGCAGGGAGCATCCGTCTGGGACTGACCACCAGCACGGCATTTACTAAGGCCGTAACCGAGAGCGATTACGGAGATGTAAACAAATACACGGTACAGATACTGAATGGCCAGGGAACAGCTGCTGTAGAAGACTTTATCTACAGCGAAGCGCCCGAACGAATTACCCTAAACAACGGCAGCTATACGCTGAAAGCTTTCTATGGCGAAGAAAAAGATGCTTCGCGCGACGGTTTCTACGTAAAAGGAGAGCAAACATTTACTGTAAACGGCGAGGAACTGCAAGTGGAAGTAGCCTGCAAACCGACCTGTGGCAAGGTGGTAGTCCACTTTGCCGACGAAATGGCTACCTATTTCAGCAACTACTCTGTCATTTACGAAACAGAAGCCCTAAAAGCAACTGGCAGTACGGCTATCTGGCAAAAAGAAGATACAGACCCCTGGTATCTGAAAGTGAACGAAAAGGGAGAAAGCGTAACGGCGACCATCAGCTACACACGATTGAGCGATAACGAATCGGACAGCGTAAAAAAGACTTATACATTGGTACCAGGTAAATCATGGACACTGAACATTGCGCCGCAAGACAACAACGGAAGCATGGGCATTACTGTCACCATTGATGAATCTACCGACGATGAGGAAATAGACATTGAAGTTCCCGGCGAATGGGTCTAACCGTTCATTCCTTATTATAAATACATTAAAGAATGCAATTTATGAAACTAACCAACATCATAGCTTTAAGCACTGCTGCCATCCTCTGCCTGGCATCGTGCGAAATGAAAAACGAGCTGACCGGCAGTTTGGTCAGCAAAGAAGATACAGGAGCCGTTGAACTGGAAGTCAGCGTAAAACAGCCGGTATCGCAGACACGCGCCGAAGAAGTAGCCACCAACAACTTCCCTGTAACCATACAAGGCACCAGCACCGGAGTGACCGACGTACTGAAAGAATATGCCACAGCCGACGAAGTGCCGAGCAGCATCACCGTACCGGTAGGAGAATACACAATATCATCTCACTCTCCGGGTACATTGGAAAAACAGATGAATGCTCCCTACTATGCCGGTAGTACCAATATTACCGTCACCAAAGACGTCGCAAGCCAGGTAGATGTTGTTTGCCGCATGGCCAACAGCCGCATCCAAATGATTTATGGCGAAGACTTCAAGGAAGCGTTCAGCGAATGGACCATTACCATAGACGACGGCAGTGAAATGGCGCTGTCGTACACGCAAGCCAACCTGACACCCGATGCCATCTACTGGCATTTTGACGACAATGTGACTGCCATCACCGTAAATATCAAAGCTAAAACAGTAGAAGGAAATACAGTGACTGAGAGCAGAACTTTCAGAAAAAGTGATGCAGCTGAGAATTATGAAGAAGTGGGCGACACATTCACTGGAGGAGATGCACTGGAAATCAAGATGGGTACGGTAGAATCTTCGACCGGTGACTTGACCGGTATAACCATTACCACAAATATTACTTTTGAAAATGAAAGTGAATCGGTAGAGATACCGACAACAGATCCGGACGAACCGGGAGAAGGCGGTGGTGATCCTGTAGAACCAGGAGAAGGAGCCGTAACACTGAATCTACCGGAGGATGTCACTTATTCGATAGAAGCCGGTAACGCACCTGCAAGTGCCGATGCCTATATTGCTTCAGAAGCAGGATTGGACAAGATTATTGTAACAATAACTGCTGGGAATGACGCCTTCCAAGCCATACTGGTCGACCTGACAATGGATGGCCAAAGCTTCCTTGCTGAGAACGGAGGCGTAGACTTGATTGACAATTCAGACTTTGGCAACTTAGTAGCAACAGTCGGTAGTCAAGCTCCAACAGACGGAACTAAAGAATACACCTTCCCTATAGGTACTTTCTTTACCTTCCTCGACATGACCGGAGCAACCGATCCTGGAAAATCTCATGAATTCCATATCACCGTTACCGATAAAAATGGAGAAACAGCTACCGGTGTATTTAAAGTAACAATAAACGAATAATATGATGAAAAAAATATATTTATCCCTCATTGCACTGCTGACAGCAATAGGTTTTACTTCCTGCCAGCAAGATGACCTGGATGCCAATACCGGTTATCTGCGTATTGATGTAGAAACAAACACCTACGTGAATACTAAAATAGCAGAAGACTACAATCCCAAACAAATAGCTCTGCAAATAGTTGACAGCAAGGGAGAAGTAGTAGAAAGTACAGACGACTGGGAGACACTGGAAGGGAAACAGTTTAGACTGCCAGCCGGTATTTATACTGTAAAAGCCTCCTCCAACGGATTTGACGGTTCAGAATCAGGTTTTGAGATTCCCTATTATGCAGGTAGTGAACAGGTAACGGTAGAAACCGGCAAAGAAGTGACAGCAAATATCACCTGTACACTGGCCAACGTGAAGGTAACCGTCAACTACGACCAGTCTTTCATCGACGCATTCCAGTCGGCAACAGCCACCGTAGCATCTGCCATGGAAGGCGTCAATCCGCTCAACTTCAAGATGGGCGATGAATTGAAGCCGGCTTACTTCCCCGTGGCAGATCTTACAGCTACTATTTCTGTAGTAAATCATGCGGGAACAACATTTCAACCGTTAAGCACCCAAATTAAAGGTGTAAAAGCACGCAAACACTATATTTTGAACTTCAAGGTAGCAGAAACGGGCGAGATTGGCGGCGTTAATGTAAGCGTAGACGGAACGGAAACAATCTACACCTTTACTTTCGATGTTTCTACTGAAGTCAGCACGGAGCTGGGCGTAGAGGGGGCTAATGCCTGGAGCAGAGTTGCATATTTGGAAGGAAGTATCTTGTCTTCTAAAGAAGAACTTGACCCTGCCAGCATGTACTTTGAGTATAAGGAAGCAAGCAGTGAAGAATGGCAAACAGCTACTGCAACTTTTGAAAACGAGAAATTCACTACGAAAATTACCAATCTGACGCCTTCAACGGAATATAATTACCGACTTGCCTACAGCAAAGAAGGGAAAGAATATGCCAGCGACATAGCAACATTCACTACTGAAACCGAGATAGCTTTGCCTAATGGCGATATGGACGATTGGTATCAAAGCGGAAAGACATGGTATCCAGTCTCTGAAAATGACTACAACATTTCCGGTTCATTCTGGGATTCAAGTAACCCGGGTACAACAACTGGAGCCGGTGCATTGGTTAACAAAAATCCGACACAGGGTAACAGTAATATTGTACACACCCCTGGAGGAAAATCTGCCGAATTGAAATCACAATATGCTTCAGCATTTGGCATAGGCAAATTTGCAGCCGCCAGCCTTTATACAGGAAAATTCAATAGTCTGGTAGGTACTAATGGTGCCAAGATTGACTTCGGACAGGAATTTGCTTCACGCCCGACAGCCCTTCACGGATGGTTCCGCTATACCAATGGAAAGATTGACTATCGCGGTGGAAATACGCCTGAAGGTGTAGCAGAGATAGGAACAGACGACCTCTGCTCTATTTACATAGCACTGGCTAAAAAGCCTCATCAACTTGACAATACAAACACCTCTACATTCTTTGATCTCGAGAATGACCCCAATATCATTGCCTACGGACAACTTCCTGATGCAGAAGCTGTATCGACCAACAATGAATGGAAGGAGTTTACGGTGACAATGACATACAAAGATCTAACGCCACAAACTCAATACTATCTTATCATAGTCTGCTCATCGAGCAAATATGGTGACTACTTTACAGGAAGTACAGGCAGTACCATGTACATAGACGACCTGGAATTGATTTATGGCGAACCTGCTACCAAATAAGTAGCAACAATACTAACTAAAAACCGGAAGTATACCAGATAATCTGTACTTCCGGTTATACTTGTATATTTACCTTTATGCTCAGAATACTGTCACTAATCCTATTGCTTGCTACAGGAAGCGTTTACAGCATGCTTCAGGCACAGAAGCATATACATGTCAACACCACGCTTTCCGGCGACAGCATTATCATTATAGACTCTACCGGAACCCTCTATAAGATGGAGGCACCCATCAGGAAACAGAAGGTAATGAAACGACCGCAACGCATTGACCGCGGCATCATGCAGTCAGTCTTCATTCCCAAAGGGCAATGGATGGCGGGAGGAACCGTATCCTACTCTGAACACGAGGAAGACAACCTGAATTTCCTGGTCATCAAAGATGTGGAAGCACTGGGATATACGTTCAACATCAGCCCCTACGTGGGATACTTCTTCAAAGACAATGTAGCTGCCGGTTTACGCTTTGGCTACAACCGCACCTATCTGGATATGGGCAATTTTGAGCTGAACCTGGGTGAAGACTTCAACATCAACCTGAAAGACCTCTACTATTTGGAGCACGAATACCAAGTATCTGGTTTCCTGCGTACCTACATGCCCATAGGCAGAAGCAAGATTTTCGGTCTGTTCAATGAAGTGCGCCTCACCTACGCCTACGGTGTGGGCAAAAACTCTACCGGCTCCAATACCGAATATGACGGAACTTTTGAGCGTGCACACAACCTTCAGATTGGTATCGCTCCGGGCATGACAGCCTTCGTCACCGACTGGTCGGCAGTAGAAGTGTCGGTAGGTGTCATGGGTTATAACTTCAAATGGCAGAAACAGACAACCAACCAGATAGAAAGCGGAACAAGAAGAACCTCATCGGGTAACTTCAAAATAAACCTGTTCTCCATCAACATTGGAATGACATTCTATTTATAAGTACCAACCGCCATTCTATCTTTATGTTCCTAACCCAAGCAAACAAAGAACTATGATAAAGAAACTCATCTGTTATACTTTCTGCATCTTGGCTATAGCCTCCTGCGCCATTGAAAATGACATTCCCTACCCCATTGTCGACGGAAGTATCCTCGACATCACCGTAGAAGGGCAATGCGCAGCCGAAGGCAGTAGCAGCAGTCAGGCTACCATAGACAAGAATTCGTTTTCCGTCAAGCTGTATGTGGACGACACGGTTGACTTGCGTAACTTACGAATTACCAAACTGACTGTCAGCAACGATGCTACCCTGCTTATCGACTCTACCGTATGCAACAACTATGCCAAGTTTCCTACAGTCGGCTTCGGTTCGCTAGACGATATTCCTATTTCATCAGACACCCGCGTTGACTTCTCCAACACGGTAAAGATGACCTTGCGCACTTATCAGGACTATGACTGGAAAATCACCGTAGAACAGATTGTAAAACGCAGTGTCGTCATGGAGAATCAAATTGGCAATGCCATTATTGATGCTATCAATCGCAATGTCATTGTCTACGTATCCAAAGACCAACGACTCGACCAAATCAAAGTCACCACTTTCGACCTGGGAGGTGAGCATGGCACCGTCTACCCCGACCCGACAGCCGAAGCTTACTACGACTTCTCACAACCGCGTACCTTCTACGTCGCACAAGGATGGGAAGAAACCAGTTCAACTTGGACAGTATACGTTTACCAAACGGAAGAAAGTGCCTCGGGCGAAGTCAATGTATTTACCCGCGCCACCAGTGCTACCTTGTCAGGTAGTGTACAAAGCGGCAAAGAGCCCGTCATAGAATACAAAAAAACAACTGACAGCGACTGGACCACACAACCGTCCTCCAGCATTGACATCAGCGGCACCAACTATACTACCCTCCTGCAACAACTCACCCCTGGAACTGAATACGAGTGCCGGGTCAGCGTCGACGGTGTAGCTGTAGGGAGCCACACCTTCAACACCGCCCCCGCAACCCCACTGACCGACGGTAGCTTCGACAACTGGAACCAGGACGGCAAGCTGTGGAATCCATGGCCTGCAGGTGGTACATCGTTTTGGGATACCGGAAACAAAGGAGCCGTCACCATCAGCGACAGCAACTCCATACCTACCAGCGAGACCTGCAACGGCAGCGGAAAAGCCGCATCGCTCGAGTCCAAATACCTCGTGCTGAAGTTTGCCGCGGGCAACATCTTTACCGGTAGCTATGTCAAGACCGTAGGGACCAACGGAGTACTGAGCTTCGGACGTCCTTTCACCTCGTTCCCCAGCAAGCTGCGTATCAACTACAAATATACCTCAGCCACGATTGACAAGGTGGGAGAAGATGCACTCGCCTACTTGAAAGGCCGTCCCGATTCGTGCCACATCTACATTGCCCTGACCGACTGGGATGAACCGCTGGAAATCCGTACACGCCCCAGCGAACGCCAACTGTTTGACAAAAACGACTCGCATGTCATTGCCTACGCAGAATACATCAGCGGCAGTTCCGACACGCAATATCAGCAGAAAGACCTCGTATTGGACTACAAATACAGCAACCGAACTCCTAAATACATACTGGTAGTAGCTTCTGCCAGCAAGTATGGCGACTACTTCACTGGAGGTGTAGGTAGCAAGTTACTGATAGACAACTTCGAACTAATTTACGAATAGTTTTGTTCTATCAGATAGCCAAGCGTAACAGATAAACAACCATAATAATGAAATATATCAAGTCTTTATATACCGCCATCGTAGTATTGCTGCTGGCCGCCTGCCAGTCGGAGCAATGGGAAGGGCTGGAAGGTGGATTCATCGTCTCGCTGGGAGAAGACGTTACCGTATCTACCAAAAGCACACCTGCCGAACTGGGTAAACCCGACCCGGAGCTGTTCAAACTGAAAATTGTAAAAGAGAGCAACGGCAACACGCTTTACGATGGCAACTTTACCGGAAAAACAATTCCTGCTTCTGCCGGACTATACACCCTGACAGCCACCTGCGGCGAAAATCCTGTATTGGCTCTGGACGCTCCTTACTATAAGGGAGAAGAGAGTGGTGTAGAAGTGACTGAGGGTGAAACGACATCTGTAGAACTGAAATGTAGCGTAGCCAACGCACTGACCAGCGTAATCTACGATGAACCGGAAAAATTCAACGACTTGTATTCTTCCTACGGACTGAAAATCGCGGTAAGCAACCTGTCCGTGACCATTGGTCCCAGCCAGACCTACAAAAGTGCCTACTACCAGGCAGGCACCATCCCTGTATTCCAATTCGTGGGCACACTGAAAGACAACGGGCAGGAGGTATCCACCACACTGGACGATGAAAGACTGAAAAATGCTGCAACTTTTGCCGCCGGCAAACACTGCAAACTGACCTTGAAAGTGAAACCGACCGAATCGGGTGTTATCCTGACTGTCGACAAAGTGGAAGTAGAGACAGTAAGTATATCGGAGACGATTCCGGTGGAGTGGTTGCCAAAGCCGAAGATTGATGGATTTGAAAATGGACAAACCAGCTTGACTTATACAGAAACAGCAAGTGCCATTCCTGCCCAACTGAAGTTTACAGGTTCACAAGCGATACAGGATGTTGAGTTCTCATTCAACTTCCAAGACCTACAGGAAAAGTTTCAAGCACTCAACAATAAGACATTCCTATTAAGTCAGCTTTCCGAAGAAGACCGTACTCTGCTTAATGCAGCCTCCATCATTTTACCAAGTCTGGACGGAACAAATACTGGACTTTTTGATTTCACAGCGATGACCAGTAGCCTACAGACACTGGCTGGAGGGGCAGATGCAGTAAACACAATCAATCTACGCGTCAAAGCCAATAACCGATGGAGCAGTGAAGAAACGACTAGCTATCAAATAATAACTACCAAACCCATCTTCCATGTTAGTGTATATCCGGGTAATATCTGGACAAAAGAATTCACTATGAACCATTTGTTAGAAGAAGAAGTAGAAAGTGGCGATTATTCTAAGTTAAGCTCGAATATGATGTATCAGTTCAGTAATGATGGTAACAACTGGACAAACTTGGGAGAAGATTTGCGCAAGGCAGATCTGACACCCGGAACAACTTATTATATACGCGGAGTATATCGGGGAGAAATAGCAAGTGAACGGGTAGAGGTAAAAACTTATCCAATCATTCAATTAAACAACAGTAATTTAGACGTGTACTCACAAGAAGGGAAGGATGGCAATCCTTTTGATAATTACGGAGCTCGTTTTTATTGGGACAATTGGGCCACCTTAAATGAACTGACATGTGATTACTGCCCATGGACAGCATATGCTTATAATACACGTTCAGGAACAAGACCCGTTTCAGGAAGTGAAGCATATAGCGGCACATCGGCTTGGATTGCTACGATTGGATGGGGCTATGGAGGAACAACTGGAAATACAAAATTACAAACCCCTGGAGAACTTTTTCTTGGCTCACTTACCGACGTCAATCATGATGAAGATACAGCAACTAAAAACTATGGAACCAGCTATGATTCGCATCCTACTCATATCAAATTCATGTACAAATACATTCCATATGAAAATGATCAATCGGACATTTACATACAAATTTTGCATGATGATATAATACTGGGGGATGCAAGTTTACAAGAAGCCGAAACACTCGAAACATATACAGAAGGAATGCTAACTATCAACTATGATAAAGAAATAGAAAAAATAAGTTTACTTCCAAACAGAATTATATTAGTTTTCAGGTCAGGGATCAACAATTACGTCCGCAACTATGGAAATACAGGCAAAAACGGAGTACGATTCGTAGGTAGCGAACTCTACATCGACAACATCTCCCTCATCTACGATAAATAACAGCCTATGAAACGAACAATCTACATATTGCTCAGTCTCTTCCTGCTGGTTAGTTGCCAACAGGAAGACATTCTGAACCCATCATCCGACGGCTACCTGCAACTGCAATCGGTAACTACTAGCAACATTGTAACCGAAGAGGTGAACACCCGCACCGTGGAAGAAGACTTGTACATCCATATAACGGGCAACAACGTCAACACCCTCTTTGCACCCGGCGATTTTCCACAGGAAAAAATAAAGCTGGAAGCTGGCAGCTATGAACTGGAAGCGTACAATGAGGCCTACAACAACCAAACGCCCAACGTTCCCAAGTATTACGCCAAACAAGCATTCAGCATCGAAGCGGAAAAGGTAAGGTATCTGGATGTAGAAGTGCCAATGATTAACGTTGGCATCAGTCTGGCAGCATTCAGCGACGAGCTGTCAGAACTCTTCACTAATCCTTACCTGACTTTCTATACCACCACCCCCGAGACGAAACAGACGCTACAGCCCGGCGAAACCGCCTATTTTGACTACTCAGCAGGGATGACCTTCAGCTATGCCCTCACCGCTACCAACGCAGACAACGAGGAATTCACGACCGAAGTCAAAACGTATGGCAGCGAAGAACAACCAGTAATGCCCGGCCGCTGCTATGTCATTTCCTATAGTTTGGCCTCTACCAAAACCCTTCAGGATTCCGTCAGGTAAAGTCTCCTTTAAACGGAACCGAACCAAGTCTTAAGACTTACCGGACTGGGAGTTAACTTCCACCAAGCTAGCAGTTAACTCCTACCGTGCTGGCAGTTAACTCCTAGTCCATTGCCAGCCGGCTAAAACTTTCGGTACAGACAGGGCTTCCCTGCCCGCCAAGTCCGTAGTTACAACCGCCAAGTCCCTCTTTAGACCGGTAAAGTCCCTCTTTACTATGCAATACAAGGATCTTTCACACCAAACAGTGGGTATATCCTTGCCTCCATAACTTGGTTTCACAAAAAAAAATCTTGTCATGCAGCAAAGTTTCACACGACTGTAGTACTACCTGCGGTTAGTCAAAAACGCCCATTTCATCGAGATTTCACACCCATAAAAGACATTTCCCCACAGAAAGTTTCACACCTTCACCACGTACACCAACAATCTGGTAATCAACGAGAAACTGTGAAACTTCACCCTCTCACACAAGTTTCACCATTTTTTCTACTTTTCTTTTGCAGAACCCCTCCTCACAATAAAATATTCAGACTTGAGAAAGATGTAGCACAAGTGTGCCGCTACCCACTAAGTTATTCTAGATCCCGTATCAAGTGCGGGATGACGGCATCGAGTGAGGGAAGACCATCCAAGTGAGGATACCAGCCAGCATACTGACCATTTATGACAATATTCTATAACGACGCGCAGCGTCTCTTGTCAATTTGTTCCTTGTCAACTAAATGTACTTTCACTGTCCTGTCCCCTTCATTCTTTCTTCACAGCAAACAGCTCAGAATCAGCGTGAAATTGTGAAACTTCACCGTAAAATACTCAATATTAACATACTGAGAGTTCGATGAAAAGATGCAAGAAGGACGGATAGAAGAAAGGCAAAAGAAAGCATCAGTGAAATCGACAGAACTAGAAATGTACATCACAGAAAACAGTTTATTACCTAATTATCAATGAAATATCATTAAATCATGTACATCACTATTTCTTGTTCAGCCGCAAAACTCACCCTAACTTTGCACCCAAAACAAACAGAGAGATACATACATGAAAAAAGAATTATGCCTGATGGCAGGACTTTGTCTGACGTTGTCGTCGTGCTGCACCATCTTCAGCAGTTCCCGACAAACAGTGACATTCCAAGCCCCCAATGGGACCAAGATTTACGATGCCTCGACCAACACTAAAGTGGCCGAGGTGAAGCAAGACAATACCGTTAGCGTCGCAGTGAAGAAAAGGCGCGAAGACAAGCAGTTCATTGCCCGCAAAGAGGGCTACCAGCCTACTCCTTTCTTACTCGAAACGAGTTTTAATGCCAATAGCCTGTGGAATATCCTCTTCTGGCCGGGATTTCTGGTAGATCTGGGTACGGAGAAAATGTTCAAGTGGGACAACAGCATCGTACAAATAGAAATGGAAGCTGACACAACAAGCCAAAATGAGCCCGAACGGCCAAGTCAAAAATGAAAAAACATTCTCTTCTTATACTCTTCATCAGCACCTGCCTGTCTCTGTCTGCCCAAGAGCGTGAAAAACCTCTACACTGGAAGGTAGAGCTGGCAGGTGCACTCAACAACTACGATGCGTGGGAAATAGAAGCCTCGGCCAGTTTCCTGCCGCTACCCTATGCTGGAATCAGCTTGGGACTACTCTTCACATCACCCTACCATGACGTAAACATAGGAGGAATCAGCCGGGACAATCACCTCAGGTGGCAAACAACGGAAGAACATGTAGCCAATCATTTCTTTGCCTTGCGACCCGGATTAGTCTTTAATTCTCCCAAACTCTGGCTGGGACAAGATAAGGAATATGCACTTTACCTGTCTTTATCGCCCGGACTAACCCTCCCCATACCTGCCAACCGACAATTCTACATTGATTATTTTCCAAACAAGACCGGCACATGGACAGCATTGCGTACTGAACGCGTAACAAATGAAGGTGCACAACGGGTATTCTACCACATCCGTACTGCCTTAACACTGGAGATAGAAGGAGGACTTCTTATATCAGCGAGTTATACATGCTCCAACTTTGACTTATATGCCGGTAGCCGGAACATTGTAATAGAAGGCAAAAAGCTGGAACGACCCCAGCACAGCCTGATGCACGCGATGTCAATAGGCATAGGCTACCGATTCTGACAACCATTCACTCAATATCTCATACAGGTACATTGCATATAGCCCTAAACGGCAGTGCTTTCAACAACTGCATCACACTACCAAACTGTGCCAGCACAGCCGTCATTTGCACATATTACTCCATTCATTAAAGGTATGCTTTCTGATTACTGACTTTGTATGCATGCCTCCAATGGCAACTTATATAATTTGAAGCATAGAGATATATTTACTCCCAAAAACTATCGGAGAAGCCAAGAATGCTAAGCTCAGCAGCAAGTTCAAAAAAGTTAGTATACCGGAAATTAAGGCACGAAAAAAGGGTATGTCCTCGCGGAACATACCCTTTTTCATATTTATGAGTCCGTCAATATTAAATATTCACCGGAGCATCGTCTACAGCATAATCCGTAACTGTCTTCTTGTTGGCCAGCATACGGTCGTATTCTTCTTTAGAACCAACGATAATCTTCTCGAATTCACGCTGACCTGTACCGGCAGGAATCAAGTGACCGCAGATAACGTTTTCCTTCATACCTTCCAGACGGTCTACCTTTCCGTTGATGGCAGCTTCGTTGAGCACCTTCGTTGTTTCCTGGAAAGATGCAGCCGACATGAAGCTTGAAGTTTGCAGTGCGGCACGTGTAATACCTTGCAGAATCTGAGTAGAAGTTGCAGGAACTGCATCACGTACTTCTACCAGCTTCAGGTCACGGCGCTTCAGCATAGAGTTCTCGTCGCGCAGCTTGCGGGCAGTTACAATCTGTCCCGGTTGCAGGTTCTGAGAGTCGCCAGCGTTTACAACCACCTTCTTACCCCAGATGCGGTCGTTCTCTTCCATGAACTCAATCTTGTCAACCACTTGCTGCTCAAGGAAGCGTGTATCGCCCGGCTCGTCAATTTCTACCTTACGCATCATCTGACGCACGATAATCTCAAAGTGCTTATCGTTAATCTTCACACCTTGCAGACGGTATACGTCTTGAACCTCATTTACGATATATTCCTGAACGGCCGTAGGACCCTTGATAGCCAAGATGTCGGCAGGAGTAATAGCACCGTCGGACAACGGAGTTCCGGCGCGTACATAGTCGTTCTCCTGAACCAGAATCTGCTTTGACAGCGGAACCAGGTACTTCTTAACCTCACCGGTCTTAGAAGTAACGATGATTTCACGATTACCGCGTTTCACCTTACCCATGGTGATTTCACCATCGATTTCAGAAACGATAGCAGGGTTAGACGGATTACGAGCCTCGAACAATTCTGTTACACGAGGCAAACCACCCGTGATATCACCAGCCTTACCTACGGCTCTCGGTATCTTAACGATAACTTCACCAGCCTTCACCTTCTGGCCATCTTCAACAACCACGTGACCACCCACAGGGAGGTTGTAAGTACGTATCAGTTCGCCATCCTCGGTAAGGATATGTGCAGTAGGCACCTTGGTCTTATCCTTAGACTCGATGATAATGATTTCGCGCAAACCGGTTGATTCATCCGACTCAACCTTATAGGTAACGTTTTCAATAACTCCTTCAAACTCAATCTTACCGGTAGCTTCAGTAATGATAACGGCGTTGAACGGGTCCCAACGTGCAATCAGCTTACCCTTTTCAACCACCTCACCATCGGCAGCATAAAGAGTTGAACCGTAAGGAACGTTGTGTGTAGAAAGAACGATACCCGTATTGACATCGATGAAACGAACTTCAGCCAAACGACCTACAACCACTTTTGCAGGTTCACCAGCTTCATCAATGATATCTACCGTACGCAATTCTTCAAATTCCAGTTTAGCATCATTCTTGGCAACGATGCTGGCATTGGCAGCGATGTTGGCAGCCGTACCACCGGCGTGGAATGTACGCAGTGTCAACTGAGTACCCGGCTCACCGATAGACTGTGCAGCGATGACACCCACAGCTTCACCCTTCTGAACCATGCGGCTGGTTGCCAGGTTACGACCGTAACACTTGGCACATACACCCTTCTTAGATTCACAAGTAAGTACTGAACGGATTTCAACACTTTCGATGGGCGAATTCTCTATCTTCTGGGCAATCTCTTCTGTAATTTCCTCACCGCCGGCAACAATCAGTTCGCCAGTAGTAGGATGTATAATATCGTGAACAGAAACACGACCCAAAATTCTTTCATACAAAGTGGCAATCACTTCATCGTTATTCTTCAATGCAGTACAAACCAAACCACGCAATGTACCACAGTCTTCTTCATTGACAATCACATCGTGCGATACGTCAACCAGACGACGAGTCAAATATCCGGCGTCGGCAGTCTTCAAGGCAGTATCGGCCAAACCTTTACGAGCACCGTGGGTTGAGATAAAGTACTCCAACACTGACAAGCCTTCCTTAAAGTTAGAAAGAATCGGGTTTTCAATAATCTGACCACCTTCGGCACCTGCTTTCTGAGGCTTAGCCATCAAACCACGCATACCAGACAACTGACGAATCTGCTCCTTAGAACCACGGGCACCGGAATCAAGCATCATATATACTGAGTTGAAGCCTTGGTCGTCGTTGGAAATAGTATCCATCAGAATGTTAGACAAACGGGTATTGACATGTGTCCAAATATCGATAACCTGGTTGTAACGTTCGTTGTTGGTGATGAAACCCATGTTATAGTTGTTAATCACCTGCTCAACCTCTTCATAACCCTTCTGTACCAGTTCTTCCTTCTCCTTCGGGATGATGATATCACCCAAGTTGAACGACAGACCACCTTTGAAGGCCATGTAGTAACCCAAGTTCTTGATACCGTCAAGGAAGTCAGCAGCCTTCGACACACCACACACTTTGATAACGTGGCTGATGATATCGCGAAGAGACTTCTTAGATATGATAGTATTGATATATCCAGCTTCAGGCGGAACGATTTCGTTAACGATTACACGACCGACAGAGGTATCGTGCATCATCTTGCTGACAATCTGTCCATTCTCGTCAACGTCCTTTACTACTACGCTAACCGGAGCATGAATATCTACCTTACCTTCATTATAAGCAATCAAAGCTTCTTCCGGTCCATAGAATGTAAGACCTTCACCCTTGGCTCCTTTACGAAGCTTGGTAATGTAATACAATCCAAGAACCATATCCTGAGCCGGCACTGTAATAGGCGCACCGTTGGCAGGATTCAAAATATTATGAGATTGAAGCATCAGAATTTGAGCTTCTAGTACAGCTTCGTTGCTCAAAGGCAAGTGAACGGCCATCTGGTCACCATCGAAGTCGGCATTGAACGCCGTACATGCCAACGGGTGAAGCTGAATAGCCTTTCCTTCAATCATCTTAGGCTGGAATGCCTGGATACCCAAACGGTGCAATGTCGGGGCACGGTTCAACAACACCGGATGTCCTTTCATTACATGCTCCAAGATATCCCAGATAACGGGCTCCTTGCGGTCAACTATCTTCTTGGCACTCTTCACAGTTTTCACAATGCCACGTTCGATGAGCTTACGAATGATGAACGGCTTATAAAGCTCGGCAGCCATCAACTTAGGCAAACCGCACTCACCCATTCTCAATTCAGGACCAACGACGATAACCGAACGTGCAGAGTAGTCAACACGTTTACCCAGCAAGTTCTGACGGAAACGTCCCTGCTTACCTTTCAAACTGTCAGAAAGAGATTTCAAAGGACGGTTTGCATCAGTCTTAACCGCACTTGACTTGCGTGAATTATCAAACAGAGAATCGACAGCTTCCTGCAACATACGTTTTTCATTACGCAGAATCACTTCAGGAGCCTTGATTTCTATCAAACGTTTCAAACGGTTATTACGGATAATAACACGACGATAAAGATCATTCAAGTCTGATGTTGCAAAACGGCCACCATCCAGGGGAACCAACGGACGCAATTCAGGAGGAATGACAGGCACAATGCGAAGAATCATCCACTCGGGCTTGTTACGTCCACGTGAAGCACGGAACGACTCAACTACTTGCAAGCGTTTCAGAGCTTCAGTCTTACGTTGCTGAGAAGCATCACTACCAGCACGATGACGTAATTCATAAGACAATGCATCCAAATCGAGGCGTGACAGCAAGTCATAAATAGCCTCTGCACCCATCTTTGCTACAAACTTATTGGGGTCAGAATCCTCCAGGAACTGATTTTCCTTAGGCAGTTTGTCCAGCAAATCCAGGTATTCAGACTCTTCAAGTAAATCATATTGGGCTACCTCATCAGACAATACACCAGGCTGAATAACTATATAACGTTCATAATAAATGATAGCATCCAGCTTCTTTGTAGGTAAGCCGAGCAGATAACCTATTTTATTGGGCAGTGAACGGAAATACCAGATATGTGCTACCGGTACTACCAACTGGATATGTCCCATACGTTCACGACGCACTTTCTTTTCGGTAACTTCTACACCGCAACGGTCGCAAACAATACCTTTATAACGGATGCGCTTGTACTTACCGCAGTGGCATTCATAGTCTTTGATAGGACCAAAAATGCGCTCACAGAACAAGCCATCACGTTCGGGCTTATAGGTACGATAGTTAATTGTTTCAGGCTTTAATACTTCACCACTCGAATTCTCAAGGATTTCTTCCGGAGAGGCCAAACCGATAGAGATTTTCGAGAAATTACTCTTTATCTTATTATCTTTTCTAAAAGCCATACTTATTTATGTATATTGATAATTTATAATGTGCTAAATCGATATCCGCTATTTCTGATAGAAGTGTGTTGCAGCTGCTTTACAAACTTTTTCACTTCGCACTGCAACACACCATATTCCCTTTATTCAAGATTGATGCTCAATCCCAAGCCTCTCAATTCATGGAGCAATACATTCAAAGACTCAGGTATACCCGGAGTAGGCATCGGCTCACCCTTGACAATAGCTTCGTACGCTTTAGAACGTCCTACAACATCATCAGACTTGATAGTCAGGATTTCTTGCAGGATATGAGCGGCACCAAAGGCTTCAAGTGCCCAAACCTCCATTTCTCCAAAACGCTGACCACCGAACTGAGCTTTACCACCCAAAGGCTGCTGAGTAATCAAAGAGTACGGACCAATAGAACGTGCGTGCATCTTATCTTCAACCATGTGACCCAATTTCAACATGTAAGTCACACCGACTGTAGCCTGCTGTTCAAAGGCCTCACCCGTACCACCATCATACAGAGTAGTCTTACCAAAACGTGGCAAACCTGCTTTATCAGTCCACTCATTCAGGTCATCCAAAGAAGCACCATCGAAAATAGGCGTAGCAAACTTAACACCCAGTTTCTTTCCTGCGCTACCAAGAACTGCCTCGAATATCTGACCGATGTTCATACGAGAAGGCACACCCAGAGGGTTCAAAACGATATCAACCGGTGTACCATCAGCCAAGAACGGCATATCCTCCTGACGAACAACACGAGATACAATACCCTTGTTACCGTGACGTCCTGCCATCTTATCACCAACGCCAATCTTACGTTTCTTTGCAATATAAACCTTAGCCATCTGAATGATACCAGCAGGAAGCTCATCACCAATAGTAATGGCGAATTTCTTACGCTTCAGTTCAGCATCATATTCTTTATATTTCTTGATGAAATTCATCACCAATGTACGAATCAATTCATTGGTATGTTCATCTTTCGTCCAGTTACTCAGCTGAATAGAAGTGAAATCCAAATCGCTGAAATCAGAAGCAGAGAAATGAGCGCCCTTGGCAATCACTACGGTGCCCATGAAATCTTTTACACCTTCTGAAGTATAGTTCTCAGTCAACTTCAGCAACTTGTTGACCAATATCTTCTTCAAGTCAGCAACTTTTGCCTCAAATTCATCATCTATCTTCGGCAATATTGCCTTATCAGCCAATTTAGAACTACGAGTCTTAATTACGCGAGAGAAAAGGCGCTTGCCAATGACAACACCCTTCAAAGAAGGAGAAGCTTTCAAAGAAGCATCTTTCACATCACCAGCCTTATCTCCGAATATAGCACGCAACAACTTTTCCTCGGGTGAAGGATCAGACTCACCCTTAGGTGTAATCTTACCAATCAGAATATCGCCCGGTTCGATACGAGCACCAACTCGAACAATACCATTTTCATCCAAGTCTTTTGTTGCTTCTTCACTCACATTGGGAATATCAGAAGTCAACTCTTCCATACCACGCTTCGTCTCACGTACTTCAAGTGAATACTCTTCTACGTGCACAGAAGTCAGAATATCTTCACGCACTACGCGCTCGTTAAGCACAATAGCATCCTCATAGTTGTATCCCTTCCAAGGCATGTAAGCTACAAGCAGGTTCTTACCCAAGGCAAGTTCACCATCTTGAGTTGAATAACCTTCTGTCAGAATCTGACCTTTAGTAACTCGTTGTCCCTTTTCACAAATCGGGCGCAAGTCAATAGTCATATTCTGGTTAGTACGTCTCCACTTCGGAATACGATATTCTTTCAAAGCAGGTTCAAAACTTACAAATTCTTCCTCTTCGGTGCGATCGTAAAGGATACGGATAGTTGTAGCATCTACAAAATCAACAACACCATCACCTTCAGCAGCCAATTGCGTACGTGAGTCATGAGCCAGCTGACGTTCAATACCTGTTCCAACAATAGGAGCCTCGCTGCGCAACAAAGGTACAGCCTGGCGCATCATGTTCGAACCCATCAAAGCACGGTTGGCATCATCATGTTCCAAGAAAGGAATCAGAGATGCAGCAATAGAAGCAATCTGCTGTGGCGATACGTCCATCAACTCTACCTGGTCAGGTGTTGCCAACGGATAATCAGCATCCTGACGAGCCTTAATCTTATCGCGAACAAATGAACCGTCATCGTTCAACGGTGCATTACCTTGAGCAATAATCTTACCTTCTTCTTCTTCTGCAGAAAGATATACCAAACCTTCATCAGACAAATCAACCTTACCATCTGTTACCTTACGATAAGGAGTCTCAATGAAGCCCAAATCATTAATCTTGGCAAATACGCACAAAGAAGAAATCAAACCGATATTCGGACCTTCAGGAGTCTCGATAGGACAAAGACGACCATAGTGAGTATAGTGAACATCTCGCACCTCAAAACCTGCACGTTCACGAGACAAACCACCAGGACCAAGGGCAGACATACGACGCTTATGAGTAATCTCAGCCAACGGGTTAGTCTGGTCCATAAACTGTGACAAAGCATTCGTACCAAAGAAAGAATTGATAACAGACGATATCGTCTTTGCATTAATCAAATCAATCGGAGTGAACACCTCATTATCGCGAACATTCATTCGTTCACGAATCGTACGCGACATACGGGCAAGCCCAATAGCAAACTGGTTAGACAATTGCTCACCTACAGTACGCACACGTCTATTACTCAAGTGGTCAATATCATCGACATCAGCTTTTGAGTTAATCAACTCAATCAGATATTTGATAATCTCGATAATATCTTCTTTCGTCAGCACACGCACATCCATGTCTGTCGTCAGATTCAGCTTCTTATTGATACGGTAACGACCAACATCACCCAAATCATAACGCTTCTCTGAGAAGAACAAATTATTGATTACTTCACGTGCACTGGCATCATCAGCAGGATCCGCATTTCTCAACTGGCGATAAATATACAGCACAGCCTCCTTTTCAGAGTTACTGGGGTCCTTCTGTAAAGTATTATATATAATAGAGTAATCAGACTGATTCGGTTCTTCCTTATGAACAAGGATATTCTGAACGCCTGATTCAAGAATAATATCAATATGTTCCGGTTCAATAACTGTTTCACGGTCAATTACAACCTCATTACGCTCAATAGAAACAACTTCACCGGTATCTTCATCTACAAAGTCTTCAATCCATGTCTTCAAAACACGCGCAGCCAGCTTACGGCCCACAATCTTCTTAAGATTGGTCTTATTGACTTTAACGTCCTCAGCCAAGTTGAAAATTTCCAAGATATCCTTATCATTTTCAAAACCAATAGCTCTGAGCAAAGTTGTAACAGGCAACTTCTTCTTACGGTCAATGTAAGCATACATCACGTTATTAATGTCAGTGGCAAACTCTATCCACGAACCCTTAAACGGAATAATACGTGCAGAATAAAGTTTAGTACCATTGGCATGAACACTTTGACCAAAGAAAACGCCAGGTGAACGATGAAGCTGTGAAACTACCACACGTTCTGCACCATTGATGACAAATGTAGCTTTATCTGTCATGTAAGGAATCGGACCAAGGAAAACATCCTGGATTACCGTATCAAAATCCTCATGATCAGGGTCGGTACAATATAATTTCAGTTTGGCTTTTAAGGGCACACTATAAGTAAGCCCTCGCTCTATACATTCATCGATACTATAGCGCGGCGGATCAATATAGTAGTCCAAAAATTCGAGTACAAAATTATTTCTTGTATCGGCAATAGGGAAGTTTTCAGCAAATACTTTATACAATCCCTCATTCTTACGTTTCTCAGGAGGAGTATCTAATTGTAGAAAGTCTTTGAATGACTTCAATTGTACTTCCAGGAAATCCGGATATGCAAGCGGATTCTTAGTCGAAGCGAAATTAATTCTCTGATTCACTGTAGTTGAAGACATCTGATAATGGATTTGTAGAACTTAATTTTAAATATATACACAAAAAGGTTAAGAACCCT
>USEY01000042.1 GCA_900553815.1 uncultured Bacteroides sp.
ATAGAGCTGAGTTTAAACATCGAATTTACTAATTGGATGTTTGCGGACATTCATAAAAATAACCTTTAATACATTGCCTCAAGGCAAGAGGGTGTGCCAACACACTGGCTGAACAGAAGAATAAAAGTCTTACTCAAAAGGAATCAGCCCACTATTGACACACCCTCCTATTTTCTCACTTCACACAATCCATACAACCTATGAAACACAAATTGATTATCAGCAGCCTTTTACTAGCTGCATCCGTATCGTTATCGGCACAGAAGAGTGCCACCATTACCATCGAAGCCGACAAAGGCACACAAATAATACCTAAAGAAATATACGGCCAGTTTGCCGAACATCTGGGCACCTGCATCTACGGTGGTCTGTGGGTAGGCGAAGATTCTCCGATTCCCAATATCAAAGGCTATCGTACAGACGTATTCAACGCTCTGAAAGAACTGCAAATCCCCGTACTACGCTGGCCTGGCGGCTGCTTTGCCGACGAATATCACTGGATGGACGGCATAGGTCCTAAAGAACAACGCCCCAAAATGGTAAACAACAACTGGGGAGGAACCATTGAAGACAACAGCTTCGGCACACACGAATTTCTGAACCTCTGTGAAATGCTGGGCTGCGAACCCTACATCAGCGGCAACGTGGGTAGCGGAACAGTGGAAGAACTGGCCAAATGGGTGGAATACATGACCTCGGAAGGAGACTCGCCCATGGCACGCCTGCGCCGCCAGAACGGACGCGACAAAGCTTGGAAAGTGAAATACTTGGGGGTAGGTAACGAAAGCTGGGGATGCGGCGGCAGCATGCGCCCCGAATATTATGCCGACCTATATCGCCGCTACTCTACTTACTGCCGTAACTACGACGGCAACCAGCTGTTCAAGATAGCAAGTGGAGCCAGCGACTATGACTACAACTGGACCAAAGTTTTGATGGACCGCGTAGGCGGACGCATGCAGGGCCTGTCGCTTCACTATTACACCGTGACCGGTTGGAGCGGCAGCAAAGGTTCGGCCACGAAGTTCAGCAACGAAGACTACTATTGGACACTGGGCAAGTGCCGCGAGATTGAAGACGTCATACGCAAGCACTGCGCTATCATGGACGGGTACGACCCAAAGAAAAACATTGCTCTGATGCTGGACGAATGGGGAACCTGGTGGGACGAAGAACCGGGCACCATCAGCGGACATTTGTTCCAACAGAACACTCTGCGCGACGCATTTGTGGCCTCCCTGTCATTTGACATCTTCCACAAGTACACAGACCGCCTGAAGATGGCCAACATCGCTCAAATTGTCAACGTGCTCCAGTCTATGATTCTTACTAAAGACAACAAGATGGTGCTGACCCCCACCTACTACGTATTCAAAATGTACAAGGTACACCAAGATGCTACCTACCTGCCATTGGAATTGACGTGTGATACCGTCAATGTGCGCGATAACCGCAAAGTCCCCCTCATCAGTGCTACCGCATCAAAAGACAAAGACGGAATAATCCACATTTCGCTCTCAAACGTTGATATTGACAACGCACAAGAAGTTACCATCAACTTAGCAGGGGTCAACGCAAAGAAAGCCGTTGGTGAAATATTGACAGCCAAGAACATGTCGGACTGCAATACATTCGACAACCCTGACTGTGTAAAACCGGTCGCCTTCAAGGACGTAAAAATCAGTAAAGGGGTGATGAAACTGAAACTCCCTGCCAAGTCCATAGTGGCATTAGATCTACAGTAGTCCATGCCCAACAGGTTTGTGCAGTTGTGTTATCGGCCGGCAGACAAGTCCATTCACGTTGTCCTTTCCTTATTCTGATTAAAGTACAACTTTAACCACTACCTGAATCTGGAATGTAACAGACAGAAAGCATTATTTCAGACAATAATGTAGGGAATTAATGCTATCACAGTACAGATGTGAAGCTGTCACAGCAGGGATGTGAAACCTTCACAGTACGGATGTGATGCTGTCACAATAAGGATGTGACACCATTATATATGACATGTATACAACAGGATTCCAGTTCTAACTTGAAACTGTAGAAATACGTGTCTGTTATATCATAAGCCACATTCTTCAAATTACAAAAGGCATTACCTTAATGCGGAAAAGTGAACGGCCCAAATTAGATACCGTAAGCAACGAAGCTGACTTATTATGCTGTTGGCTTGAGTGTCCACAACTGCCAAACTAAAAAGGCATAAAGAGTTTGTTGTAAATTCCACATAAAGAAGTATCTTTGCCTACAAAAGCAAAGAAGAAAAATAAGATAAACGCCAGCTTGCATGTGCGCAACGTTCTTACTTTCTGCTTTGGCCGGTAAATATCCGGTACAACAAGATATTACATTCAAGATAAAAAATACCTTTTACAATTATGAATGACAGCAAATTAATGAACCGCGCAGCCGACAACATACGTATACTGGCTGCATCAATGGTAGAGAAAGCCAAATCAGGACACCCGGGCGGCGCTATGGGCGGCGCAGACTTCGTGAATGTGCTTTTCAGCGAATTTCTGGTTTACGACCCCGAGAATCCGGCATGGGAAGGACGCGACCGTTTCTTCCTCGACCCCGGACACATGTCGCCTATGCTCTACTCGCAGCTGGCGTTGACCGGCAAGTTCACGATTGACGAACTGAAAGAATTCCGTCAATGGGGAAGCCCCACACCGGGCCATCCTGAACGCGACATCATGCGCGGTATTGAAAATACATCCGGCCCCCTGGGACAAGGCCACACCTTTGCTGTAGGTGCTGCTATCGCTGCCAAGTTCCTCAAAGCACGTTTTGGTGAAGTTATGAACCAAACCATCTATGCCTACATTTCCGATGGTGGTGTACAGGAAGAAATCTCACAAGGTGCAGGCCGTATTGCCGGCACGCTGGGATTGGATAACCTCATCATGTTCTACGATGCCAACGATATCCAGTTGTCGACCACTACACAGGAAGTGACAACCGAGGATACAGCCAAGAAGTACGAGGCATGGGGCTGGAAAGTCATCTGCATTGACGGTAACAATCCCGACGAAATCCGCCAGGCACTCAACGAAGCTAAGGCTGAAACAGAACGCCCCACCCTCATCATCGGACACACCGTAATGGGCAAGGGAGCACGCAAAGCCGATGGCAGCAGCTACGAGGCTTGCTGCGCTACTCATGGAGCACCTTTGGGCGGCGACGCATACACCAACACTATCAAGAACCTGGGTGGTGACCCCGAGAATCCGTTTGTTATCTTCCCCGAAGTGGCTGAACTCTATGCCAAACGAGCTGAAGAACTGCGCAAGATTGTAGCTGAATGCTATGTAGCCAAAGCAGAATGGGCCAAAGCCAATCCGGAACTGGCAGCCAAACTGGAAAGCTTCTTTGCAGGCAAAGCACCACAAGTAGATTGGGCTTCCATTGCTCAAAAACCTGACGCTGCTACCCGCGCCGCTTCTGCAACCGTACTGAGTGCGTTGGCCACACAGGTAGAGAACATGGTCGTATCTTCAGCCGACCTTTCTAACTCTGACAAGACCGACGGTTTCCTGAAAAAGACTCATGCTTTCCAGAAGGGCGACTTCAGCGGATCCTTCTTCCAGGCTGGTGTATCAGAACTGACCATGGCTTGCTGCTGCATCGGTATGGCTCTGCACGGTGGTGTCATCCCTGCTTGCGGTACATTCTTCGTATTCTCCGACTACATGAAACCGGCTGTACGTATGGCAGCCTTGATGGAAGTTCCCATCAAATTCATCTGGACGCACGATGCTTTCCGCGTTGGCGAAGACGGTCCTACTCACGAACCCGTAGAACAGGAAGCACAAATCCGACTGATGGAGAAATTGAAAAACCACAAGGGACACAACTCCATGCTGGTACTCCGTCCTGCCGACGTAGAAGAAACTACCGTAGCATGGCGTCTGGCCATGGAGAACACCACGACTCCTACCGCGCTCATCCTTTCGCGTCAGAACATTACCAACCTGCCTGCCGGAAACGACTATGCACAGGCAGCCAAAGGTGCTTACATCGTAGCCGGTTCTGACCAGAATCCAGATGTTGTACTCGTTGCCTCCGGTTCAGAAGTATCAACCCTCGTTGCCGGTGCAGAACTGCTCCGCAAGGACGGCGTAAAAGTACGCATCGTGTCGGCTCCATCCGAAGGTTTGTTCCGCAGCCAGCCTGCTGAATACCAGGAGAGTGTTATTCCTGCTGGTGCCAAGGTATTCGGTCTGACAGCCGGACTGCCCGTTACGCTGGAAGGCTTGGTAGGTGCAAACGGAAAGGTATGGGGTCTGCCCTCTTTCGGTTTCTCTGCTCCTTACAAAGTACTTGATGAAAAACTGGGCTTCAACGCAGAAAACGTGTACAAGCAGGTTAAGGAAATGATTTGATATAATTAGGTGCGGTCAGTGGCTTGATGATTGACAGTTGGCTATTTTTAATATAGCCTATCACTTGCCACCGACCGCCCAACTTTTATAAATCAGTTTTAAACAAGGATATGAAGACAATAGGTTTAGCTTCCGACCACGCAGGATTTGAACTCAAACAATACGTCAAGCAATGGCTCGATGCCAAAGGTTGGCCTTACAAAGACTTTGGCACCTATTCCTCCGAGAGCTGCGACTATCCCGACTACGCCCATCCGCTGGCACTGGCTATAGAAGCTGGCGAATGCTATCCTGGTATAGCCATCTGCGGCAGCGGTGAGGGAATTGGCATCACCTTGAACAAACATCAGGGCATTCGTGCCGCATTGTGCTGGATTCCTGAAATAGCCCATTTGGCCCGTCAGCACAACGACGCCAACGTACTCGTTATGCCCGGTCGCTTCATCAACAACGAAGAGGCCGACCGCATCATGACTGAGTTCTTCAACACATCCTTCGAGGGTGGACGCCATCAACGCCGAATAGACAAGATTCCTGTGAAATAATTCACGAATTATACCTCTGAAATGGCCGCAGTTTTCCTGAACAACCAAGGAAGGCTGCGGCCATTCTTTTTTATCTCCCGCACAACACTCTCCAAGTCGTATTTACAAGCAACAAAGGCCTTTTCGATTATATTGTAAAGCGTCTCCAGCCTGATTTAATGATTCAAAGCACCGAGTAACGACAATATGACACCCACGAACAAGAGTTAAGCTATCAGTTTTTCCTCTATTTTCTTATTTTTCACACATAAGATAACCATTGTGCGAGATAAAAAACTATCTTTGTAAACCCAACAAGCGATTTTGGACATGAAGGAACTGGACATTATCAAAGAACACATCAGCCAAGGAAAAATAGAAGAGGCTTGCCGCAAGCTAGATATTTTTCTGCAAACAGCTTCCGATGGACTGGACGAAGCCTATTACCTTTATGGCAACGCCTGGCGCAAGCAAGGCAACTGGCAACAAGCCCTCAACAACTACCGACGTGCCATGGACCTGAATCCCAACAGTCCGGCAAAAAATGCCTACGCCATGGTAATGGACATCCTGAACTTCTACAATAAGGACATGTATAATCAATAAAATATTAAGGAACGTAGATTATGGCAAAAATCAAAGGAGCAATCGTAGTGGACACCGAGCGTTGCAAAGGATGCAACCTGTGTGTCGTGGCTTGCCCACTGCATGTAATAGCCCTCACCAAAGAGGTGAATGTGAAAGGGTATAACTATGCCCATCAGATATTGGAAGATACGTGCAACGGCTGCGCATCTTGCGCCACCGTTTGCCCGGATGGATGTATCTCTGTTTACAAAATTAAAGTAGAATAAATATGGCAGAAGAAGTAGTATTAATGAAAGGTAACGAAGCCATTGCGTACGCCGCCATTCGCTGCGGTGCAGACGGATACTTCGGATACCCCATCACTCCGCAATCGGAGGTACTGGAAACACTGGCCGAACTCAAGCCATGGGAAACGACCGGCATGGTGGTACTCCAGGCAGAAAGTGAAGTGGCAGCAATCAATATGGTATACGGCGGTGCCGGAAGCGGAAAAATGGTGATGACTTCATCATCAAGCCCCGGTGTTAGCTTGAAACAGGAAGGTATCTCCTACCTGGCCGGTGCCGAATTGCCTTGCCTGATTGTAAATGTAATGCGCGGCGGCCCCGGATTGGGTACCATACAGCCTAGCCAAGCCGACTACTTCCAGACAGTAAAAGGTGGCGGTCACGGTGACTACCGCCTCATAGCACTGGCCCCCTCGTCAGTACAGGAAATGGCCGACTTCGTAGGATTGGCTTTCGATTTGGCATTCAAATATCGCAACCCGGCCATCATTCTGGCCGATGGTGTCATTGGCCAAATGATGGAGAAAGTAGTTCTGCCGCCGCAGAAACCTCGCCGCACCGATGCTGAAGTCATCGCCCAATGTCCTTGGGCCAGCACAGGCAGAAGCAAAGACCGTAAGCCCAACATCATAACTTCATTGGAACTGAAGCCCGAAGAAATGGAGAAGAACAACATCCGTTTCCAGGCCAAGTATAAACTGATAGAAGAAAACGAAGTACGCTTCGAAGAAATCAATTGTGAAGACGCCGACTACCTTATCGTAGCCTTCGGCTCCATGGCACGTATAGGCCAGAAAGCCATGGAACTGGCACGCGAGGAAGGAATCAAGGTAGGTATCCTGCGCCCCATCACCCTGTGGCCCTTCCCCACGAAAGTCATTGCCGCATACGCTGACAAAGTAAAAGGCATGCTGGTGACTGAACTGAATGCCGGACAAATGATAGAAGATGTCCGTCTGGCCGTAAACGGAAAGGTAAAAGTGGAACACTTCGGACGACTGGGAGGTATCGTACCCGACCCCGACGAAATTGTAGCCGCCCTGAAGGAAAAGATTATTCAATGAGGAACTGAAAAATGGATACCGACAAGATAAGAAGCATCCTGAACATCGTATTCATGATACTGGCACTGGCGGCTTTCATCGTCTACTTTGCTGCCAAGGACAACTTCAAGCTGTTCCTCTATGTATGCGCAGCAGCCATTTTCGTGAAGTTAATGGAGTTCTTCATACGATTCACCAACAGATAAGGAGGATTAGTAACTATGACAAAAGAAGATATCATCAAACCCGAAAACCTGGTTTACAAGAAACCGACGCTGATGAACGACAACCCGATGCACTACTGCCCGGGATGCAGCCACGGCGTAGTTCACAAGCTTATTGCTGAAGTGATAGAAGAAATGGGCATGGAAGAAAAAGCCATCGGCATATCGCCCGTAGGCTGTGCCGTATTCATCTACAACTACCTGGACATTGACTGGCAGGAAGCTGCCCACGGACGCGCACCCGCACTAGCCACTGCCATCAAGCGCCTTTGGCCTGACCGTTTGGTATTCACTTACCAGGGCGACGGTGACTTGGCCTGCATTGGTACCGCTGAGACCATTCATGCCTTGAACCGTGGTGAAAACATCACCATCATCTTCATCAACAACGCTATCTATGGCATGACAGGCGGACAGATGGCTCCCACCACACTGGTCGGAATGAAGACAGCCACTTGCCCATACGGCCGCGACGTACATCTGCACGGTTATCCGCTGAAGATGGCCGACATTGCCGCCCAACTGGAAGGAACGGCTTACGTCACCCGACAGAGCGTACAGTCGGTACCTGCCATACGCAAAGCTAAGAAAGCCATACGCAAGGCTTTCGAAAACTCCATGGCCGGCAAGGGCAGCAACCTGGTAGAAATTGTGTCTACCTGCAATTCAGGTTGGAAGATGAGCCCTGCACAGGCCAATAAGTGGATGGAAGAAAACATGTTCCCCTTCTACCCGCTGGGCGATTTGAAAGACAAGTAAACCAATTAGCACATTAAGAACAATGAAAGAAGAAATCATAATAGCAGGATTCGGCGGACAAGGCGTACTGTCCATGGGAAAGATTCTGGCCTACTCAGGACTGATGGAAGGCAAAGAAGTCACTTGGATGCCCGCATACGGACCCGAACAACGAGGCGGAACAGCCAATGTGACCGTCATCGTGAGCGACGAGAAAATATCATCGCCTATTCTCAGCAAGTACGATGCTGCCATCATCCTCAACCAGCCTTCACTGGAAAAATTTGAAAGCAAAGTAAAGCCGGGCGGCGTACTTATCTACGACGGATACGGCATCATCAATCCACCCACACGCCAGGACATCAACATCTACCGCATTGATGCCATGGATGCAGCCAACGAGATGAACAACTCCAAGGCATTCAACATGATTGTGCTGGGCGGACTGCTGAAAATCAAACCCATGGTGACACTGGAGAATGTCATTAAAGGTCTGAAGAAAACCCTTCCCGAACGCCATCACCACCTCATCCCCATGAATGAAGAGGCTATCAAGAAGGGCATGGAGCTGATACATAAAGTAAACTGATACCAAGTATCAAACATAACAAACGGGCGGCCGGTAAGGGAAATCCTCTTCCGGTCGCCCGTTTGTTTTACCTGTCAGCAGGAAAGCAACTGCCAGCATCCATCCTCATATCACCCCTACTATACCCTGGAAACGGCCTTGAGAGCCGACATACATCAAAGACACCACAAAACAGAGCAGTTAACTGCTAACGACAAAAGTCTTAACTCCTATCACGACAGGAGTCCACTGCTATCGCGATGAGAGTTAACTGCTATCACAATAGGAATACCCAGAAAAAAACATCGTATCTTTTACTTCAAAACAATGCCGCTTTTGTAGCAAAACAATGCCGCTTCCACACCAAAACAATGCCGGATTTTTCCATACAGAATGCACTTTATAACCCAAAACATTGTTTGAGCAAATACATAAAGAGAGAGGATGCGCTGTCTACTCAAACGCATCCTCTCTCTGATAACCTATATATTTTTCTGTCTGTATCAGGGCTTCTCCTGGTCTTCATTCTTCACCATGCCTTTATGCTCGGCAGGAAGGGCACTTTGCACAGCTTCGTAAGCCTCAGCCATAGTAGCCTTAATATTGTCAGGTCCTTTTCCCTTAGGCGGAATAGGGTCGTGTATGGTCATCACCATCCGATGCCATTTAATCCATTTCCCAGTTCGCGGTAATATCTCAAACGAACCGTCAATAGTAACAGGCACCACGGCCAGCTGCAAATCGTCGGCCAGCTGAAAGGCACCCTTCTTGAAATACCCCATGTGTCCGGTAAATGTGCGAGCCCCTTCAGGGAAAACAACCACGGAGACACCATTGGTGAGCGAAGCCTCGGCCTGTCTCATCATACCCAGCATTTTCTTGGGATTACTACGGTCTACAAAGATATGTCCAGCACTTTCGCAAGCCTTACCCACAAAAGGAATCTTGCGCAAGCTCTTTTTCATCATCCACTTGAAGTTGCGCCCCAAAAATCCATAGATAAGGAAGATATCAAACGAACCTTGGTGATTGGGCACGAATACATAAGAGGTTTTCTTCTGCAACTTCTCACGCCCCCTCACCTTGACAGGAATCAGCAACAGGTAGCACACAAGCTGGGACCAGATTTTGCCGGGATAATATCCCCAGATATGGGCTCCGCCCAACAGAGAACCAACAATGGTGGTAAGCGCCGTCAGCAGGGTGATGACCAGCAGCAGGGGCAGCGCAAAGCAAACTTGGTAGATGGCGTAGAGTATCTTCATGATGATGGAAGTTTTTTGTCGACGCAAAGATAGCGAAAGGCGAGCGCAGTACCAAGCCAAAAGCTTGCTTTTGAGCGAAAGTTCTGCCGAGCCGCCTCCTATCTTATGAAAAGATAGCGAAGTTTCGACCACACCAAGCTAAAAAGCTTGCTTTCAAGCGACGATACTGACTAACCGCAACCTATTTCGCCGAAAGACAATGATATTTTGCGAATAGTCTTTATATTTGCACCGCGATTAAGAGACACCTAACTGAAACACACAGTTCCTTTTCGCACCTTAAAACAAATTGATATGCAACAATTAGTAAAGAAAGAGTATAGAGTTCCTTTTATACTGGTTACTTCCCTGTTTTTCCTGTGGGGATTTGCACACGCCATTCTGGATGTGCTGAACAAACATTTTCAAGATGTCATGCAGATTTCGCGCACACACTCAGCGTGGGTGCAGGTAATGTTCTATTTAGGTTACTTCGTAATGGCCATTCCAGCGGGTCTGTTCATCAGCCGACACGGTTACCGGCGGGGCGTAGTGCTGGGTTTGCTGCTCTATGGAATAGGGTCGTTGCTGTTTATCCCCGGTGAGATGTGCATGTCGTTCGAATTCTACTTGTTTTCACTGTTTGTCATAGCCTGCGGACTGGTGTTTCTAGAGACAGCAGCCAATCCCTACATGACAGAACTGGGCGACCGCTCGACGGCAGCCAGCCGCCTGAATCTGGCCCAGTCGTTCAACGGGTTGGGTTGTATCTGCGGCCCACTGATAGGTGGATTGTTGTTGTTCTCCGACAAAGGACATGCAGGTATTTCCGTACCCTATGCCCTGATGGGTGTAGTGGTGCTTACTGTAGCATGGATATTCACACGAGTAAAGTTACCCGAAGTGACAGAAGAAGAGACAGCTGACGCAAGCGAAAGCCGGGGAAGCTTGTGGAGTCATCGTCTGTTTGCCTTTGGAGTATTGGCTCTGTTCTGCTACGAGATTGCTGAAATTTCCATCAATAGTTTCTTCATCAACTACGTGGTTGAGACCGAATGGATGAGTGCACGCGACGCTTCGGTGGTGCTGTCGTTTGGTGGATTGGGACTGTTCATGTGCGGACGATTTGCCGGCAGCTGGATTATGCGCTATATCCGAGCCGAACGGGTGTTGCTGGTCTGTGCCATAGGCACGGTAGCCACAACGGCCACGGTAGTAGCCCACTGCGGCATGGCCTCACTGATAGCCCTGTTTTTGGGTTATGCGTTCGAAGCTATCATGTTCCCCACTATCTTCGCTCTGTCGTTGCGCGGATTGGGTCGCCACACTAAACGGGCATCGTCGTTTCTCATGATGTCGCCATTGGGTGGTGCCGTAGGTCCGCTGATGATGGGCGCAGTGGCCGATGCAACCAGTATGTCGTTCTCATTCATCGTACCGCTACTGTCGTTTGTAGTAGTGCTGGCCTATGCGTGGAGTGTCAACACGGTCACTTCGGGCCAGGCACCGAAACGGAACGGTAATCCCACGTAACCTATGCCTATATTGACATAGAGTCCCCGCTCCCCTTCCAGATACATACCCGACCACTCGGGATACATCAGCGAAGACAGCGAATGCCCAAACAGAATCATCTGCATGGCATGCGTGTGTCCGGCCAACATCAGGTCGATATCCGTATCGGGCAATACTTCACGGCGCCAGTGCGTGGGATTATGACTTAACAGAATACGAAACATGCCCTCAGTTCCCTGAATGGCACGTGACAGGTCTGCATATTGCGAGAACGGCGGTTCACCGTCATTCTCCACACCGATAAGGGCTATGCTATCGCCACGATGGTACAAAATGTCATGTTCATTATTCAGCAACTTCCAGCCCATTTCCTTCTGTTGGTCCTTCAGATATTGCAGGTTGGCCGCTTCCTGCTGTTGGTTCTTCCAGCGATAATAAGTACCATAGTCATGATTGCCCAATACGGAATATACACCATCAGGGGCATGCAGTTTTGACAGGATAGTCTGAAATCCGTCCAGCTCATGACTTTGCTGGTTCACCAAGTCGCCCGTAAATACGATAAGGTCAGGCTGCTGCTCATTCACCAGCTTGACCAGCCGTTCCATCACCTCCGGTTGTCCGGCCCAACTGCCTATGTGTATGTCCGAAATCTGTACGATACGATACCCGTCGAATGCTTTGGGCAAACGGTCTGAACGATACTCTACCTGCTTCACTTCAAAACGTTTCACTCCGGCAGTAGCACCATAGAATATGTTGACAAAGCTAATAACCGCCAACACTCCTCCGAACCACGCGAACGGAGCGCGTGGAAAGCTACGTACTACCAGTCTGATAGCGTCACCTATCAGTGAACAAAGCATGAAAATAGTCTTTGGAGCGGCAAAAAGCATGACAGCCACTGCCAGGCGTCCGATGCCTTGCG
The DNA here is from genome assembly GCA_900553815.1 of uncultured Bacteroides sp. Taxonomy (GTDB): domain Bacteria; phylum Bacteroidota; class Bacteroidia; order Bacteroidales; family Bacteroidaceae; genus Bacteroides. The sequence goes on from USEY01000042.1 coordinate 12,054, forward strand.
TATGATTGGACATGGCATTATCGCCCGTCAAGTAAATGTAGTAGACGTAGACTGCGGTAAGCAGCAGCGTAGGCAGCCAGTAAGCCCACAGCAATAAGCGGTTCTTTACTCGCCTCAGCAAGTAAACAAAGTAAATGTAAAGGTCGGGAATGAAAAGGAAAAGTACAAGGATAAATGTTATTCGGTGCATATTGTTTTCAGTTCTTCAATGTTCTTCTTTATATCATCAAGATGGCGATAGACCAAACGCCAGTAGGCTATACCCACCAACAAACCCATGAACAACAGGGCAACGACAAAAAATGCCACTTGTCCGGCCAGCGGGCGCAAATAGAAATCCATCACCCAGTAGTCAAGCATTATAAACAGCACTGCCCATACAGCCACCGCCACTACCTCACAACGTGTCCAGCGATAGAGGGTCACGATGCGCTGGCTTACTTCGAACGGAGACATTTCGTCCACCTTCAATTGACGCAGCCATTGGAAGGTTTTCCGGTCCCACAACACTCCTATTGCGATGGATAAAGCAGAGAACAACAGTAAGACCAACATCTTTAACCTCACAGGCCCCTCGAGCAACAGGAAAGAGAACAGTCCACCCACTACGAGCAACGCCACACCAACCACTCCGCCCAACCACATGGACAAGCGTTGGTTTCTGGCCAGGCTGTCTACTCCACGCCCGGCTCTATCCTTGCACGAGGCTATCAGTGCTTCTATCTGCCGACTGTCAGCCAGCGTCTCCTGCTTCAGCTTTTCGTCTAGCAAATTCCACGTTTTCTTCAATTCATCCAGTTCCATATTTATTCCTCTTTGTTCATTTTCCTAAGTTTGTCCTTGATGCGACTCAACCGGGTAGCCACATTGGTCACGGTAAGACCGGTGATTTCGGCAATCTCCTCGTAAGACTTCTCTTCCAGATAAAGCAATACGATAGACTTCTCCAGTTGTCCCAAACGGTCTATCATCCGGTACAACTGCCTCAGCATGGCTTGCGTTTCGTCGTCGTCTTCCATGCGGTCAAAGCTCTGTGTCAACGAAATGATTTCGGGCAGGTTCTTTTCTTTCCGCATGAAACTGATGCATGTGTTGAGCGCAATCCGATAAATCCATGTAGACAGTTTGCACTCCTTGCGGAACTTAGGAAAGGCTTTCCACAAGTTGATGACCACCTCCTGATATAAGTCGCCAAGAGAGGCATAAGGAGTGGCATAGACATAGCAAACCTTGTAGATGACACGTTCGTAAGTCCGAATCATGGATACAAATTCCTGTTCTACGTTTTCCATTTCCGGGGATTATTCTGTTTTTATTGCAGCTTTCTGTTTTGTTGGTCGCAGCCAACGAGGAAAAATCACATAAAGCATAGAAGAAAAATGAAGATTCAGGTAACGCCAGCTTGCAATCGACCGCATTCAACTGCCAACAGGAAAAAAGGAAAGCAGTAAATACAAAACTTACACAAAAGAGGACTCCGCCCAAGGAACAAGATTCCCCGCAGAGTAATTGCTCTACCAATACGTACAATAGATATATCCTAAAGAATAACAGTCTAAGCCATCTTAATGGGCGCTTGCCACATTATCTTGCAAACGCTGATTCTCTTTCATCAGCTGCATGTTTTCTTTAGCTTTGGAAAGATAGTCCTGCACAAACTTATTCGACTTGAATGATGCAGGTGCCGTCCGCATGATATCTTCTATCACCGGTGTCATGACAGGATAAGGCAACGTGCTGCACATCATCATGAAAACACTGGGTCCCAATACAGTCTCATAATTATCCATGATAAACTGCTTCACGCAATCAGAAGCTTCTTGATTGAGGGTTTCATTTTCCTTGGCCAACTGTTCGTGCACGTCATCAATATTAGCACCATCGAGCACCATGCGTGCCTCTTTCCTTTCCAGCTCGTCCAGTTGCACTTCCAACTTGTTGCGTCGGTCAATGAAATCGTATAGTGCATCGTTCAAAGGAGTACCTTCTGCCACCAGTTGTGTATTTGAGATGGTTACTTTCACTTTACCGTCTTCCAGCACCAAAGGCATCAGACCTTCATTGCCCATATAAAGTGTAACCACCATTACAGAGTCTATTTTACCCTTCATGGAGAACAGGCCGTGTACCACTTCCGCCGAGTCAACCGTCACCAGCTTGTCATCGTCAAAGATTTTAAGATAAAGCATTTTCCCGTCGAGACTGGTCACCGACGAACTTCCTTCTATTTTATACTTACGGCTGCAAGATGAGAAGGCAAACAACAGCAACAACAATGGCAGGATGCGACCTACATTCTTTACGATTACCATAGAAAGGGAAATTTTGTTTATGCTGCAAAGGTATTAATAATCCTTATAAAGGAAGAGGCTAGAAACGTATTTTCATTTGCTTTACGTATTTTTGCACTTAAATTAATTAAAAGTTACAAGACCAGAACATGTCTACCTACGCACCTTTTGCCAAACCGCTCTATGTGATGCTGAAACCTGTAGGAGCCGTATGCAACCTGGCATGCGATTATTGCTACTACTTGGAGAAAGGAAACTTATATAAAGAGAATCCGAAACACGTAATGAGCGAGGAACTGCTGGAGAAGTTCATAGAAGAATACATCAACTCACAAACCATGCCGCAAGTCTTGTTTACGTGGCACGGTGGAGAAACACTGATGCGTCCGCTGTCGTTCTACAAGCGTGCCATGGAACTGCAAAAGAAGTATGCCAACGGGCGTACCATAGACAACTGCATCCAAACCAACGGCACACTGCTGACCGATGAATGGTGCCGCTTCTTCAAGGAAAACAACTGGCTGGTAGGTGTTTCCATTGACGGACCTCAGGAGTTTCACGACGAGTACCGCAAGAACCGACAGGGACGCCCTTCCTTCCACAAAGTAATGCAGGGCATCAACCTGCTGAAGAAGCACGGTGTGGAATGGAACGGCATGGCAGTTGTCAATGACTTCAATGCCGACTATCCCGAAGACTTTTACCACTTCTTCAAAGAAATTGGCTGCCACTACATACAGTTTGCCCCCATCGTGGAGCGCATCCTGCCTCATGGCGACGGACGCCACCTGGCCTCACTGGCCGATGGCGAGCAGGCACGGCTGGCCGACTTCTCCGTCAGCCCTGAACAATGGGGCAACTTCCTTTGCCGACTGTTTGACGAATGGGTGAAGGAAGATGTAGGAACCTACTACATCCAGATATTCGATTCGACACTGGCCAACTGGGTAGGCCAACAGCCGGGCGTGTGCTCCATGGCTCGAACCTGCGGACATGCCGGAGTGATGGAATTCAACGGCGATGTCTATGCGTGCGACCACTTTGTCTTTCCCGAATACAAACTGGGCAACATCTGGCAACAGACACTGGTGGAAATGATGTACAGCGAACGCCAGCAACGCTTCGGCCAAAACAAATATGACTCCCTGCCCCGCCAATGCAAGGAGTGCGAATGGCTCTTTGCCTGCAACGGTGACTGTCCCAAGAACCGCTTTGCACGCACGGCCGACGGCGAGCCGGGACTGAATTACCTATGCGCAGGCTACCGGAAGTTCTTCAGCCACGTAGCTCCCTACATGGACTTCATGAAGAAGGAATTGCTGGCACAGCGCGCACCAGCCAACGTGATGCAGGCCATCAAGGACGGTATGTTTGATTAGGACAAGCAAACAAGGAAAAAAGACAAGCTCTGCACACTAACATTAACTAAAGGACTCAAGAACTTAAAACTATATTATCTTATTCTATTTTTATTTATGAAAATCAAGAAGTACCTCGTTGCGGCCTTCGCCGCAGCATTCACCCTCTCGGTACAAGCCGACGAAGGTATGTGGCTGCTTCAGCTCATCAAGCAGCAGAATTCCATTGAAATGATGAAGAAACAGGGATTGAAGTTGGAAGCCGACGACTTGTATAACCCTAACGGTGTATCGCTGAAAGACGCTGTCGGCATCTTCGGCGGTGGCTGTACCGGTGAAATCATCTCGCCCGAAGGCCTCATCCTGACCAACCACCACTGCGGATATGCCTCCATACAACAACACTCCAGTGTGGAGCACGACTACCTGACCGACGGTTTCTGGGCCAAGAGCCGCGCCGAGGAGTTGCCCACTCCGGGACTGAAGTTCCGCTTCGTACACCGCATTGTGGACATCACCGACCTGGTGAATGCCAAGATTAAAGCCGGCGAAGTTGACGAATACAAAGCCATGACCCGTCCCTTCCTGAACAAGCTGGCCAAGGAAGAAATGGAAAAGAGCGACCTGAAAGGCAAACCAGGCATCGAGCCGCTGGCCCTGCCCTTCTATGCCGGAAACAAATACTACCTCATCTACTACAAAGTGTACACCGACGTGCGCATGGTAGCCGCTCCTCCCTCGTCAGTAGGAAAGTTTGGCGGCGAAACCGACAACTGGATGTGGCCCCGCCACACGGGCGACTTCTCCATGTTCCGCATCTATGCCGACAAGAACGGTGAACCGGCCGAATACAGCGCAGACAATGTGCCCTTGAAGACACCGAAGTTCCTCCCCATCTCACTGAAAGGACTGAACGAAGGCGACTATGCCATGATTATGGGCTTCCCCGGCTCAACCAACCGCTACCTGACCCAAAGCGAAGTGCGCCAACGCATGACTGCCATCAACCAGGCCATGATAGACATGCGAACCGTCTATCTGGACGTGCTGAAGAAATACATGCGCCAGAGCGACAAGACACGCATCCAGTATGCCAACAAGTTTGCCGGCAGCAGCAACTACTGGAAGAACTCCATCGGCATGAACAAGGCCATCGTTGACAACAACGTACTGGAAACCAAGGCCGAGCAGGAAAAGAAATTCGCCGCCTTCGCCCAAGGCAAACCTGAGTACGAGGGCGTGGTAGAGAAGATTGACGCACTCGTGGAGAAGATGACCCCCTCCCTGCGCCGTCTGGAATACATCAGCGAAGCACTGAGCGGAGCCATTGAATTCGGTTGCCCGCCTGCCCTGATGGACAAGATGAAGGAAGCCATCGAATCGAAGAACGACTCGCTGCTCCAAGCCACCAAGAAACAACTGGAAGAGGTGTTCAACGACATCTACAACAAAGACTATGACCAGCAGGTAGACCGTGCCGTGGCCAAGGCCATCCTGCCCGCACTGGCTGCCGCACTGACACCCGAAGAGTTGCCGGCCTTCTACCAGACTATCAAGAAAGAATACAAAGGAGACTATGACGCATACGTAGACGACCTCTTCGACACCTCCATCATGGGAAGCCGTGCCAACTTCGACAAGTTCATGAAGAAGCCTACCGTAAAGGCCATCGACCGCGACCTGGCTACTGCCTACAGCCGCACCAAGCTCGACAAACTGAAAGAAGCAAGCAGCGAATACAGCCAGTATGCACAGGAAATCAGCCTGCTTCACAAGGCCTACATCCGCGGTCTGGGTGAAATGAAGTTGCCCGTTCCTTCTTACCCCGATGCCAACTTCACCATCCGCCTGACCTACGGCAACGTGAAGCCCTACAGCCCTAAAGACGGCGTACACTACAACTACTTCACCACTACCGACGGTATCCTGGAAAAAGAAGACCCCGAGAACCCCGAATTTGTAGTGCCGGCCAAACTGAAAGAACTCATCCAGAAGAAAGACTTCGGCCGCTATGCCATGGCCGACGGCACCATGCCAGTCTGCTTCCTGACGACCAACGACATCACCGGCGGTAACTCCGGCTCGCCCGTCATCGACGGTGAAGGACACCTCATCGGCTGTGCCTTCGACGGCAACTGGGAATCGCTGAGCGGCGACATCAACTTCGACAACTCGCTGCAACGCTGCATCGCACTCGACATCCGCTACGTGCTCTTCATCCTCGAAAAGCTGGGCGGCTGCCAGCACCTCATCAATGAAATGAATATCATAGAGTAACTGCTTGACCCACCCATCCCCCTCCTGTCACCCAAAAATATGCGGAAACTGACCGCAGGACAGGAGGGGGAAAATACACAACCTCAAAGACATATCTACCGAAGTACCGACTCGAAGGTACAAATGCCCCAGCAGAGCCTGGGCGAACATTCCCACATATTCATAGAAAAAAAACAGAAAAATTCCTTGACTTTTCCGCCGGAAAACCGTATATTGCCAGCACTTTCGTGTGAGTAAATCTTATTGTCTAACAGCCAAATGCCGACAGGCCGTCCAGAAAAGGGCGTGGAGGGGGGGTGAAGTAAACCGCCACCTTATCCAAGATAAACCGCCACCTTGTCCAACATAAGGCGCCACCTTATCCCGGATAAACCGCCACCCTATCAGGAAAGCCGTCTGACAAGAGGTAAAAAACAGTTACGTTATGGCATATTTTAAAAAGCAACAGCTGAAAAGTAACGGGAAATGGTATCCCAAGTCAGTAACCATCGGTCGCCCCGTAGACACCGACACCGTGGCAAAGAAACTGGCCGACCAGTCATCACTCAGCGTGGGAGATGTCCTCTCTGTACTCAAACTTCTTGGAGGCGTCATCGGAGACTACATGAACAATGGCCGTTCCGTCAAACTGGAAGGCCTGGGCACATTCTACTACACAGCCAATGCAGAAGGCAATGGTGTGGACACGGAAAAGGAAGTAGGCGCACAGCAGATAACGGGCACACGCGTGCGCTTCATCCCTGAAGTGTCGCGTGGTTCGGGCGGCCAAGTCACCACCCGCAGCCTGGTAGGCAGTGATGTATTCTGGGAACTGCTGGACGATGAAATACCTGCCAACCCCGTGCCCGACGGTGAAGACCCGGGCGGCGAGGAAGGCGGCGACGGCGGCGGCGGCTCCATGGGCTAACCGTCCATCCACAAGGGGGCTACCCCTGGCCAGGCACATCCTCGAAGAAGGGGGAGGCTTGGTCAGGGGTAGTTTTTTGGATGATGTCACTGCTCAAGTCAAGAAAAAGTCACCCCTATTTTTGGAAAACCTCCGAAAATCCTTGTATATTTGTCATTTAGTAAGTGAAACGCCCATAAAACCAGCCATCACCCGATTATCCTAAATCAAAATAATAATATATGAGAAAGTTATTCTTTACTACCTTCCTTGCAGCGTCGCTACTGACGGCCCACGCCGACGAAGGCATGTGGATGCTGACCGACCTGAAGAAACAAAACGAAGTGGCCATGCAGGAACTGGGTCTCCTGATTCCGGCAGACCAAATCTATAATCCCCAAGGCATTGCCCTGAAAGACGCTGTCGTCCACTTTGGCGGCGGCTGCACCGGCGAGGTCATCTCGGCCGAAGGCCTGGTACTGACCAACCACCACTGCGGTTATGGCTACATCCAGCAGCACTCCAGCGTGGAGCACGACTACCTGACCAATGGTTTCTGGGCCATGAGCCGCCAGGAAGAACTGCCGTGCAAGAACCTGACCATCACGTTCATTGACCAGATTCTGGACGTGACCGACTACGTGAAGGAACAACTCAAGACCGACCCCGACCCGCAGGGCACCAACTACCTGTCGCCCAAATATCTGAAGAAAGTGTGCGAACGCTTCCTGAAAGCACAGAACATCACCTTGGACGAAGGACACAAGGCCGAGCTGAAAGCCTTCTATGGCGGCAACCGCCACTACCTCTTCCTGAAGACGGTCTATAGCGACATACGCATGGTGGGCGCACCACCGTCGAGCGTCGGCAAGTTTGGAGCCGACACCGACAACTGGATGTGGCCGCGCCATACGGGCGACTTCTCCATGTTCCGCATCTATGCCGACAAGGACGGAAGGCCCGCAGCCTATAGCCCCTCCAACGTTCCCCTGAAGGTCAAGAAGCACCTCCGCATCAGCCTTGCCGGCTACAAGGAAGGCGACTTCGCATTCGTCATGGGCTTCCCTGGCCGCAACTGGCGCTACATGATAGCCGACGAAGTGGAAGAACGCATGCAGACCACCAACTTCATGCGCCATCACGTTCGCGGTGCCCGCCAGCGTGTGCTCATGGAGCAGATGCTGAAGGACGATGCCGTGCGCATCCACTATGCCAGCAAGTATGCCTCCAGCGCCAACTACTGGAAGAACGCCATCGGCATGAACGAAGGTCTTGTCCGCCTCCACGTGCTCGACACCAAGCGTGCACAGCAAGAAGCCTTGCTGCAACGCGGACGCCAGCTGGGCGATACGACTTATCAGGCTGCATTCAACCAGATACGCGACATCGTGGCTCATCGCCGTCCGGCGCTCTACCATCAGCAGGCCATTCAGGAAGCACTGGTCACCGCCCTCGACTTCATGCGCATCCCCAACACGGCCTCACTGCTCAGTGCCCTCAAGAGCAAAGACAAGGCACTGATACAGGCCACCGCCGACAGCCTGCGTCAGGCAGCCGATAAATATTTCGCTTCCGTCCCCTTCCCCGAAGTAGAAAAGATGGTAGGCAAGGAAATGCTCCGCACGTATGCCAAGTACATCCCGAAAGAACAGCGCATCGGCATCTTCCAAGTCATTGACAAACGTTTCAAAGGCGACACGGATGCCTTCATCGACGCTTGCTTCAAGTACTCTATCTTCGGCAGCCGCGAGAACTTCGACAAGTTCATCCGCAAGCCCAAGCTCTACAAGCTTACCAGCGACTGGATGATACTCTTCAAATACTCCATCACCGACGGCCTGCTGCAAACGGCCATCGCCATGATGGATGCCAACCAGGACTACAACGACGCACACAAAGTCTGGGTGAAAGGCATGATGGACATGCGCCAGGCCAACGGACAGCCCATCTATCCCGATGCCAACTCTACCCTGCGACTGACATACGGCAAGGTAGCGTCCTATAAGCCCTACGACGGTATGGTGTACGACTACTACACCACGCTGGACGGCGTCATGCAGAAAGAAGACCCCAACAACTGGGAATTCGTAGTGCCCGACAAACTGAAAGAACTCTACCGCAGCAAGAACTTCGGCCGCTACGGACTGCCCGACGGACGTATGCCTGTATGCTTCATCGTCGATACTGACAACACAGGCGGCAACTCCGGCAGCCCCGTGTTCAATGCCAAAGGTGAGCTCATCGGCACCGCCTTCGACCGCAACTACGAAGGACTGACGGGCGACATCGCTTTCCGTCCGTCTTCACAGCGCGCCGCTTGTGTCGATATCCGCTACACCCTGTTCATCATCGAAAAGTTTGCCGGAGCCAAGCACATCATTGATGAACTGGACATTGTAGAATAAAAGGACGCCAGAACAAAAATGGTACAGTGTTTGTTGTACATTCCATAAGAACATTTAAAAACAAACAGTTATGGAACGATTTGAAGACTTAATCAACAATGCCGCCCAGCCTGTCCTCGTCGACTTCTTCGCCACATGGTGCGGCCCTTGCAAAATGATGCACCCCATATTGGAGAATGTAAAGGCGCGTGTGGGCGACAAGGCACGCATTGTCAAAATCGATGTGGATGAACAACAAGCACTGGCCATGCATTATGGCATACAAGCCGTACCCACCCTGATGCTATTCAAAGGTGGCCGGCAAGTGTGGCGCCAATCGGGCGTGGCACAAGCCAATGACCTGGTACAACTGATAGAACAAAACCTGTAACGCCAAGTAAAATAGCAATGAAAAGAATACTCCTCACACTGGCCCTTGCGGCCGGTTGCCTCTTAGGCTATACCCAAGAGGTAGTCGTCATGAACAAAGCCATGTTCATTGAAAAAGTATTTGATTATGAGAACAGCAAGGAATGGAAGTACAAAGGCGACAAGCCTGCCATCATCGACCTCTATGCCGACTGGTGTGGTCCCTGCCGCCGCGTTGCGCCCATCATGAAAGAGCTGGCACAGGAATATGCCGGTAAAATCACGGTCTATAAGGTCAACGTGGACAACGAACGCGAACTGGCTGCCCTCTTCAATGCAACCAGCATCCCGCTCTTCGTCTTTATCCCCATGAAAGGCGATCCGCAGCTCTTCAAAGGTGCGGCCGACAAGGCAACCTACAAAAAGGCCATAGACGAATTTCTGCTGAAAAAGTAAGAGTTACTACTTTCCCAGCAGAAATAGGTGAAGCCTCAGAATGATTGTATAGTCTCTGAATTTACAGATTCAGAATCCCAAAGCAGCCAGTCCGGCGTCCTGATACCAGGCGGTGGACTGGTAAGCTTTTGTGGCAGAATCATGGTTAGCACGCGGAAGGTAATGAGACAAGCCGTTGGCACCCTCCATAGAGAACATGCCGCATACCGATGAATAAACTTTGGGTGTAGTCTGCCAACTTACCAATACAGCGTCGTATGCCTGCTTCCAAGTATTGAAAGACGCGTCAGAAGGCGCCAACATTTGCGCCAGTTCCACCATGTCGTGATAGCCAACATAAAGCGAGCTATAAATAGAACGCTTGTCATAATTGAATGCCGAAGTCAAATCAGCATCATTTATGGTTCCTGTCGCCAGTGCATCTGAGCAAAGCCCGGATGTAGCCTGTGCCAATCTCTCAAGTTCAGAAGTTTTCATCACGCCAATGGCTGTTCCTCCCGTCCAATAGTCATTCGAGATGCCTCGCCCTTCGTCGTAAATATCTTGATATGCTTTGAAATATGCTTGTGCCATAGGTATGGCTGCATCTTCGGCAAACATGTGAGGCAATATCTTATCGTAGGGAGCACCTGTACCGGGCGTTTCGGTAGGAGAACCGAGTATATAGTCTGCATAAGCACGCAACTCATAGCCTACCTCTACCGACAGCATAAAACAAGCATCAAACAGAATAAAATCAAAGTGCGGAGCCTCATCCAGAATGCTGACCAAATCAGATATATTCATATAATGTGTGCCATTGCCCGTATCTTGTCCAATCCAACGGGTTGAAGGGAGCGGATTGGGAATCCAACCATCACCATGCGACCAATAAACCAGTCCATAGCTTTGAGCCTTGAAACGGCTATCACCAAACACATCATTAAAGACTTCGTGAGTTTCGTCAACTCCTACAGAATTTCGGGCTTCATAGGTTTTGATAACACTTTCTGTCACCTTCCCATTGTTGGCTACATATTCCACCAATTTAGGCTCCTGACTCTTATTGTCTATATAAACCAACAGATGTACATTAGTGGTGCCCAGAGCCGCCATTTCCGTCTTCAACTCGTTAAGGTCTGTCTGTTCCAATCCTGACAGACTGTTGTCGGCAGCCATATAAACCAAAACGGTACGCAAGCATTCACCCGAGGGCAACGGTTCAGGGTCATCATCACTACAGGCCGTAGTCAAAAACAGACACCCTACACACAAAATCAGTAGACGGCTCCAAATTTTATAGATATTCATCAGCTCAATATTGACAATTTAGTAAGAACATAGTATCTGACCGTTGCTTATTCTTCCGGCTTCTTAAAGCTGAACTCTTCCTGTTTGATAGGTTGCAGCAGCAGTCCGCCTTGTTTTTTATATTTGTTCATCAGTTTGGCTGCTTCTTTCTCCAGCTTACTCTTGTTCTCGCCAAAGTAAATCATGCAAGTATAGTTCGCCTTCTTCAAGGTATATTCCAAATAATTCTTCATCTGGTAACTATACATTTCCCTACGAGGAAGAAAATTGTTTTTAGTCAGATGTACACTATCAAGCAACTGAATGGGAGTATAATAGACTACTGTGTCAGTAAACGAAGCTGCCACGCCAAAGGCATATACTTCCTTAGCCTTTTCTTTTTTGTCTTTCATGGTGAAAGCCGAACACAACACGAAGGCCAGCACCAGCGTCAATGCGATACGAACGTATTTCATCTTGAATGCAAATTTAGTTGATTTTGTTGTTAGTTTATCCAAATGAATGCTGCATCTCTTTCTATTTCAGCCATTCCGTAGGCAGCAGAAACAGGCAGCTTGGCAGCAAAGGTAACAAAAAAACCGGACGTCCACCCAAGAACGTACCGGTTTTTTGATTCCTTTTGTTTTGTCGGAAACTGATATTCCCATTTATCCTAAATAGGATTTGAGCAATTTACTACGATTACTTTGTCTTAATCTTCTTATTGCTTTCTCCTTAATCTGGCGGACACGCTCACGTGTGAGGCCGAATTTGTCGCCGATTTCTTCCAATGTCATTTCCTGTTGTCCGATACCGAAAAACATCTGAATGATTTCTTTTTCGCGCTCGGTTAACGTAGAAAGTGCTCTATCAATTTCCCTCGCAAGAGACTCGTTCACCAACGAGCGGTCGGCCATAGGCGAATCATCGTTGACCAACACATCGAGCAAGCTGTTGTCTTCTCCTTCCACAAACGGGGCATCAACCGAGATATGACGGCCAGACACCTTGAGTGTATCAGAGATTTTATCAACAGGGATTTCCAGTTCATCGGCCAATTCTTCGGGCGAGGGGCGGCGTTCGTTTTCCTGCTCGAACTTGGAGAAGGCCTTGCTGATTTTGTTCAGCGAACCCACCTGGTTCAAGGGCAAGCGCACAATACGCGACTGCTCGGCCAAAGCCTGGAGAATGGACTGGCGTATCCACCATACTGCATAACTGATAAACTTAAAACCACGCGTTTCATCAAACTTCTCGGCAGCCTTTATCAATCCCAGATTACCCTCGTTGATAAGGTCGGGTAAACTAAGACCCTGGTTTTGGTACTGCTTGGCCACGGAAACGACGAAACGAAGATTGGCACGTGTAAGTTTCTCCAATGCAACACGGTCACCCTTGCGGATGCGTTGAGCGAGTTCCACCTCTTCTTCGACTGTAATGAGGTCCTCACGCCCGATTTCCTGCAAATACTTGTCGAGAGAAGCACTCTCTCTGTTAGTGATACTTTTGGTAATTTTTAATTGTCTCATTCTTATAAAACAGATTTGGGGTACAAATTTACGACAATTTATTCTTATTACAGTGATTTATTCCCTTCTTTTTTCAATTCTTTAATAAGAGAATGAAAAAGCCGGGATAGTCATATAACAAAAAGGATGCCGGCAATGGTTCTTGCCGACATCACTTTTTTGTCGATGCTTTTGCATCTTTTTACAATCTTCTACCTTTCTCTTATACCTATAACCTTTTTACCTTAATCATTCGCCTGTGCTCAGGTCTACGGCATAGCTTGCACGCTTGCCCGAGGGGAACATACCGGTAATGAACAGTACTTGTTCGGGCGATTGGCTTGCCTCTCTCAAGGCCTGCTCCATATCTTCCACTGTCTTCATAGCCTGTCCGTTCACTTTCAGTATGATGAATCCCTTACGGATACCTGCTTCCTGCATCTTGCCGTTCGATACACCGGTTATTTCCAATCCGTAACCCAGATTAAGCTGACGTTTCACCTCGGAAGTCACAGGGCGGAAGGCTGCACCCAGAATCTCCATACCGGCATTCTTTACCACTTTCGTGTTGCCTTGCGAGTTCTTCAAGGTGATATCGAAAGTCTTCTCTTTCTTCTCACGTACTACGGTCACCTTAATCTTGTCACCCGGACGATGTTTGGCCAGTTCTTCCTGCAAGTCGGTGAACTTACGTATCTTCTTACCGTCGATGGCAGTAATCACGTCGTCGCTCTTCAAGATACCGGCAGCCGAACCTCCATCTACTACTTCTACAATCCAGATACCTTCTTTTACGCCCAGTTCCTCGGCTTTTTCCTTCACTTCCTTCGTGATGCGTTCGTCGGTCACAAGGTCAGTAGCCAGGTCGTGGCAGCTTACACCCAGTTTCACACGCTGAACTGTACCATATTGTTTAAGGTCAGAAACAACCTTGGTCATAATACTGGTAGGGATGGCAAATCCATAGCCCGAATAAGCACCAGTCGGCGAATAAAGCATGGCGTTGATACCAACCAGTTCGCCACGTGCATTGACCAACGCGCCACCACTGTTTCCTTGATTGATGGCAGCATCCGTCTGGATGAACGACTGTATGTTGGCAGCCTGTCCGTTGGCAGCAGTAGAACCGATGGCACGGGCCTTGGCGCTGACAATACCTGCAGTAACCGTAGAATTCAGATTGAACGGATTACCTACGGCCAACACCCATTCACCTACTTTCAGTGCATCAGAGTCGCCCACAGGAATGGTGGGGAAGTCATCACCCTCAATCTTCAACAATGCCAAGTCGGTATCAGGATCGGTACCTATCACACGTCCTTTCAATTCGCGCTCATCATTCAGTTTCACGGTGATTTCATCGGCACCTTCCACTACGTGATTGTTGGTTACAATGTAGCCATCCTTCGAAATAATGACACCCGAACCAAAGCCTACACGCGGCTGTGTCTGAATCTGACGTTGCTGTCCGCGGCCGTCGCCGAAGAAGAAGTCAAAGAAGTCGGGCATAGTCTGCACCGTCTGCGTTTTGCCCAGCTGGGTAGCACGGATGTGTACCACGGCATGAACCGAGTTCTCGGCCGCTTGTGTCAAATCGACTGGCTGGGCCGTTACGCCATTATAATTAGCCTGCAGGTAGCAGGACGGATTTTGCTGGAACAACTCGCTGAAAGTGGCGGCATCCGACTTGTCATTAGCAAGCATTTTGTAGGCTGTGAAGCCTCCGACTCCTGAACTGAGAAGTACAATAGCTGCAACTCCCAGTATGTTTCTTGTTGTCTTTCTCATAACTTTATTATTGTTTAAAGTGTTAATATTCGCATTTCGTTTAACTTTTCGAACGTTAAAATAAAGACAAAAACCGTTCTGTTATTCCGCTTGTCACCTTTTTTTGTTCTCTTTTAACAGAGCCTTTTTCCGACTTAACAGCGCTTAACGATGAATGCTGACATTTTAGCATTTTGCAGGATAATGGAATATGTTAAAAGACAGACACTCCGGGCCATATATGACATTTCGTCAGTCTGCATGCAAAACAGACAAAAACACCCCTTTCAGACAACGCTCAACAGGCCTCTACAGCCCACCAAACCACCCTGACAATGGCCTGACATAGATACGAACAAGCATATACATCCTATGTTCTATAATGACACAAGATAACAAATAGAACCCAAGCCTGCAAATAGACGCTCCCGACCAACCAAACAGAGGTCCGACAAACACCGCCGAATTAGCAATGCAATCGTCCAACAAAGCAGTCAAACCAGAGAAGATACAGCACACAGTAAAAAGCAGCATGACATATTTTTCACATTTTACCTTACAGAAAGCTCACAATTTTCCACATTTACTTTCTCATACTATATACAAAAATCACAAAACAGCCAGCTCCGTGCCTAAAACATAGTACCTTTTTAGGTAAAACTATGCCGCAAACACACCAAAACATTGCTTCTTACGAGTAAAAAGCAAGTATGTTTTGAGATAAAACAACGGATTTGACAGCCAAAGAGTCCACTGATTGGCGGAAAACAGTTAAGACTTTACACGAGGCGAGTGTACTCCCAGCGCGACAAGTGTCCGTCAGACTCCTTTTTACTCTCCTGTTGGTCGTTTTAAGGACTCTGTTTTTTCTATTTCAAATGTAAACATTTTCCTATCCAGAGCAGTCTATAAACCTGTTACATAAAAACGTGCTGATTTTTCCTGCTGCCCTCTGCCCTATTCCGAAATAAGCGATTCTCAGGCATTAGAAAATGCAAAGTGTCATTTTGAAAGTTGGCCCCCAACTGCCAACCTACCCTTCGCCCAATACCAAACAAAAAGCAAGGAATGCGCCAAAGCCATATAAGAGCCCCAACGCATTCCTTGCTATCTCCTTTAATCATAAATACTGCTCAACTTGCAACCCGATGCCGGTTGCCGACAAGCCTTGCCGCCTGTGGTTGAGCACAGCCTTCTTTCCGGCGTCAATAGTTCAGGTAGTCTATTTCCATGTGATAGTCCCACTGCGGGAAGTACAGGTTACCGCCTTCCCACTCCACTTCGCCTCGCTGGAAGTCCACGGTTTCGCTTCGCGGATACTGCTTCTCGGGCACCAGGGGCATGCCATAATCGTTGTTCACCACCATGCGCCAGGAATCTATGCCGCCCAGGAAGAAGTATTCCTCTTCATCGCTGCGAGCATAAGTGGGAATGCCAAACGACTGATCGACGGGCACCCAACCCACTCCCTCAAAATAGACCTCGGCCCAGTCGTGCAGGTTCCACGCACGCGGGTGCATCATGAAGCCACTTTGAAAGTGTGCCGGTATGCCGCTGATGCGACACAGGGTGATAAACAGCAGGCTGACCTGTCCACAGTCGCCATGGCCATTGTCGAGCACGTACTCGGGTATGTTTTCAATGGTAGAATACTCGCGCGCCGAAGCCCAAGGGAAGTGGTCGTTCACCCACCGAAAGATGCGCTTTGCCTGTAACAGTGGATTTGTTTCGCCTTCAGTCAGGCGGGCAGCCAGTTGGCACAGGCGGGGCGAAAAGACAATGTGCTTCTCGCGCTCCGAAGTATATTTCCGGTAAAGTTCGGTGGTCGTGTCATACGGCTGCACATCTTCGGGCTTCAGGTTGTGCCATTCGCCGTAGGAGGTATACTCAAAAGTTTCGGAAAACACCGTAGGTTGCCCAGCCACGGCACGCTTCTCCATGTAGAGAGTGCTGTGGCTGCACTCGGCAGGTGAAAACACATAAGTAGGCTCACTAGCCGAAATGAACTTGACGTCTTGCTGGCGCGATACATCCGCGCGCGGATAGGGCAGCCAGCAACGCACCACCTTGCCGGCAGGCACGGCGTTGGTATCCACCGTCAAGGTGTAAGTCACCCGCATGCGCTTGGGAGCAGCCAGCGGAGTGGCATTTTTTTTCACTTCCGAAATAATTTCAGGCAAGTTCTCTTGATTCACCTTATCACTGCCGCTCTGCACAATACCTTCCTGGGCTACTTTCAGATTGTAGCAAGCCGAATCTATCCTGAACAGGTTGGGACCCGCATTACGGAAGTAGCGTTTCTCGCCATCCAACGTCATGCACTCCAGCGCCCCGGTCTCTTCCCAGGCGCGCATCTGGCTGTCGGTCACGTCAGGGATATACTTGCGTATGTAGTCCTTCACCTGGCTTTCCGTCAGGCAGAAGTCGGTTAGCAACCGCTGGTGCAGGTCGGCTTCCCAGCTATATTCGGGCACGGCTGTGCGCGTGTTGCACGCCGACATCAGGGCCAGCAGGCCAGCCACATATATCAAACGTTTCATAGCTTCAACACTCCTATACCCGGCAAGTCGGGCAACGTTATTTTACCTTTTACCACTTCCATTCCCTTAAAGCGATCGTTGGCTATCAGCAGGTTGCCATCCAAATCAGCAAAATCTACGGCCGGCGACAGCTGGGCAGCAGCCGAGCAGGCGCACGAAGTCTCTGTCATGCAGCCCACCATCACTTTCATGCCGAGCGCACGTGCCAAGGTCATCATCTTCCAAGCTTCGCGCAGACCGGTACACTTCATCAACTTGATGTTGATACCCGTAAACACTCCTTTCAGAGCCGCCACATCCTTGAGCCGTTGCACCGACTCGTCGGCAAACACCGGCAACGGGCTGCGCTCGCTCACCCACGCCAAGTCGTCAATCTGTTCTTTCGGCATGGGCTGCTCTATCATCACGATGCCCTTTTCCTTGAGCCAGTGAATCATGTCGAGTGCATACTGCCGGTCCTTCCATCCCTGGTTGGCGTCAATGGCTATAGGCAGGTCGGTGACCGAGCGAATGGTCTCTATCATTTCCTTGTCGTTGTCACGCCCCAGTTTCACCTTCAGAATGTTGAATTGCTCGGCACATTCGCGGGTCTTCTCTTTCACTACTTCGGGCGTGTCTATACCTATGGTAAAGGTGGTGGAAGGAGCCTTGTCTTTGTCCAATCCCCAAATCTTATACCACGGTGCCTGCAGCAGTTTGCCCACCAGGTCATGCAGAGCTATGTCTACGGCAGCTTTGGCAGCCGCATCGCTTTCCGACAAGCTATCCACGTATGCCAGTATCTCTTCCATCTTGAAGGGGTCGTCAAACTGTCCTATATGCTCCTGCACCTTCTTTAAGAAAGCCAGCACCGAATCTACAGTACCTAGTTCCTTTTGCAGGTAGGGTGGCATGGAGGCCTCGCCATAGCCTATGACACCGTCGTACTCCAGCTCTACCTGTACATCAGGCGTAGTGCTGCGCGAATAAGTGGCCACGGTAAACACATGACGCAACTTCAACTCATAGGGGAAGAAACGCAACTTCATTTTGGGTTTTTCCCCACTCTTATTGATATTGAACAGCGGAATTCTTCTCTTTTCTTCTGCCAGCATATCGTTAACGACCAACCCCGAACCCAATGCGGCCAGGGTGGCAGTCTTTAGGAAATCTCTTCTGTTTGACACGATAGTAAATGATTAATGGTTAATGATGGTGTTAATATGAACAACGAGAATAACTGACACTCAACGACAATCGTTTAGTCTCTTCTCGGATCACAGCCTTATTGTCATTCTGTTTTTCCTTCCTTATAGAATTCATTTTCATCCGTGGTTTCCAACCCTTTTTCCTTATTTATATAGGGCAAGACACGGGTAGCAAAAAGCAGTCGCCCCAAGTTGTACTCGTCGAACAGCTCGTCCTGCGGGTCAAAACTACCGATGCGAACATCGCCCTGCGAATGGATAAAACGTTTGTTGCCAATATACATACCTACGTGCACCACCCGTTCGCGGCGTTCGGCCGTGGCCTTCCGTCCGAAAAAGATAAGGTCACCCGGCTGCAAATTACCAAAGTCGGGTGCAATATCTATATGCTCGCCCACATAAGCCTGCTGCGAGGCATCGCGCGGAATAAGGATGTCGTGCATGAACAACACCGTACGCATGAAACCGCTGCAATCCACTCCTTTCGACGAGGTGCCCGCCCATAGATAAGGCACTCCCATCAGCGTATGCGCCGTGGCTATAATGCTGGCAGCGTCCTGCTTGATTTGGGCACGCCACTTGGCTTCGGGCATAGCCAGTTCCTTGGACAAATATCCCTGCCGTCCGTCGGGATAAGCCACACAATAGAATGCACCCTTAGTGCCTTCCAGCTTCAGCCTATTACCTGCCACCACGTCGGACACAGGCTGCGTACCCACCTTGGGCTGTGAATAGACAAAGCCATAGTGTGAAGTCACTACCACCTTGGGTGCCTTGTTCCAAGCCACCAGTTCCTCGTGCGTCACCGGATGTATGCCCACCCTGTGCACCCATGCAATGTATTTATCAGGAGTCTGTATCCGATACCAGCCATCCTTTTCCAGCACCCTGACCGGCATACCCATCAGTCCCTGCGTCATCATCTCGGACGAGAAGTCGGCACTGCTCCGCAAGTTGCACACCGACACGTTGACAATGCCCCACGTACGTCCCTCCAACGCAACCGAATCAGGCACCACCCGCAAGCAGTCCATCAGCCGATACCCCTTGCTGGTCAGTCCGTCCGTCAAGGCACGTTTGGCATCTGCCGAAGTCGTAACGCCGCGCAGCATCACATTTTTATCCGCAAAAGAATAATCTACCTGAAAAAGCGCCACACGACCGTCCGGCGCATACACTTGTTTTAAGCTATCTGTCAGCCAGGCCACCTCTGCCGGAACCTCACCTCCATTTCCTGCACAGACAGAAGACACGAAAGAAGCACCCAGTAAGCAACAAGCAGCTACAAAATATCGTTTTATCATCAGCACACTGTTTTTTGTTATTAATTGCTAGCAAATCTACAAATTATTTTCAATTAACAGCAAAGAACAGAGTAGAAAGTAACAAAGAAGATATATAATAACCTCATCTGAATATAGAATCTTAAAATCAAATTTGAGTACAACATTAGGATATTTTACAGGTACTCATGCAATATATTACCACTTATCACTCACCATTTACCATTACCCAATATCCATTCCCATACCTCGTATGCACCCTTCTGCCCGTCTGTGCCAGCAGACGGCTGAAGG
>USEY01000043.1 GCA_900553815.1 uncultured Bacteroides sp.
TCGTTATTTGATGAGATTTAAAACTAATGCGATTTTATCGCACCAGTAGTAATATCACATATTAATTAATTCAGGTATCGCCGGTTGGACTGCTTGCAGTAACAATTGGCGATGCTTTTATTGATGATAACTACAAGCTTATATGAGATTCGCATTTCTATTTCTTTGCAGTCTGTTTTTCTTGGCTGCCTGTTCGGACAAGCAGCCGGAACGGATACTGATACTGGGTGACTCGAACGGTGCAGCCGGTGACGGTTGGGCCGCGCAGCTGCAAAAGCAAGCTCCCGAATATACGTATTGCAATCTTTCTATTTCGGGCAATACCATCGGTTTCGACAACTTGGGCCGTGATACGCTCAATACCCTGAAGAACCTGCCCAGCTACCTGGAACGTGCCCGTCAGCAGATGGGAGACATTGACCGTGTCATTGTCTGGCTGGGTTCGAACGACTGCAAGGCCGTGTTTGATTCCCTGCAAGAGCAAGTTCCTGCCAATCTGGATGCGCTGCTGAGCGGCATTGAACAACAGGCAGGAGTGAGTGGCAACCGTCTGTTGCTGGTTGCTCCCACACCTTACGCTGCCGATTCGCTGCTTGAGGCCAAGTATTGGGGTGGTAATGACCGCCTGAAACGCCTGGTACCCCAGTTTGAAGCACTTGCTGCCAAGCATCAGTGTGGATTTGTCAATCTGTACGATTCGCTCTGTGTGGATTTCCCACAGCTTAACAAGGACGGGTTGCATCTGAATGAAACGGGGGCTACGAAAGCTGCCAGAATCATTTCCAACTATCTGAGCAATAACTGACCATGGATAGAATTCTTTCCATCTGTTTCACTTTGTTTCTTTTTCTGGGTTTGCAAGCCCGGGAAGTGCGCAAACCGAACATAGACTATGTAAACCTGTTCATTGGAACAACTTCAGACCGCGGACAGACCGACCCTGCCGCCACCGTGCCTTATGGTATGATAAAGGCAGGACCTGACTGCATTCCAGCCAGCCATGTGGGTTATGACTACCGTCGCACACTGATTTCCGGCTTTTCCATTAATCGGTTGGGAGGCGTGGGCTGTTCGGGTGCGGGCGGTAACCTGACCATACGTCCGGCTTTGCCTGCGACCGAGCTGCACATTGTGAAACAGGGAGAGGAAGCCGTGCCCGGATACTATGCCACGTTGCTCGACAACGGTGTGCATGCAGAACTGACAGCTTCCAACGAGGTGGCAGTGGAGCGGTTTACGTTTCCGGAGCAGCCGGAGGATGTCCATCCGTTCCATTTCGACTTCTCTTCTTCGCTGGCTTCTTTTCAGGATTGCGATTACCGACAGGTTTCTCCTTACGAACTGGAAGGATGGATTTCGGCACGGAATACCTGCGACAAGGGTTTGTATAAGTTCTATTTCCATCTGCATGCCACCGAGCGCCTGGATTCACTCCTGGAGCGTACCGACCGTGGTTTTACCTGTGCGGTAAGCACCCGCAACCGCAGGGTAGAGTTCCGCATAGCCGTGTCGCCCATCGGTACGGAAGAGGCCCGCAAGGCTTATGTCCGTCTGTCGGACTCTTCTTTTGAAGATATCCGCCAGGAGGCTTTCAAGCTTTGGGGAGAGAAACTTTCGGTCGTCGATGTGGAAGGAGGAAGCGAGGACGACAAGACCATGTTCTACACTTCGCTCTATCGCTGTTTCCTTTCGCCCTTCAATGTGACGTCGGCCGATGGATACTTTCTCAATTCACAGGGCAGGGTAGAGCAGGCCGAAGGCTATACCTACTACAGCTCCTGGTCGTTGTGGGACACCTATCGCACCAAGTTTCCTTTACTCACTTTGCTCGACCCCGGTGCCATGTCTCATTTCTGCCAGTCACTGGTCAGGTTGTACGAAACGGGCAAGGATGCCTGGTCCACTAACCACGAACCAGTGCCTACTACTCGTACCGAGCATGCAGGCATTCTCTTGCTGGATGCTTTCCGCAAAGGAATAGACCGTGTAGACCTGGCCCGTTGCTATCCTTACATGCAACGCGAGGCAGCAGCCATGGCTCCTCAAAGTCCCGACAGCTATCTGGAAACAGCTTACGACTATTGGGCTTTGGCGCAGGTGGCCGCTGAACTGAGGCTGAAAACTGATGCCGAAGCTTACAGACAGCAGTCGGCCGATACATGGAAACCGGTATGGCGCGAGAAGTTCAGGGACATAGACCCGGAGCGTTTCGATGTGATGCACGGCGACGGTCTGTACGAAGGCACCTTGTGGCAATATCGCTGGGCTGTTCCGTTCGACTTGGAAGCCTTGTGCGGCGAGGCCGGTGGAAAGGAAAAACTACTTGGACAGCTAGAATACTTCTTTGAATACGAACTTTACAACCAAGGCAACCAGCCCGATATTCATGCTCCCTACATATTCAGCCGTCTGGGTCGTCCCGACCTGACTCGCCGATGGGTGAACAAATTGCTGACCAAGCCGCTCAACCATTGGTATGGCACTCACCGCAAGTGGGAGAAACCTTATCATGGAAAAGCCTTTCGTCCTGTTCCCGAGGCTTACATACCCGAGATGGATGACGACGACGGCACCATGGCTGCCTGGTATGTATTCTCAGCGTTGGGCATGTATCCGCTTACTCCCGGTGAGCCAAGTTACGAACTGTTGCCGCCGCTGTTCACTTCCGTGGTCTTCCATTTGCCCGGAGGCAAGCGTTTTGCAATAGAGAAACCGGCCGGCATAGACCTGGAGAAACCGGTGAAAGCATCGCTCAACGGACAACCGGCTACCGAAATGACGCGTATAGCCCACCAGACCATTGTGGACGGCGGTACACTGACTTTCTGTAACTGACCACTTGCCGGTCATTGCAGACCGGCATGGTGAAACATTTGATTTAATAACCATTAGACACAACAAAACTTATGAAACATATTAAAACCCTGCTTCTGTGCATGGCCCTTTCGGCCGGTGCGCAGGCACAAGACTTTATTGAACACCCGGCTCCCGGATTCGACGCCATGAAGTCGCCCGAAGCCATGCCTCTGCTCCATGCGGCAGGTACCGTGACCAAACAGGCGCTGGCTTTCGACCAGTCGGGCAAGAACAACGACGGTAACTATCGGAAAGCCTTTGTACAGTATGTGGACAAGAACGGCGAAGCCGTCATCTTCGACGAATACGGTCCCGGCTGCCTCTACCGCCAGCAGATGAACGTATGGGTGGGATACGGTGGTCCGACACTGCTGCTTTTCAACCCCGACGTGACCAACGCCCGCATCAAATACTACTTTGACGACGAGCCCCAGCCGCGGTTCAATGTAAGCATGGACGACCTCTTTGGTGCCCGCCGCGAACCTTTCACGGCTCCCTTTACCTTCCAGGACGACGGAACTTTCCCCATTCCGCCCCGCTACGACATCAACCGCGGCCGTTTCTCCATCATGTACTATCCGCTCACTTTCAAGAAGCGTCTGAAGATAACCTTCGTGCCCGAAAAGAACTGGGACTTCCGCGGCACTACCTGGTATCAGAACACTTTTCTCATCTATCCCAAAGGCACGGAGGTAGAGTCGTGGAGTAATACGGCTTTGGACTGCCGCGAGGTGCGCAAGCAGTGGAACAACGTGGGTACTGACCCCAAACCGACCGAAGGCAACCGCGTGCTGACACAGAAGGTGAGCGTGGGCAAAGGACAGACCAAGACCCTCTTCGAGCTGAAAGGACAAGGCTCCATCACCAGCCTGAAACTGAACCTGAAACCCTTCACCAAGGAAACCTTTTTCAACACCCGCCTGCAGATGTATTGGGACGGATCTGACACGCCTGCCGTAGACCTGCCCCTGGGCTACTTCTTCGGTGGCGGCGGCAAGGACTATGAGATAGCCGACGACGTATGGCAGAAGAAACTGGCCAGCCTGTTCTTTGGCTACGACTGCAAGACGGGCGACCTCTACGCCTACTGGCCCATGCCCTACTGGAAGTCGGCGCGTGTGGTGCTGAAGAACGAAAGTAGTCAGAACATCCGTTCGCTGGCCTGCGAGGTGCAGTACAAGGACGCTTCCGTGCTGGCTTATCCGGCCGGCAAGACGGGCTACTTCCACGCCAAGCGCACGGTAGACACCGACGACAAGACCACTCCCTTCACCACCGCCTTCCATGAGACAGGCCGTGGACACGTGGTGGGCATCCTCTTTTTTACCGAGGGCTACGACATGGACGGCGACGAATTTACCTACATTGACGGCAGCCGCACGCCGCAGATTCACGGCAGTGGCACCGAGGACGACCACAACCAGGGCTGGGCAGGCACCGCCTACCAGAAGCCGCTGTGGGGAGCACTGACCAACGGATATGCCTCGGCCTACCGCGTCTACATGAACGACAACTACATTTTCAACAAGGACATCACCATCAACTACGAGTATTCCAAGTGCAAGGGTTGGCCCAAGGGAGGCGACTCTGACGTGACAGTGTTCTACTACAAGGCTGCTGCGCCCGACGTGCTGAAGTTGACCGACGAACTCGACGTGGCCAACGCCGCTTCGGAACAGGCACACAGCTACGCCATCAGCCAGCAGACCAGCCTGAAGACCGTGAGCAGTGCCTACGACGGCTACGAACAGAAGGTAGACTATGATACCCTGACCGATGCCGGCCGCGGCCACTGCGGATATTCCGAATTTGTGATGAAGATTGACAGCAAGAACTCCGGTGTAAAGCTGCGCAAGCGTCTGAACCGCAGCGGAAAAGGTGTGCAGACGGTACGTGTGCTGGTCGACGGCGAAGACACCGGCATGTGGCACTTCGTACAGTCGTCCTACGCTCCCGTCAGCCAGTCGTGGGTGGAATACGATTACGAGATTCCTGCCCGCTACACGTCGGGCAAATCCTCACTTCGCATCCGCTTGGAATACGTGCCCTCCGACGGCAACAACGGCGAAGTGAACGAATACTACTACTGGGCATACTGTTATCCTGAAAACTGGTAAAAGACAATGAAAAGAAGACCTATTTTTCCCCTTCTTCTGGTGCTGGTCGTGGCAGGACTCCTGTCGTTCACTACGGCCCGGCCCAGGCTGTTCGTCATCGGCGACAGCATTTCCATCTTCTACGGCCCCTACCTGAAAAAGTACGTGGAGGGCAAGTTTGACTACGACCGCAAGCGCGACAAGGGCGAGGCCATGAAGAACCTCGACAACCCGGTGGGTGCCAATGGCGGCGACTCGCGCATGGTGCTCAGCTACCTGAAGGAACTGTCGGCCGACCCTTCGTTCAAGGCCGACGTGCTACTGCTGAACTGTGGCCTGCACGATGTGAAGACCGACCCCAAGACGGGCAAGCGGCAGGTAGAGCTGGACGAGTATCGCAGCAACCTGGACCAGATTCGCCGTCTGGCCCGCAAGATGAAGCTCCAGCTGGTGTGGGTCAACTCCACGCCGGTGAACGACTCCATACACAACAGTAAAGGCGTGGCTTTCCATCGCTACAACCGCGACGCCCTGCGCTACAATGCCGTGGCCGACAGCCTGTTCAGCCGCCACGGTGTACCGGTGATAGATCTCTACAGCTTCTCGGAAAAATTCCCTCTTAGTGCCTATATGGACCACGTGCACTATCGGGAGGAATACCGTGCCCTGCAGGCTGCCTATATTGCTGGGTTCCTGGAGACCGTCAGACAGAAATAAGGTGCGGCCACCTTTGCCGTATCGGCAGTATGACCGGCTCTGCTGCCGGTCTACAGTCTGTTTGTCAGCAGTTAAGTTTTTGTCAGGTAGTATCTGTTGCTATCGGGCAGAGGCTTAACTGCTATTTTATTGTGTGCAGATTGCTGCCGGTGGCGGCTTCGCTATGCCGGGCATAAGGATGTTAACCGTCTGTTAAACAGTGGCTTATTTATAAGATAAAGTGAAATCAGAATAAGTGGAAAATGGAGGATTCAGGGCGAAAATCTTGAGGTATGGGCATAAAAAAGGAGTACCGCTGTACTCCAACCTTTGTTAACCTTAAATCTAATACTATGAAAAACACATTGCAAAGGTACGGACTTTTGGGTAAGTTGCAAACTTTGCAAATAAAAACAACTGTTTTATAACATGTTTTAGAAGCTTTGCAGATTTGTTAAGCCTTTTACCTGCTTTTTCCTATTGACAGAAGCGGTACTTCTTGTTTGAAAAATCCTATCTTTGGATTCGTTTTTTGATTATTCATTAATTTATTGTTACTGTTATGGGAGTTACTAAAAATCAGACTATGAAAATGGGAGTGACAGGCTTTGTGCTTGTGGGTATTGTTGTACTGTTCTTCTTTATGTTTGCCGTAGAGCGTATTGACTCGGGACAGACGGGTATCATTGTCAATCTGGCAGGTAGCGAGCGCGGTGTGGACGATGCCAAGGTGGAGACCGGGTGGGTGGTATACAATCGTTTTGCAAAGCAATTGTTCGAATATCCTGCCTTTGCACAGATTGTGGATTATGAGCCGTTTGACATACAGGATAAGAAGGGTACCATCTTCAAGACTGACCCCACTATAGAATACTACATCGAACGTGAGAACGCCAAGATAGTTTTCCTGCGCTATCGCAAGACTACCGAGGAACTGGAGCAGTCGGTCATCCTCACCGAGGTGAAGAATGCCTACAAGGATGTGGCCGGTGTTTATGAGACAGACTCGCTTATCAACAACCGTCCGGCTTTTGAAAAGGAAGTGGAGGCGCTGCTTAAGGAGCGCCTCAGCCAGCGCGGATTCACCTTCAGCAACATACAGTCTTCCGTGAAGCCTAATGATGTGCTTCAGGCTGCTATTGACGCCAAGAATACGGCCGTGCAGAATGCCCTGAAGGTGGAGAATGAAAAGAAAGCCGCCATAGCCGAAGCCGAGAAGGTGGTGGCTGCCGCCAAGGGTAAGGCTGACGCCAACCGCATCTTGCAGGAAAGCATTACGCCAGAGTTGATTCAGCTGAAGGCGGTAGAGAAATGGGACGGTAAATTGCCTCTGTCCACCAGTGGCAATACACTGCCTTTTCTGAAGCTGCAATAACGGGTGGAGGGTGTATCAAAACTGGCTTACCATAATAAACCTATTTTTTAGACGCAGATAGAGCGGGTTATGCGGATTTCCTTTATTGCCTAATCCGCACAATCCGCTCTATCTGCGTCTAAAAGATAAGTATACACCCTCTGTATTGTTCTTTTTCACTTTAGTTCTTTTCTCCGTATTCCTCTTCTATCTGCCTGAGTTCGCGGTTGGCGTCAATCATTTGCTTTACCCGGTCGTGCGTGTAGTGGAATATGAAATAGTCGGCTATGATGCCGGCTGCCAGCAACAATAGGATAAGGGTGCGATTGAACAGTGTGTGGAAGTTGACGAGGAGCAGGATGACAAATAAGATGATAATCGGGTAGAGAACCAGATAGGTACGGTTGTAGGTGACTTTGTAGCGCAATGTGTATTTGATTTGCATTTCCAGATTCTCTTCCTGCTTGATTTTAGTCAGCTTACGTAGTCGGACAGTTTGCAGGACAAAGCTACTGACGAGCAAAAGGGCTGCTGTGAGGTCGGTGGCTAGGTTGTAGCGGGGTATTGTTGTCCAGGCGTAGGTACAGAACAGACATAAGGCCACAATGACGAGCAGTCCTGTTTTCTCCTGCCTTACCAGTTTTTCCAATTGGCTTTCCCTGCGTGTGTTCAGTATTCTCTTTACTTCTTCCCGATGTAGGATTTCGTTGCGTGCGACCCGTTCGTTGAGTTCTTTCCACGCTTGTTGCATTTCTTCCAGATTCATGATGATGTATTGTTAAAGGTTGGACATGGTTTTCAGTTTTTCTTTGATGCGGTGTAGCCTGATAGCCACCTGATTGCGGTTGGTTCCTACGATTTCGGCTATTTCCTCGTAGGTCTGTCCGTCCAGCCAGAGGACGATGTACATACGGTCCAGCTTGTTCAGGCGGCGGATGAGGCTGTATAGGGCATTCAGCATTTCGTCCTGTGGGTCGTCGTCCGGCAGGTCGATGTCTGTCAGGCGCAGGGGCACGTGTTCGTGGTGCTTCCTGCGGCGCAGGTCGGTGATGCAGGTGTTCAGTGCGATGCGATAGACCCAGGTGCCGAAGCTGCTTCTGTTTTCGAATGCTCCGTAACTCTTCCACAGGTTGTACACCGTTTCCTGATAGAGGTCGGCAAGGTCTTCCTTGTCTTGCGCATACAGCAGGCACACCTTGTAGACGATGGACTGGTGTTGCAGTAGCAAGTCGGTGAATTCTTTTTCTTTGTTCGTATCCGTCATTTCTGTTCTTTTTTTCTTCGTTAGTCGGTTGTGGCGGGTTAATAGTTACGCTGTCCCTCTATTTTTTTCATCCGGAAGGGATAGACTATACTTTTGTTGCTGCTAATGATAGGTTTGCTCTGTTCAGACTGGAGAATTTTCTGCTTCTTTTAGAGTCGTGATAGCCTTTAGATTGCGCTGGTTTCGTTGCATGCAGAGGCTCAGTCCTGTCCTTTCGTTGGATAGGGTATCAGAGCGGGGGTGATGATTTACGGAGTAGTTAAACGGTCAGTTCGGTTTGAGAATATTTTTATTGTGTGTGTATTTGTGATTCGGTGCTGCAATATCTGCCTGTTTCCTTCTTTGGGTATGGGTATAAAAAAAGGAGTACCGCTGTACTCCAACCTTTGTTAACCTTAAATCTAATACTATGAAAAACACATTGCAAAGGTACGGAGTTTTGGGTGAGTTGCAAACTTTGCAAATAAAAATAGGTGTTTTATAACATGTTTTAGAAGGTTTGCAGATTTGTTAAGTCTTTTGTCGCTTTTTCTCTTATTGAGGAAGCGATATTTCTTATCCGCGAAGTTCTATTTTTGACTTATTTGCTATAGAAATCAGGCACGGAATGCACATGTCTTGATACATGCAGTCCGTGCCTGAAATATAAATATGGGTAGGTTGTTTTATCCAAGTAGAGTCAGTCCGATAGGCATATTCATGGTGAGGTCGAGTATTACGATGTATTGCTCGGCAATTTCTCTTGGTACGTCGCCCATGATGATGGCTTTTACGGTTACGGTATTTCCGTTGCGTGTAATTTCGGGAGCTTCTCCAAACATGTCGATGTAGTCTTGTGCTTGTTCCTGGAAGGTTTCTTCCAACATGAGTGCCCAACTTGGATTGGGTAATGTCAGGGTAGTGACAAACTCAGTCAGCAGGTCTTCTTCAAACTTCACGCTGATTTCGTATTTTGTATTGGCAATTCCCATGATATTGTTGTTGGTGTACTTCCCGGTATTACGGTCGTATGTTCCAAACAGCGGAGTTTCGGGCAGTGCGCTCATGCTGCCTACAGTCCATACTTCTACGGCTGTCTGTACGGCTTCTCCGTCTTTTCCTTTAAAGCAGTCCAGCTTGAAGAATACGACTTTGCCGCTTTGCGAGCAGGTGATTCCCAGAAGGTCGGCGCGTGTGGCTACTCTGCTTTTTAGAAGTACTTTCTTGATGGTTTCCATTTGCTTGAGCGATTGTGACAGCACGGAAGTCTGTGTGGCTTTTGTGCTGTACGCGCTGTAATCGTCGCCCATGAAATCGTCGAAGCTTCCGTTGTTCAGCAGGTTGCAAATGCTGCTTGCTTCCTTTTCGGAGTCGCATATTACGTTGTAGACAGCATCTTCACATACTCCGTCCTTGAAGGAAAAGGCAAAATAGCTGGGATAATCCGTGTAATCTTCTGGAGTATAGGTGCATTGTCCGTTTTCCAGTGATCCTGACCAACCTTTCTGTGAGGGAAGTTCTTCATTGACCAGGCCTCCTTCATTATTGCCCTTGTTGTCATCGTCGCTACATGCGGTGAAACCCATCATGAGGCAAAACATCATGGCTAACACAAAAAATAAGTTTTGTTTTTTCATATCTTACTAAATTTTAGCCTGAAACTTCCAGAATAGGCGGTGAAACATAAGGTTATGAAGACATGGAAGCTTGTGCCATGCTGCCGGTACACGGTTCGTGTGGAAGTCAGGCAGATAGGCGAATGTCTTTTTGTCTTTGTCTGATTAAGGTTAAACCTATTGGCACAAAGGTAAAGAAACTGTATATGCCTGACAAAAAACATCTTTGTTTTATAGTGTTGAATTTTGGAAGCATAGTAGATACTTGTGGCATGTTATGCTAACTGTTTGTTATGTTTGGCTATTTATTGAGTGGTAAATATGATTGGTTGGTTGAATTTAAGGGCAAAATATCTTTTTCTGATTCCTGAGCGGATAGTGGGGTTTTGAAATCAATACATTCTTGACGTATGGGCATAAAAAAAGGAGTACCGCTGTACTCCAACCTTTGTTAACCTTAAATCTAATACTATGAAAAACACATTGCAAAGGTACGGACTTTTGTGTAAGTTGCAAACTTTGCAAATAAAAACAAGTGTTTTATAACATGTTTTAGATGGTTTATAGTTTTGTTTGCTATTTCTTGGGTGTAAAGTAGACGATATTGGGTACGCGGCGTTCGCCTTCGTGGTCAAACTGCTTGTTGTCGCTGGGGTGGTTCACCACTTGGCCGGCGTGCCACAAGGTTGTAGAGCCGCCGCCATCCAGATTCAGTGCGTCCGAGCCTCCCAGCAGTCTGATGAGGTAGGCCAGCTGTGGAATACTCATGCCCTGCGCATGTTGCGGTGCACGGCCGTCAACAGTCAGCAGCCAGACTTTGCCGTCGCGGGTGGTGACTACGGCACTGCGCGGGTGTTGTGTCTTGATGAAGTTTTGTCCGCATGTACTCCAGTCGCACGTCTGCCCGTCTTTCAGCATTAGCGGTCCTGATGCTAGCACGGTGCCTTTTCGGCTCTTATAGTTTTTCTCCACTGGTTTGCTCCAGGGCAGTATCTCCAGTTTGCCCTTGTGCACGCGGATGGCCCCGGTTACCCGTAGCTTGAATTCGCTGGCTGTGGTGGTATCTACCACCATTTCTCCTGCTTGCAGGTAGCAGACGGAGTTTCCGCGCTTCATGTCGAAGTAAGAGCCGTTGATAGCGGCTATGGCATTGTGTGCCTTGGCTATGCGGCTGGTCTGGGTCATGGAGTCAGCTATGGCTATGCCGGCTTCTACACGAGCCTGGCGTGGGTCTATCTCGATGAGGGAAATGTACTGAGGTCCGTCGAACAGCAAAGGGATGGCGGCACACTTCTGTACGATGCCTTTCCGGGGGGAAGTGGTTTCCCATTGTGCCGATACGATAGCCAGCGAGTCGGCTTCAGTTTGTGCTTTTAAAGGAGTGATGGCTGCCAACAGAAGTAGGCAAGCGCTGAAAAACAGTTTCTTGTTCATGACAGTTTATGTTGTTTATCTATGGATTGATAGCGTTTGTTGGGTTATGGGTATAAAAAAAGGAGTACCGCTGTACTCCAACCTTTGTTAACCTTAAATCTAATACTATGAAAAACACATTGCAAAGATACGGAGTTTGGGGTAAGCTGCAAATTTTGTGTGCGAAAACGGTGGTTTTATAACAAGCTTTAGAGGCTTTACATATTTGTTTGCATAAATATATATTATTGGGGGATGTTTTCTTGCGTGATAAGAATAAACGAAGTGACCAGACGTTGTCCGTAATGGTCGAACCGCTTGTTGTCGGTTGGAAAGTTTACAACTGGACTGTTTCCATTTCCTGGATTCTGTATCCACATGGTGGTTGATCCTCCTCCGTCGATATTGAGAGCGGCCTGAGGGTCAAAATACCGACGCAGAAAATGGGTGAGTTCGGCGGCTGACATACCTTGTGCCCTTCTTTCGCGGCCATCTACGGTAATGAGCAATAATTTGTTTTCCCTTGTCAGTGCAACGGCGGTTCGGGGATGACGTACACCTTGGTGTCGGCGGTAGTCCTCATAGGGTAGTGAATCCAGACATAAGCTATCTGTATTGCCGGTAAACCATAATCCAACTGGGTTATAATTGTCAATCAGTATGGGTGCACCCGAAAGAATGTTTGGCATTTGACTCTTTTCGTATTCCTTGTCGGAGGCAAAGTGTATTTCTGCTTTTTTGGTCTGGGGGTTGTAGAACAAGGCTCCTTCGTGTTTCCAATATCTTAGATGTTCTTTTTCCAATTTGTTACGTGTGACAAACCTGCCGTTTATCTTTACATAGGATGCATCCGGTTCATATGTTCCATTGATACCGGCAAAAGCTTTGTAGCGTTGACCCACAGCCGAAAGAGAGTCTTCTTTTTCTTCGAAAATCAGTTTTATGTTATTTTCTTTTCGATTTAAATCTACTTCAAGTACGTTTACATTCTGAAAAGCTTCCATGGGTTCGTAGTATCCGGTGTAGTGATATCTGATAATTCCTGAAGCAATGGAATCAATGTTCCATCCCTGTTTTTCTTTCAGAACCGGTGTGTCTTGTACGCTTGTAGCATTTATATAACCATTTGTAAAGCAATAGAATAAAGTTGCTAGTATAAGATGTTTTTTCATGAGTGGTACCGTTTTTTATTAAAATGCGATGCTGCTTTCAAGAACTTTACCAGCAGCAGGAACAAAGTTATTTACTTTCACATTTATCTGTCTGGGCAAGGACTTCTTTTTTTCCGTGGTTTTATTTTTCAGTACAATTGTGGTGGTTTTCCCTCCAAAGAGAATAAAGTGGGGGGTAGCAGGTCGGTAAATCTCGTTGGTTATCAGTTCCAAATCAAAATTAAGTCCTGTCGTGTTGGTTATTTCTACAATGGTTTCCTTATCGGTCGTGCTCAATAGGCGTGTTTCAAGGGAATTTGTAAAAAGTGGTTCTATCAGTTCTTCGGCTCCGTACAAATAGTTTTGAGCAAAGGCAACAGTGCGTCGGTTGTCAAGTGCTTCACGGATGCCTTCCTGCGATCTTTCTTTGGCAAAAACCAGTGTCATGGGACGGTAACATCCGGTAGGCATGCATATGCTATTGTGGTAGTCGCTATTCGAAAACATAGTTAGCTGTTTTTCTTCAGCCCATTGTTGTACCAAGGGAATATACATGTTAGAGTTGGCCACTTCTATACCGTTGATTAGTCCTTTGCGGTAGAGTGTTTCGTGTATGTTGTACCATTCGGCTTCGTTTCTGGGATGTTTGTACGAAGGGTGGTTCCAAAAGATGAAGCATCCTTGTTTTTTGGCAGCCTCCAAGGTTTCGGTCAGATTGGAGGGGTCGTAGTGGTTCTCGTAGTTGATGAACTGCTCAAGCAGGTTGGCATCTTTGACAAAGAGAATATTGAAGTGTCCGGCAGGAACTTCACGTGTAACTTCCGCACCCGGTATGAGGATCATCCCCAGACGTTCGGCAGTCTGTCGGGCTATTTCGTATTCTCTGTTCAGATTGGTAGCATTCACGTCGGGTGCATGCAAATGGTGGAATTCAAGATGTTCGGTGATGGATATTGCATCCAGTCCTTCGCGGAATGCTTCTTCTACGCGGGTGGTAGGCCATACCGTACCATCTGAAAATACCGTGTGCATATGGAAGTCGCATTTCAGTATCTTGTAATTGTCTACCTGTGGCAGGCGTAGTGGGCTTCGGTTTTCGTTCAGAATGTTGTTTGGTTGTTTCGGATAGGCAATAGGAGTTTGTGGGTCGAATCTTTTGCTTGATATTTCCTGTCCATTGGCATTTGATAGACTAGCCCATAGTATTGTAAACAGGACGATTGTTTGTATTTTCATTGGTTGATTCTTATTTGGAAATTGATTAATGTATCGTTTATTGATAAGTCAATGTATTGGTGATAACGTGTGACTGCTAAAAAAGGCTTCGGGGATTTTTTTCTCCGAGCCTTTTTTCATCTGTTTATCTGCTATCCTAGCATGATATGTTTGTTAGTCATTATATTCGTTCAGATTAGGATTGTACTGTACTTCCGATTCTGGTAAGGGAAGGTAATAGTTATTTTTTCCTTCCATGGAACTTACTTCTTCAGCTACCTTATTTGTGCGGATAAGGTCGAAGAAAAGGAAGCCTTCGCAGTAAAGTTCTTTTCGTCTTTCCAGTGCCACGGCTTTTTCGTATTCACTATCGGATGTGATGTTTGTTAAAGGCTGTAGTCCCCGGTATTGTCGCAGTTCGTTTAGTCTGTCCAGTCCTGCCATACCCTGTGCTTCGGCACTGATTAGATACATCTCGGCTATACGGCTTACTATGAGCGGTGTGTAGTCTCTGAACTTATTCATGATGATGTAGTCGGTACTTGTACTTTGAAGATGTGTAATGCAAGTAGCCTTGCGCGTGTCAGCAGGGTCGTCAAACATTTTTTCCGACTCGGGCGAGGGACACAGGAACCAGCTGCCTTTCATGGGCGAATCGTAAGTGGTAAACAGTGCATATAGGTTTTGTGCACTTTCGCTGGTACTGTTTCTGAAGCTGAAGATGACTTCGCTGTTGGAAGTTGTGTTGAAGATATTATCGTAATTTTCGCTCAATTGGAATGAGGGATTTTCGATTAGGGCTTCGGCCAGACGGGTTGCGGTTGTTTTGTCGCCCATTGTCAGTGCCAGTCGTGCCATTAATGCTTGAGCGGCTTCCAGGCTGACATAATAGGGGGCGTTGCTGGTTTCCGCAAATGTTTTTAGGTTTCCGCCTGTTATGCAGGCATTCAATTCCTCTTTGATGAACTCAAAAACGGCTTGTTGTTTGTCTCTTTTTACCTGTTCAAGGGTGTTTTCCTTGATGATAGGCACTCCGTCCCAACGTGTGGCAAGGCAGTAGTAGGCATAGGCACGCAGAAAACGTGCCTGTGCTTCAATATACAGGTTCTCCTCTGTTTGTTCCAGTTTGGCAAGTGTACTCAGGGTCACATTGGCGTTGTATATGGCTTTATAGTAACCTCTCCACATGGTGAGTAATGTACCGTTATTTGAGGGAATTTCATTGTTAACGAAATCGTTCGAACCACTCAGATAGGTGTTGATAAGATTTTCTCCTCGCATGTCAAACAATACCCACGTATCTCTTCCCGGATTATTTTGTAAGGAACGGTAGGTGCCAGTGAGAAGTTGCTCTATTTCTCCTTGTCCCAGGATGTCGGGTGAAATGGCTGTACCGGGTTCAAGTTCTAGCCAGGAACAGGAAATACTGCTGAATGAAAGGCAGGCAGCCAGTGCAAAATGATATAATTTGGATTTCATATGTTTGTTTTTATTAATCGTTATTGGTTTTGATTAGAAAGTTACGTTCAGACCAAAGACAAAGGTGCGTAATTGTGGTACGGTCATGGCATCTTCTCCCATGGTTTTGGAGTCGCTTACTGAATAGCTGACTTCTGGGTCATATCCGGGATAAGAACTGATTGTCCACAGATTCTGTGCTGAAGCATAAATCCTTAAATTACTGATACCCCACTTTTGTGTCAGATAGACAGGTAAGGTATATCCCAGTGTCACGTCTTTAAATTTGAAGTACGAACCGTCGTGGAGCAGGTAAGTGGATGCTTGCGTATTGTGTGTGCTTATCATGGCACGTGGAATGCTGTTGCTGGTGCCTTCACCTTGCCAGCGGTTCAAGGCTACTTCTTTGCGTATGCCGTAATTGTAGTGTCCCACGGCATCGATGCCGCTCATTCCGGAGGAATATACATCGTTGCCTACAGAAAATGTATTGAAGATGGTAAGGTCGAAGTTTTTGAATGTGAACCGGTTAGTCAATCCTCCGTAGAAATCGGGAAGGGGCTTGCCTACGATTACCTTATCTTCGGGTGACAAGTCACCGTCGTTATTGACATCGGTATATTTGATGTCGCCGGCTCTTACGCCTTTTTTGTACAAGGGTTCGGGTACTTCACTGTCTTTTTGGTAAATACCTTCCATCTGGTACATATAGAAGGTTCCAATGGCTTCTCCTACCTGTAATACATGGTTACCTACAGGGATTGGCTTTTCGTCTATCAGTGATGTCAGTTCATTCTTGATGGACGAGATGTTGAATTGTGTGTCCCAGCTGAAGTTGTCCTGTCGGATGTTGTGGCTCTCCAGGCTGAATTCAATACCTGTGTTTCTCATGCTTCCGATATTTTGTGTGATAGATGAGAAACCGGTAGTTGTATGAAGAGGTCTGTTGTAGAGCAGATCATTCGTGTTTTTGATGAAGAAGTCAATGCCGGCTGTTATTTTTCCGTTGAGGAATCCTAGATCTATACCCACATTGGTCTGATCTGATTTTTCCCATCTAAGGTCAGGATTGGCAAGTGTTGTGATGGCAATGCCATCCGACCCGTTATAGTTTTGTCCGCCCGAGGCAAGTGAACGTGAGTCATAGTTGCCTATGCCTTCCTGGTTACCAGTCATACCCCAGCTTACTCTGAGTTTTAGATCGGACAGAATGGCATTTTTAGGGTAGAATGGTTCACTGCTGATGCGCCATGCACCCGAAGCGGAGGGGAAAGTACCCCATTTGTTACCATCTGCGAATTTGGATGAGCCGTCGGCACGCATCGAGAAGGTGAACAGATAACGGTCCAGATAACTTAGATTAAGTCGGAAGAATGTAGAAATCAATCGGTTTGAACCTCCTGTAGTCGAGGCACTTTTAATGTATCCTGCGGCATTGATATAGTCAAAGTTGGGAGAAGGGAAATCCTTACCTACAATGGAACTTGAATTGTCACTCATTTCCTGCATGGAGTATCCGCCTAATGCTGTTAGGTTAAGGTTGTGGATGGATTTTGTATAAGTCAGCGTGTTGTCAAGCAGATAGTTCTGGCTCAGCGAACGGTAGTCGCTGATTTCGCCCTTAGGACTTCCGTAAGGATGGTTTTTGGTCAGCTTGAGGTAATCGTTAGAGTAACGCACATCACCGCTTAGACTCAGTTTGTATTCCAGTCCTTCAAACGGTTTGATGCTCAGGTAGGCATTAGCCAGCACTCTGTACCATTCGTTTTTGGATTCCTGTTCGTTCAGTACCTGTATTCCGTTGTGACGAGGCACGTCTACACCACCAATCATGTAGCTACCGTCTTCCTTGAAAGGTACGTCGAATGGGCGTTGTTCGATGGAACGTGTAAAGATTCCATTGCCTACATTGTCATTAGGAACGCGGTTATTAATGGTTTTGCTTAACGAAATAGAGGTTCCGGTTTGGAAATATCGCGAAATATCATGGTCTATATTTGTGCGGAGCGAGTAGCGGCGGAAGCGGTTTGTCAGGATAATACCTTCCTGGTCAAAATAGCCCACAGAGGAAAAGAAACGTGTTTTTTCGTTGCCGCTCGATACAGATACTTCGTAATTTTGTACGGCTGCCTGGTCGTGTGTAATCAGGTCAATCCAGTCTACGTCCGGTTCGCCCGGTCGTGGATTGACTTCAGCTGCCTTATATAAGTTGTCTCCGGGCTGGAGATTATTTTGTGTATTATAGTTGTTTACGGCTTCGTTGCGTACAGTGAGATACAGCTCGGAGTCAGACATTTCAATGGTTTTGGGCAACGATTGGATACCATAGGAAGCATTCAGGTTCACGGTAGTGCGTTGTCCTTTTTTTCCGCGTTTGGTGGTGACCATAACAACACCATTGGTAGCACGTGAACCATAAATAGCGGTTGCTGCGGCATCTTTCAAAACGTCAATAGATTCGATGTCACTGGGATTAATCATGGACAACGGATTTTGGACACTTCCACCATAACGGCCGTTGAGGCCTGAATTGTCTGTATTGGAAACGGGTACTCCGTCAATTACAAACAGAGGCTCGTTGGAGCCGTTGATGGAACCTACACCACGTACACTGACGCGTACGGCTCCTCCCGGCATACCAGAGGCATTGGTGATATTTACACCGCTCAGATTACCCTGCATCATTTGGTCAAGGCTGGTCGTTACAGCCATTCTTGTTTCATCTGCTTTTAATGAGGAAGTGGAGCCGGTAAGGTCTTTTTTCTTTTGTACGGCATAACCTACTACTACCAGTTCGTCTACGGTGATGGCGTCTTCCTCCATGACCAGTTTCTCCGGTACCTGGCGGGCGTTAAGTTCGATAGTCTTGTAACCAATATACGAAAAGGTAAGTACGGGGGTGGGGGTTCCTTCCGTCAGTTTCAGTTCATATCGGCCGTCGGCGTCGGTTATGGTTCCGTTGTTGGTTCCTTCTTGGGTAATGGTGACACCTATTAGGGGTGTCTGGCTCTTGTCTATAACAGTTCCTGAGATAACCTTTTTATCAGCAGTTGTCTGTTCTGTCGGGTTTAAATCTTTCGATTGGATAGCCTTGACAGGATTGGCAAGGCATAACATGCATGTGGCAATGTACAGAGGTGTTACTATTTGCCGATAACATTTTTTCATAAATCTATTCCTAATGGTTTTACTTTGAAATGTTAAAAGAGTAGGCCTATACTCTATTGTTCGTTTTTTCGGGTGCAAAGAAACGGACGGTATATGACGGAGTGGTAAATGTCTTGTGAAGAAAGTTTGCCAATATTGTTAAGACCAGGTTACGGAAGTTATAGAGAATAGCTGTTAAGGCTTACTAAGGATTCGGATGCTTTCGGCATGTGTTTTAGGGAAAAGCTTTATCTTTGCAGATTGTATAATAATAGATTTCCGGTATGCATGAAGATATAGT
Source organism: uncultured Bacteroides sp. (assembly GCA_900553815.1). Taxonomy (GTDB): domain Bacteria; phylum Bacteroidota; class Bacteroidia; order Bacteroidales; family Bacteroidaceae; genus Bacteroides. Next base: position 18,547 of record USEY01000043.1, read on the forward strand.
CCTTACCCCCATGATGAAGCAGTTTCTCGACCTCAAGGCTAAGCACCCTGATGCCGTGATGCTGTTCCGTTGTGGCGACTTCTATGAAACCTACTCCACCGATGCCATTGTGGCTTCCGAAATACTGGGTATTACGTTGACCAAACGAAACAACGGCAAAGCCGGACAGACCATCGAAATGGCCGGCTTTCCCCATCATGCTCTCGACACATATCTGCCCAAGCTCATCCGGGCCGGTAAGCGCGTGGCCATCTGTGACCAACTGGAAGACCCCAAGCTGACCAAGAAGCTGGTGAAGCGTGGCATTACCGAGCTTGTGACGCCGGGTGTAAGTATCAACGATAACGTGTTGAACTACCGCGAGAACAACTTTCTGGCGGCCGTACACTTTGGCAAGGGCTCGTGTGGCGTGGCTTTCCTCGACATATCTACCGGTGAGTTCCTCACAGCCGAAGGCCCCTTCGACTACGTGGACAAGCTGTTGAACAACTTCGGCCCCAAGGAGGTACTCTTCGAGCGCGGCAAGCGCCCCATGTTCGAGGGCAACTTCGGCAACAAGTTCTTTACCTTCGAGCTGGACGATTGGGTGTTTACCGAAACCACCGCCCGCGAGAAGCTGCTCAAGCACTTTGAGGTGAAAAACCTGAAAGGCTTCGGCGTGGAGCATCTGAAGAACGGCATCATCGCCTCGGGTGCCATCCTGCAATATCTCATCATGACGCAGCACACGCAGACGTCGCACATCACCTCGCTGGCACGCATCGAGGAAGACAAGTACGTACGTCTCGACAAGTTCACCATCCGCAGCCTGGAGCTCATGGGCAGCATGAACGACGGCGGCAGCTCGCTGCTCAACGTCATCGACAAGACCATCAGCCCCATGGGAGCGCGCCTGATGAGGCGCTGGCTGGTATTTCCGCTGAAGGACGTGCGCCCTATCAACGACCGCCTCGACGTAGTGGAGTACTTCTTCCGCCATCCCGACTTCAAAGAACTGATAGAAGAGCAGCTACACCAGATAGGCGACCTGGAGCGCATCATCTCCAAGGCTGCCGTAGGCCGTGTGTCGCCCCGCGAGGTGGTAGCGCTTAAGGTAGCCCTGCGGGCCATCGAACCCATCAAGCAGGCCTGTGCCGAGGCCGACAATGCCAGTCTGAACCACATTGGCGAGCTGTTCAACCTTTGCCAGCTGTTGCGCGACCGCATCGAGAAGGAAATCAACAATGACCCTCCGCTGCTGGTCAACAAGGGCGGTGTCATCAAGAGCGGCGTCAGTGCCGAACTCGATGAGCTGCGTCAGATAGCTTACTCGGGCAAGGACTACCTGTTGCAGATTCAGCAACGCGAAAGCGACCTGACTGGCATCCCCAGCCTGAAGATTGGCTACAACAACGTCTTCGGTTATTACATCGAGGTGCGCAATGCCCACAAGGATAAGGTGCCTCAGGAGTGGATACGCAAGCAGACGTTGGCCAACGCCGAGCGTTACATCACACAGGAACTGAAGGAATACGAAGAAAAAATACTGGGAGCCGAGGACAAGATACTGGTGCTGGAGACACAGCTCTATACCGAACTGGTGCAGGGCATCAGTGAGTTCATTCCCGCCATACAGACCAATGCCAACCAGATTGCCCGGCTTGACTGCCTCCTGTCCTTTGCCAACGTGGCGCGTGAGAACAACTACATACGTCCGGTGATAGCTGACGACGATGTGCTCGATATCCATCAGGGACGCCATCCGGTCATTGAAAAGCAGTTGCCCATTGGCGAAAAATATATTGCCAACGACGTCATGCTCGACAGCCAGACGCAGCAGATTATCATCATCACCGGTCCCAACATGGCCGGTAAGTCGGCCCTCCTCCGCCAGACGGCGCTCATCACCCTCATGGCGCAGATAGGCTGCTTCGTGCCTGCCGAGAGTGCGCACATCGGACTGGTGGACAAGATATTTACCCGTGTAGGTGCCAGCGACAACATCTCCGTGGGCGAGTCGACCTTCATGGTAGAGATGAACGAAGCCGCCGACATCCTGAACAACCTGTCGCCGCGCAGCCTGGTGCTGTTCGACGAGCTGGGCCGCGGTACCTCCACCTACGACGGCATCTCCATAGCCTGGGCCATCGTGGAGTACATACACGAGCATCCCAAGGCCAAGGCGCGCACTCTCTTTGCTACTCACTACCACGAGCTGAACGAGATGGAGAAGAGCTTCGGTCGCATCAAGAACTACAACGTATCGGTGAAGGAGGTGGACAACAAGGTCATCTTCCTGCGCAAACTGGAGCGTGGTGGCAGCGAGCATTCCTTTGGTATCCACGTGGCCAAGATGGCTGGTATGCCACGCAGCATCGTGAAGCGTGCCAACGAGATACTGAAGCAGCTGGAGGCCGACAACCGTCAGACAGGCGTGTCGGGAAAGCCCCTGGCCGAAGTAGGCGGCACACGCGGTGGTATGCAGCTCAGTTTCTTCCAACTGGACGACCCTGTCCTCTGCCAGATACGCGATGAAATTCTGAATCTCGACGTCAACAACCTCACTCCGCTGGAGGCGCTCAACAAGCTGAACGACATTAAACGGATATTGAAAGGGAAGTGATAAGCTTCCCTTTTTTATTGGGAGATGCTGCCTACAGTCTGTGTGTCCTTCATCGCCTCCGGCAGCTTGCAGAAACATCCTACTCGGATGATAGTGCGGTGCCCGAACGCGCACCACATCAGTGCCCGATCGGGCACCGGTCATAACCCCGACTATGCGTTTGGTTGTCGATACTGGCTACGGGCATGTCAGTTAGTTGACGGTGTATCGTTTCTTTCCTTTTTGACAGTATCTTTCTGTTGCTCCCTGTACTGGCGCGGCGGCATGCCGTAGCGTTGCGAGAAGGCTTTGTAGAAGGTGCTACGATTGGTAAATCCTGTCTGGTCCATGATTTCTTCAATGGTCAGGTTCTTCACTACCAGCAGGCGTTCGGCCATGGTGAGGCGACATTCCTTGATGATGTCGGCAGGCGATTTGTCAGTTATCTGTTTCAGTTTGCGATAGAACTGGCGGGTGCTGTAGTTCATCTCGCTGCTCAGGAATTCCACTTGCAGGTCAGGGTTGGCAATGTTTGTTTCTATGATTTCCAGCATGCGGTCCAGAAAATCCTGGTCTTCCTTATGCAGGCAGTGCCCGTTTTCCACAGTGAAGGCACTGAAGGCAGAACTGTAATAGTCTTTCAGTTCGGCCTCGCGGCTGATAAGTCGGCTGACTATTCGTTCCAGGTATTTGGTGTTGAAGGGCTTGGTGATGTAAGCTTCGGCACCCGATTCGATACCTTTCACCTGGTCGTCTTCGTGATGGAGGGCCGACAGGAGGACGAGTGGGATGTGTTTCCACAGCTTGTTTTCCTTTACTTTGCGGGCAAAGGAAAGGCCGTCGATGCCGGGCATCATGACATCGGAGACGATGATGTCTGGCTGTCTTTGTTCCAAGCTATCGAGAGCTTCGCGGGCATTGTTGTAGGAGAGTACGTTATACTTGTCAGTAAATACTTCAGATACGAACCACAGCATCGATGGGTCATCATCTATCACCATAATGGTTTTGCGGGTTGCATCGTAGGTTTGTGTCGTTTTATTAGGCGGTGTGGCAGGCTCGTCGACGGTTTGGGTCAGTGAGGTTGCTTCGTAAGCGGTAAGGGGAGTGCCGGCAGTCGGTGCTTCGGCATCCAGCCGGGGCAGGCTGACGGTGAATGTAGTTGTCTGGCCAGGTATGCTTTCCACGCTGATTTCACCTTTCAGCAAAGTAGTCATGCTTTTGCAGATGGCCAGTCCCAGGCCGTTGCGGGCATTCTTACCATTCATTTCCACAGTGTCGAGAATTTTGTAGCGGTCGAATATACTGCTGATGTCCTCCTTGGCTATACCTTTTCCGGTATTGGCAATACGCAGCAATACATGGTCGGTTTCTTCGCGTAGTGTGATGCTGATGGTGCCGCTGTCGGGGGTGTATTTGAAGGCATTGGACAGTAGATTGGCTACTATCTTGTTGAAGCAGCTCAAGTCAGTATTCCAGCTGATGCCGGGAGCAATGTCTGTACGGTAGTCCATCTGTCGGTTCTCGGCCATTTCGGCGAACGATTCGGCTATGTTCTCGGTTGTTTCAGACAGAGGTTGGGGCTGGATGGACAGCACTTTGTGTCCCGTTTCCAGTCGTCTGAACTCCAGCAGTTCCAGGATGAGGCCGTTCAGCTTTTCAGCATTCTGGCGTATCATGCGGGCATACTTCTGCACGTAAGAGTCGCTGCCGGTGTACGCAATGATTTTCTCGCAAGGTCCGTATATCAGTGTCAATGGTGTGCAGAATTCGTGTGTGATGTTGGTGAAGAAGCGCAGCTTCGATTCATAGATTTCCTCTTTTTTCTGTCTGTCCATCTCTTCCATGAGTCGGCGTTGACGACGGCGATATTTCCTGACAAACTTATAGGCAGTATTGGCGCAGAGCAATACAAAGAGGCTGAAATAACCTATGTATGCCCACAGGCTGAGGTACCAGGGCGGATTGATGCGTATGATGAACTTTTCAGGCAGGCTTTCTTTTCCGTTACTGTTGTTTCGGTATTTCACCAGCAGGGTGTATTCTCCGGGAGCCAGATTTGAAAATGAGGCGTTGGGTGATGTTCCGTTTTCTATCCAGTTGTCGCTGGCACCTTCCAGTTTGTAGGAATAGGAATAATTGTTGCCATTGATGTAGTCAACAGCCATGAAGGTAAGCTGGAAGAAGTTTTGCTTATAGTCCAGTTGCAGGGTAGGTTGCCCTTTTCTGTAGTGCAGAAAATCGTGCAGGTTGCATTCCTTTCCGAATACCGAGATTCCTTTCAGGTTTATTTGCGGCATGTATTCTTCGGCGATGTATGAGTTTGGCTTGATGACAACAAATCCGTTGATACCTCCGAAGAACAGGTTTCCGGTCTGTGGGTCTTTATAAAATGCTCCGTCGCTAAATTCATTGATGTCCAGTCCATTGTCGTAGGTGTAGGACTGGCTGGTATGTGTTTTCTGGTTAAAGCGTATCAGTCCCTGGTTGGTACTTATCCACAGATTGCCTCGATAATCTTCCAGTATGCCGTGTACGGTGTTGGCCGACATCAAGGTGGCGTTGGTGTACCGGTTGTCAGTGTGTAGTAGGCCCGAACTTGTGCCCAGCCAGTAGCCCTTCTGGTTTTTGTAAATGGCAAAGATGTCATTAACCGTCTGACTGTTTACAATGTCGTCAAACCTATAGGGAGTCAGTTGTTCGGTCAGTACGTTCATACGATAGGCTCCGTAACCCCGGTTGCCAAACCACAGTATGGAGTCGTTCTCCAGGAAGGAGGTAAAGAAGTAATTGGCGGCCATTCGTCCGTTGTCCATGACGATACGTGTGGCATGTTTTACGCTTGGTATGCCGTTGGTGGCCGGGTTAAGTATGGCTTTGACAATGCCTTCTCCTACGGTGGATATCCATAGCGTGGTGTCATTCAGCTGGTTGATGGCATGAATATATTTCACCCGTTTTCCGTCTGCATGGATGCGCAGTTCCCGAATGTTGCGGTCGCGGTAGGAGTAATAGTTCAGTCCGTTCTCGGTGCCAATCCACAAAATGCCATTGTTGCCCGGTGCCAGGCAGTAAACGGAGTTGTCGGTCAGAAAACTGTTGCCGGTATTGATGCGTTCGAAGGCTGTTGTTGCGGGGCTGCCATCAGGGCGGTAGTTGGGGATACGTAACATACCGCCTCCTTTGGTACCAATCCACAAGGTTTGTTCTTGGTCATAATAGAGGGTTCTTACCGGGTTATTGACTTGATAAACCGGATTGTCGAGTCGGTTGTTAATGATGGAATATTCGCTGTTTGAGTACATATACATGCCCTGTCCGTCCGTACCAATCCATACGATGTCCTGAAACCTGTCCTTCATCAGGCAGAAGATTCCCGTATGAATTTCCGTTGGCTGGATTTGGTATTTTATTTTTTGGTCGGGCATGTGTTTCAGCACGACGAGTCCGCTGTTCTTGAAGCCTATGTAGTAGTCGTTCTGTTGCTTAATGACAGAAGAAACCTCGCCACGTGCCTTTATTTCGTCAGTCAGGTCAGCAATGTAGTAAGACTGACGGTTGGCAAAATCATATTCGTAAAATCCGTATGTATCGTCAATGAAATAGGCAGTCTCCTTTTCAGCAAAAGCCCAGCGTAGCATGTTGGTATGTTTGAACAGTTTTTCTGCCTTCAGCTCTATTGTATCTTTTCCTTTCTTTACAATGCTGTAGCTGCGTGTATCGTTGTTGGTACAGAATATCCATAGCACGTCATTGGCGTCTATAATCATGGAGAGCACTTGTGAGAAGTTCACAGCCGGAATGTTCAGTTGTTGAAAGGCTTGCCGACTTGCCTGATAGTAGTAGAGGTGGCCATCATCCTTCAGTATAAAGAAGGTGTTGTTGTTACTGTTGACCATGAAATTGTTATCCTTGAAGTCAGCAAAAGTCTGGCTGGTCTGTTGTTGAGTATCCAGTCGGTTCAGACCATAATTGGTTTGTATCCACAGAATGTTTTCCTCTGCTCCCGTTATCTGGTTAATCAGATTGCCCGAAAGCAGTGTATTGGTAGTATTGATTGTATGATAAAGGTAGATACTGTTGCCATCGTAGATATTAAGTCCGTCACACGACCCTATCCATATCACCCCTTTTTCATCTTGGTAGAGCGACAGAATGGCACTGTTAGACAAGCCGTTTTTATTGGAAAACTGTCGTAGATTGTAGGCATTTACAGGTAAGATATGGCTGTATAACCATAGTATGAGCAGGCTGATTATATGATGTGCAAGGCAGTTGTTTTTCATGGGTATGGGTGTTGTTTCAGGTCGTAAAGGTAAGGTAAAGTTTTGGAAACATTGGCAAGAGGATGCAACAATATCATAATGAAAGGTACACAGATGACACAGGTTAAAACTGATTTTTTACAGAAATATTTATCTGTTTGTCAGATAATACTATCTGTATCCATCTGTTAAATCTGCGTTATCTGTGTGCCTTTCTGTATTTTGATGCAGTCTATTTTATTCTATCACTGCCGCAAACCCTCCGTTACGCGCCATACGCACGTGCAGTATGTCTCCTTTCTTCAGCGTCTGTTCTTTCTTCCGGTAGTCCATGGCCTGACGGTTGGCGTTAATGCCGTCTTCAAACGATGTAATTTTGCAAGTCTTGCCTTCGGGCAGGAAGTCAAGGGCGATGTCGAAGGTACGTTCTTTCTGTTGATTATTGGTCATGCCGCCTATATACCACTTTTCTCCTTTGCGTTTGGCCACGATGACATATTCGCCAACCTTGGCTTTCAGGGCAATGGTTTCATCCCAAGTCTGCGGCACTTGTGTCAGGAAGCGGCTACATTCGTCGTTGCGGTAGTAGAGGGTCGGATTGTCGGCCATCATTTGCAGGCCGCTTTCGAAGATGACAAACAAGGCCATCTGGTAGGCGCGGGTACCTATGCTGGCCGAATTGGGCCGCTCTGAGCGGTAAACCTCGGGCTGCATGCTCAGCATGGCACCGGGCGTATAGTCCATGGGGCCTACGGCATTGCGTATGAAAGGCAGGTAGACACTGTTGTCGGGGCGGCAGCCACCCATCTGTTCCATACCTCTAACTCCTTCGTAAGAAATCACATTAGGATATTTGTATTCCAGTCCCGATGGTTTGAATGAGCCGTGGAAGTCGACCAGCAGATGATGTTTGGCTGCTTCCTTGGCTACCCGTTCGTAGAAGTTCACCATCCATTGGTCACTGCGGTCCATAAAGTCAATCTTCACACCTTTCACGCCCCATTTCTCAAATGTTTCAAACAGGCCGAAATTGTTCTCTACCGTCAGCCAGGTCAGCCATAGCACGATGCCTACGTTCTTCTCCTTGCCATAGCGAATCAGTTCGTGTACGTCTACTTTGGGATTGGGCGTATAAGGGTCGCGTGTACTCATGGCCCATCCTTCGTCCATGATGATGTAGGGGATGCCATAATGGGCAGCGAAGTCAATGAAATACTTATAAGTATCCAGGTTGCAACCAGCTTCGAAGTTCACGTCAGGGCCGTAAGGAGTGGCACCGTTCCACCACTCCCAGCTGGCCTGTCCGGGTTTAATCCACGACGTGTCGTCCAGCACATTCTGTTCGGCCAGTTGCAGGGTCATGGTATTTTCTATCAGGGCACCGTCGTTGGGGGCGATGACAAAGTAGCGCCAGGGAAAGTTACGCTTCCCTTCTGTCCGGGCTATGTAGTCGGCTTCCTTCAGAATCTTCTGGCTGCGGTCGCCGTCTTCGCCAAACTCAAGCGGTACGCGCGGAAACACTGCTTCCACACTGTTGGCTCCCCTACTTTTGAGGAACATGCCCGGATAGTCGCTCAGGTCCGATTCGCTGAACAATATCTTGCAATCCTTGCGTGTATCTATAAGCAGTGGCAGCAGCGCCATGCGGTCGCTCTCATTCCATTCCTTGCTTTCTACGTGGCGGTATTCCTCCTCATAAGACGTCTTGAAACCGCCGGGTTGCTGCATGTGCAGCAGGTAGTCGCCGGGAAAGTGGAGACCGAAGGTTTCGTTTTTTACCTCCATTTCGCCTTTCCGGTCGGTTATAAAGCGGTAGGCAAATCCGTTGTCAAAGGCTCTGAACTCTATGCTGTAGCCACCTCTGAATTTCAGTAGCAGTTGGTTGTAGTGATTGTCTACAGTGGCATATTTCAGGGGAACGACGGGAGTGATTGTTTCGCTGACGTTCTTGCGGGTGGCTCGTACTACTTTGGGATTCGTACCCAGCTTCTCTTCGCCGACTTCCATACCCAGTGTGCAATTGTCCAGCAATGTCTCGTTTCCGTAGGCCAGGTTGTATGTCAGTTGTTCGCCCACGCTGACGGTAGCTTTTACCTGTCGGTCGGGCGAGGTCAGTTCATACTTCTTCTGTGCCATGATTGTACAGCCCAAGCACAAGGCCAATGCAAATGCAAAAGTTCTTTTCATGGTTTGTGTGTTCTTGTTTTTAATGAATGTTTATAGTTTGCTGCTACAAAATTACGGCATGACGGGATTATCTTTTTCTACATTCCTGTCATTATTGTGTCATTTTCTGTCATACGCTTGTCTTTCTGCATTTTGTCTGCTTGAACTTACAGAAATATGATTTAAATTTGGAAGCACAGATGTATCACAAACAAACAAAAATCCATGAAACGAAACACTATTCTGACCATGAAACGGCTCTGCACGCTGGCGCTTGCCCTGACCCTGGGCGGAGGCTTGGCCGGTGCACAGCCTGCGGAAGGCAAACAGGCCAAAGTATATGCCGTTGCCGACGCACACCTCGACACCCAGTGGAACTGGGATATTCAGACCACCATCAAAGAGTATGTATGGAATACTCTGAGCCGGAACCTCTACCTGCTCAACCGCTATCCGCAGTACATATTCAATTTTGAGGGTGGCGTAAAATACTCGTGGATGAAGGAATATTATCCTGCACAGTACGAGCAGCTGAAAGCTTTTGTAAGGGCCGGACGCTGGCATATCAGCGGTAGCAGTTGGGATGCCACCGATGCGCTGGTTCCTTCTACAGAGTCAGCCATACGCAACATCCTGTTGGGACAGACCTTCTACCGTCAGGAGTTCGGAGTGGAAAGTACCGACATCTTCTTGCCCGACTGCTTCGGCTTCGGCTGGACACTGCCTACCATTGCTGCCCACTGCGGACTTATCGGCTTTTCTTCGCAAAAGCTCGACTGGCGCCACCGGCCTTTCCATGGCGACAGTAAGCATCCCTTCACCATCGGTCTGTGGAAGGGTGTGGACGGTTCGGCCGTGATGCTGGCTCACGGCTATGACTACGGCAAGCGTTGGAACAACATTGACCTTTCGCAAGACAAGGAACTGGCTGAACTGGCCACACGCACACCACTCAATACCGTCTATCGCTACTACGGCACGGGTGATGTCGGCGGTTCGCCTACTCAGGGCTCGGTAGAGTCGGTGGTAAAGGGCATGAAAGGCAGCGGCCCGCTTCAGGTCATCAGTGCCACCAGCGACCGCCTGTTCAAGGATTATCAGCCCTTCTCGGCCCATCCCGAACTGCCGGTTTACAGCGGCGAACTCTTGATGGATGTACACGGTACCGGTTGCTACACCTCGCAGGCCGCCATGAAGCTCTACAACCGTCAGAACGAACTGCTGGGCGACGCCGCCGAGCGTGCCGCAGTAGCCGCCGAGTGGCTGGGTACTGCCGACTACCCTGGCAGCAGTCTGACGGAGTCGTGGCGCAGGTTCATCTTCCATCAGTTTCACGACGACCTGACGGGTACCAGCATACCGCGTGCCTACGAGTTCTCTTGGAACGACGAGCTGCTGTCGCTGAAGCAGTTTGGCGATATACTGACTTCTTCGGTTAATGCCCTTTCATCCCAACTCGATACGCGTGTCAAGGGTACGCCGGTCGTGTTCTACAATCCGCTGGGCTTTGCCGCTACCGATGTGGTCGAGGTATCTGTTCCCGCTACCCGCTTGCCGCAGGAAGCCACCGTCAGTGACGACCAAGGCCGAAAAGTCCGCTCGCAGGTGCTGGGCTATAGCGACGGTCGGGTACGCCTGCTGGTAGAGGCTACGGTACCTGCCGCCGGCTATGCCGTCTACGATGTACGCCTGTCGGGCAGGGGCAAGGAAGCTTCACAAGCAGTGGCCGGTACATCGGTGGAGAATTCGGTATATAAGATTACACTCGACGCCAACGGCGACATCACGTCCCTCTTTGACAAGGCCAACAGTCGGGAGCTGGTAGCCGACGGCCAACCTATCCGTCTGGCTCTCTTTACCACCAACAAATCATACGCTTGGCCGGCCTGGGAGGTACTGAAGGAAACCATCGATGCTACTCCCATATCCATCAGTGGAAACGTGCGCGCCACGCTGGTTGAGGACGGCGCCCTGCGCAAGACCCTTTGCGTAGAGAAGCAGCACGGACAGTCTACTTTTCGCCAGTATATCCGTCTCTATGAAGGTGCTCTTGCACGCCGCATCGACTTCTACAATGAAGTGGGCTGGCGCGAGACGGGTGCCCTGCTTAAAGCCGAATTTCCCTTGAGTGTGGCCAATGAGAAGGCCCTCTACGACTTGGGCATCGGCAGTGTGGAGCACGGCAACAATACGCCTACCGCCTACGAAGTCTATGCCCAGTATTGGGCCGACCTGACCGACCGCAGCGGCAGCTACGGCGTGTCCATCCTGAACGATTGCAAGTATGGCTGGGACAAGCCCAATGACAACACCTTGCGTCTGACCCTGTTGCACACGCCCGAAACCCGCAATGGCTATGCTTACCAGAACCGCCAGGACTGGGGATATCATACCTTTACTTACAGCCTCCTGCCTCACGCCGGAAGCCTGGACAAGGCCGCCCTCTGCGAGGATGCCGAGCTGCTGAACCAGCGTGTCAAGGCCTTTGTGGCTTCCAAGCACCGCGGCGAACTGGGTAAGAGTTTCTCGCTGGCTTCTTCCAGCAATCCCAACGTGCTGATTAAGGCATTGAAGAAGGCTGAGGCAAGCGATGAATACGTGGTGCGCGTCTACGAAACCGGTGGTCGCGAAGCCCAGCAGGCAGAGCTGACGTTTGCCGCCGACCTGGTGTCGGCTGTTGAGGCCGACGGCACCGAGAAAGAAATCGGTCCGGCGCGCTTCAGCGGGCGTCGGTTGCAGGTAGAACTTCAGCCTAACGGCATACGTACCTACAAAATCCGCGTAGCTGCAAAGCCTCTGTCAGCTGTCCATACCGAGTCCCTGCCGTTGCAGTATGACAAGCGTTGTTTCAGTTGGAACGGCTTTACTCACGAGGCCGACTTCGAGTCGGGCTACTCTTATGCGGGCGAACTGCTGCCCGAGGAACTGACAGTAGACGGCATTCCCTTTAACCTGGCCACCGGTGAGGAGCTGAACGGCATGACCTGCCAGGGCGACACGCTGCGCATTCCGGCCGGGAAGGGCTACAACCGCCTCTACCTGCTGGCTGCCGCCGCTACGGCCGATAAAGACCTGGCCGCTACCTTCCGTCTGGGAAAAGACAGCTGTGTGCTGGCCGTACCTTCTTATACAGGTTTTATTGGCCAATGGGGGCACGAAGGACATACCGACGGCTATCTGAAGACGGCACAAGTGGCTCACGTAGGTACGCACCGTCATTCGTCTCAGGGAGACCATCCCTACGAATTTACCTATATGTTCAAGCTGGCCATTCCGTTGACGCCGAAGACCACCGAAGTTGTATTGCCTGCCGACCGTGGCGTTGTGCTCTTTGCCGCTACCTTGGCTGCTGAGCCTCTTCAGTCGGTAGTACCGGCCGCGCCTCTCTTCCGCACGGGCAATGCTCCTGCAGCATCCGGTCAGCCGGTGCCTGAAGCGTCCAAGACCAACCTGCTGAAGACGGCCAAACTGACGGCCTGCACAGGTTTTGTTAACGACCGTGAGCGTCCCGAGAATCTGACCGACGGTGACGAGACAACAAAGTGGTGCGACGTTTCGCGCCTGCCCAACTATGTGGAGTTCGACCTTGGTGCAGAAAAGGCAGTCAGCGGTTGGAAACTCGTTGGTGCCGCCCAAGAAAGTAGCGATTACATCACCGCCACCTGCTTCTTGCAAGGCAAGAATCGTGCCGACGAAGAATGGCGTACGCTGGACTGCGTGACGGGCAACAAACGCAATGTGCTGAACCGTCGTCTGGGAAAGACGGAGCGCGTGCACTTCCTTCGCCTACTGGTAGCCCAACCCGTACAGACTCCCGATGGACAAGCTACACGTATCTACGAGCTGGAAGTATATGAATAACCTGCAACGCTGCTGATAGCAGTGTACTCGCAGCAATATAGCAGTTAACTCCCAACATGATAGCAGTAGACTACTATCGTGTTGGGAGTTAACTCTTATCATGCAAAGTGTCCACTGCTGTCATTCACACTTACGGCTGCATCGGCTCACGTTTGCGGCTGCGTTGTCCGATGGATACGGCTGCGTCAGGTCACGCAGCCGTATCTGTTTTCGTCAAGTCCCTCTTCAGCATGCCAAAGTCTAACATTAGCCCCCTAAAGTCCCTCTTTAGAAACCGGAAAATAGCATCTTTCAGCATAAGACATACCCCCTTTTTCAGCTGCATGCCGCAGCACAGCATCTAAAAAAATGTTCCCCAAGGAAGTTTCACGCCCTCACAATGCTGATAAATATTTGAGAACAAACGGAATTCGGTGAAACTTATCTCTTATACATGATTTCACGCCAATGGTGAAAAGTTCAACGA
>USEY01000044.1 GCA_900553815.1 uncultured Bacteroides sp.
AACATTGTTGCCAATCATGGCTTTCTTTCCGGTAATTTGACAAATCTTCGACATTTCTATCTCTTTTTTATAGTTTCTATAACTATTTATTTCAAACAGAGCGCAAAGTAAGCACTTTTATTGTTATAAAACAAGTTTTTCAAGAAATAAATCATTGTATGATAGCCTTTTTTCCTTATTTCAGCCTTTCATACAGCATTTCAAGTGCTTTTTTAATAGCATTTTGCACGTTTTCCGCTCTTCCGTTGTCTCCTTCCTGTTTGAAGGTAGAAATTTCATTTTTATAGGCAACTGCAATCCAAACGGTACCTACCGGTTTCTCTTTCGTTCCGCCATCAGGACCTGCTATACCCGAGGTAGCGATAGCACAGTCAGTTTTCAGCGCTTTCATCGCACCATGAGCCATTTCAATGACTGTTTCCCGGCTAACTGCTCCCCATTTTTCCAAAGTCTGCGGGCTCACACCCAGCAAAGACATCTTCACTTCATTGGAATAGGCCACTATCCCTCCATTAAAGTAGGCAGAGCTTCCAGGTACCGAGGTAATGGCAGCAGCCACCCCTCCACCCGTACAACTTTCTGCGGTGGAAAGGGACATTTTTTTCTCTTTCAGCAATAAGCCTATTTCTTCTTCTATTCTATTCATGACAAAGTAACTCTTGAATAAGCCGGTGCTTCCATCGGACAGAAATCCTTATCCAGATACTTAAAGTAACCGGTAATAGCAATCATTGCCGCGTTATCCGTCGTATAGCTGAATTTAGGGATGAATATATCCCATCCAAAACGTTGGGCATGATCTTTAAAAGCATTTCTCAAACCATTGTTGGCCGAAACGCCTCCTGCTACAGCCACTTGCTTGATATTATATTTCTTGGCAGCTTTTCTCAACTTATCCATCAGAATATCTACTATGGTAGCTTCCAACGAAGCGGCCAAATCTTCCTTATGATGCTCGATGAAATCGGGGTCTTCTTTCATCCAGTTGCGCAATGAATAAAGGAAAGACGTCTTCAATCCACTAAAACTGTAATCCAAATCCGGGATATGCGGCTTGCTGAAAGTAAATGCTTTCGGATTACCTTGGCGAGCCAGCCTATCTATAATAGGTCCTCCTGGATAACCAAGCCCCATCACTTTGGAGCATTTGTCAATAGCCTCACCCGCAGCATCATCAATTGTTTGTCCCAGAATCTCCATATCATTGTAGGCCTTCACCAGTATGATTTGCGAATTTCCTCCTGAAACCAACAAACAAAGGAACGGGAATTCGGGCAAACGGTTTTCTTCACCTTCAGCTTTAATGAAATGAGCTAACACATGACCACTCAAGTGATTAACATCAATCATCGGGATTCCGAGCGAACGTGCGAAACCTTTTGCAAAAGAAACGCCAACCAACAACGAACCCATCAAACCAGGACCGCGTGTAAAGGCTACCGCACTAAGTTCCTCCTTCTTTACATTAGCACGTTTCAAGGCTTCACTCACCACAGGCACAATATTTTGCTGATGTGCTCTCGATGCCAATTCCGGCACTACTCCTCCATACGCTTCATGAACTGCCTGGCTTGCTACTACGTTAGACAACAAATAGCCATCACGTATTACCGCAGCCGAAGTATCATCACAAGAAGACTCAATACCTAAAATAATCGTACTCATATCATTTCACTATTTAAATAGCCAATTCTGTATGCGGACCGACCTATTCTTCACTCTATATCACTTAAAATGCAATATTGTTTTTTTAAATGATTATGGAGACAATAATCCTGTATAACCTACTCACAAAGACAAGTGAAAAAAGTAACAGGTTATCACACAAGGTAATCGGACTTATACAGTTAAAAACACTGCAAAAGTAATGATAAAAGTAGTATTCATAATATATAATTCCCTATTTTTGTAGCAACAAAAACAATTTGCCCATTTTTTTCGGCAAACAGACATGCTTTTAATTTAATAAAAACATCCGCCTATTAAAACTATAAAAAGAACAGTCCGTTGGATTATCGGTGTCATCATTGGTCTGTACATCGGTATCATTTTGCTGCTGAACATACCTTATGTACAACTGCAACTTTCTCATTATGCTTCATCCGAACTAACTAAACTATTAAAAAGCGAAGTCAGCATCGGACGGATAAACATGGGACTGCTGAACCGCATCATACTGACAGACGTCTCCCTTCAGGACCAGTCAAAAAAAGATTTACTGAAAATCACTCGCCTATCAGCTAAATTCGACATTATTTCCTTGCTCTCAGGCCGCATATCCATCAGTAGTGTCCAATTGTTCGGTTTCAATATCAACCTTGAGAAGGATACTCCTGACTCTCCTGCCAACTTCCAATTTATACTTGACGCTTTCGCTCCCAAAGAAGAAAAGAAAGAGAAAAGCGAATTGGACTTACGCATCAACTCCATTCTAATACGAAGAGGAAAAGTGGCCTACAACGTACATTCTGCCGCATATACACCCGGCAAATTCAATGCAAACCACATCCAACTAAATAATATTATTGCCAATATTTCGCTCAAAGCCTTGCAAAGCGATTCTATCAATGCCTCTATCAAACGCATGAGCATAGAAGAAGCCAATTCTGGATTTGAACTGAAAAAACTGAGTCTGAAACTGACAGCCAATGACCAACAAATGAATGTAGGCAATTTCCAAATAGAAATGCCCAACACATCATTAAGTATGGACACTATCGAAATGAAGTACGACAGTCTGGCCGACTTCAAGGACTTTGCCCGCAAGGTTCACTTTTCTTTCCAAATATTACCTTCTGCATTTACGCTCAAGGATATTTCAGCATTCATACCTGCATTTGCCAATTTCAAGGAAGCACTTTACATAGAAACAAAGGCCCACGGAACCATAGACCAACTATCCTGCCCGCTCCTCAAAATCTATGCAGGCAACAATTTCGAACTTACCGGAGATGCCACCCTGCAAGACCTATCAAACCCGCAGGATGCATATATATTTGGTACACTCTCCAGACTATATTTATCGCCCAACGGCGTATCATTTCTTGTCAGAAATCTTAGCAAAGACAATAAAGGTACTCCCTCGCCCATTCTCCGCAATCTGGGTAGCATTTCTTTTGACGGTGAAATCTCCGGTTATTTCAATGACCTTGTTACCTATGGCCGCTTCAGGACAGACATAGGCACCCTGCGAACAGACTTAAAAATAAGCTCGGATAAAGAGAAAAACAGCTTTTCTTATTCCGGCGGTATCAAAACTGCCAAGTTCAAACTGGGGAAAATGCTAAGCAACAACAAGCTTGGCGACATCACCCTGAACATGGAAGTAAAAGGCAGACACATACCAGACCGATACCCGTCCATCGTTCTGAAAGGCTTGGTTTCATCCATAGATTACAGCGAATACACCTACGAAAACATAACCCTCGATGGCGAATACGAGAAAGGTGGTTTTTACGGTAAAGCCATGCTTGACGATGAAAACGCTGCGGTAGTTATCAACGGAATTATCAATACCGAATCTGCCATCCCCACTTTCAACTTCCAGGCTGATATCAGCCGTTTCCGTCCCAACGACCTGAACCTGACAAAGAAGTATGAAGGCGCAGAAGTTTCGCTGAAAATAAAAGCAAACTTTACTGGAGGTTCTATTGATGAAATGAACGGAAATATCAATATAGACAGTTTGCGTTATACGTCCCCGGAAACAGACTACTTTATGGATAATCTGAATATTACGGCCGCTATCCAAGAGCACAACCGCAAGCAGATAATGATAAAGTCACCTTTCCTGCGGGGTAACATAGAAGGCGACTATTCTTACAAGACACTGCCCACCAGTGTCATCAATATCATGCGCAAGTACATACCAACCCTTTTACCGGCTCCGCAAAAAGAAATAAAGACTCAAAACAACTTCCAATTTGATTTATACATCGCCAATACGAATCCATTATCCGATATTTTCCAGATTCCATTGAAAATATACACGCCTTCTACCATCAAAGGATATTTTGACGACAATAACAAACGATTCCGCCTTGAAGGCTATTTTCCTCGACTGCGCTACAAAGACAAATTCTTTGAGTCGGGCATGATTTTCTGCGAAACCCCTAACGACCGTATCAACGCCCGAATCAGATTCAATAACCGGCAATCAAAAGGTGCGGTTAACGTCGCCATCGAAGCGCAAGCTCATAATGATACCATTGAGGCAACACTCAACTGGGGCAACAGCAGTGAAGTGACATACAGCGGCAAACTGTCTGCTGCAGCCCATTTCCTGCGCCATGAATCCGATGAAAAGGAGCAAAAACACCGAAAGAAAAAGAAAACGAAAGCTGCATTGCAAACCGTTATCGACATACGGCCTACACACGTCATACTCAATGACACTTTATGGCAAATACATCCGGCCAAGGTGATGATTGACTCTGGCAAAGTACATATCAATGACTTCTATTTCAGTCATCAAGACCGACACTTACGCATCAACGGCACCATTTCCAACCAGCCGACCGACACTATACGTATCAATTTGAAGGATATTAACATCGGCTATGTATTTGATATTGCTGATTTAGGTGTAAACTTCAAGGGTGAAGCTACCGGACCGGCCTATGCCTGTGGTGTTTTGGGTACCCCCGTCATGAATACGGATTTGAAAATCAAAGACATGGGGCTGAACGACGGTCTGCTGGGCGATGCTGACATACATGGCGAGTGGCACCACGAGAACAAAGCCATTTATCTGGATGCCGACATACGTGAAAAAGATATTGCCCGAACGCGTGTCAAAGGCTTTATCTACCCTATCAAACCAACCAGTGCCCTCGACCTGCAAATTCATGCAGAAAATACGAACTTAAAATTCATACATTATTATATGAGTTCCATCACGTCCGATTTTTCCGGACGGGTAAGTGGAAACGTACATTTTTATGGCAAGTTCAAAGGACTAACGATGGATGGAAAAGTGTTGGGCGATGCCAACATGAAAATAGATGTACTCAACACGACCTACAACATCAAAGACAGTATTTTAATAGAACCCGGTGGATTGACATTTACAAACAACCGTGTATTCGATACCTATGGACACCAAGGCCGGGCAAACGGCTATCTGCACTACCGTCACTTTAAGGATTTGAACTACCGGATATTGTTCGATGTTGACAATATGCTTGTAATGAACACAAAAGAGTCTCCCGAATTTCCATTCTATGGTACTGTCTATGCTACCGGAAATGCCACCATCTCAGGAAACGCACAGGACGGCGTAAATATTAACGTGGCCGTAACCACCAATCGCAACTCCAGTTTTACCTACATAAAAGACTATGTATCATCGGCTACCAGCAACCAGTTCATCAAGTTTGTAGACAAAACGCCACGACGTGCCATTCAGGACTCCGTGCAAATCATATCTGAGTATGAACGCGAGCAGCAGAAACAAGAGGAGGAAGAAAATGAAACTGATATCCGCCTGAACCTACTGGTGGACGCTACCCCCGACGCCACCATGAAAATCATCATGGACCCCATTGCTGGCGACTACATCAGTGGCCGAGGAACAGGAAACATACGCACTGAGTTCTACAATAAAGGTGATGTCCGTATGTTTGGCAACTACCGCATCAGCCAGGGTGTCTACAAATTCAGTTTGCAGGAAGTCATACGCAAAGACTTTAATATACAAGAAGGAAGCACCATCGACTTCAACGGCGATCCGCTCAATGCCTCCATGAACATAAAAGCCAGCTATCTGGTGAACTCGGCGTCATTGAACGACCTGATGCCCAATGCCAGTGACTATGTAAACCAAACAAACGTAAGGGTAAATTGCATCATGGACCTGACCGGACAGCTCACCTCGCCTGATATTAAACTGGGATTGGAATTACCCAACGAGCGGGATGAAATACAGGCACTCGTCAGAAACTACATCCCCACAGACGAACAAATGAACATGCAGATTCTGTACTTGCTAAGTATTGGAAAGTTCTATACCCCCGAAAATGTAGATGGTACACAAAACTCCAATATGATGTCAAGTGTACTATCCTCTACTCTTTCAGGGCAGCTCAACAATGCACTGGAGCATATCATTGACAATAACAACTGGAATATTGGCACCAACTTCAGCACCGGAGAAAAAGGGTGGACAGACATGGAGTTTGAAGGAATGCTGTCCGGGCAACTGCTTAATAACCGCCTGCTGATAAACGGAAACTTCGGTTACCGTGACAATCCGATGGCCAACACCAATTTTGTGGGCGACTTTGAAGCTGAATGGCTTGTCACACGTTCGGGCGACATACGTCTGAAAGCCTACAATGAAACCAACGACCGCTATTACACCAAAACCAACCTCACTACCCAAGGTATAGGCATCATCTTCCGTAAGGAATTTGATAAGTGGAACGAACTGTTATTCTGGAATCGTTGGAAAATAAACAGGCTGAAACGGGAACAGGCCAAAAAGAAAGCGGCAGAGGAAGCCCAGAAAGAAAAAGCAGCTACCACATCGAAAGACAAATAAAGGCTGTTTTTCTCAACATACTGCCATTTAGCGTAAGCAAAGAATTTTCCACTACCAACCGGTAAGAGAAGATGCTTCACATACGTTCAGCATGACAGAGCGACAAGTTCAAATTCAATAGAATTGAGAACAGAGGAAGTCAAACTTGAATAATCATTCATCAAACCGATAAACACCAACAACCATGAACAACGATGAAAAAAAATGGGAAATACTCCACTCTGAGTATCTGATACGACGCCCCTGGCTGACAGCCCGACGCGACCACATACGCATGCCCAATGGTGTTGAAAACCCTGAATACTATGTATTGGAATACCCTGACTGGGTAAACGTCATTGCCATCACAAGTGACGGCCACTTTCTGATGGAACGGCAATATCGTCATGGACTGCAATGGACAGGATATGAAATTTGTGCCGGGGTATGCGAAGCGGGCGAAACTCCCTTGGAGTCGGCACAACGCGAACTCTATGAAGAAACCGGCTACGGTGGCGGCACATGGACACCACACATGCTTCTTTCTGCCAACACCAGCACCATGACCAACCTCTGCCATTGCTTCATAGCCACCGGCGTAGAGCGTCTGTCAGAACAACATCTGGAAGAAACCGAGGACATCAGCATTCATCTACTTAGTGTAGACGAGGTACGCAGCCTGCTTACCGGCAATGAAATACGCCAGGCACTGATGGCAGCTCCCTTATGGAAATATTTTGCAGAAAACCATCTGTTATAGTCCTCCTATTTTCTCCACTTCTGCATATAAAAAGTGCTGATGATTTCCGCTATCAACATCATACGGCATTCATCAGCACTTTCTATAAAAATCTATTATCCCCAAAAAGAATTATTGCAGCTGCAAAGTATAGTTCAACTTCGACTCAATAGGCTTCAGCTCACGGTCAAGCATGGTCAGTTTATTGCCTTCATAAAGAAAGTTCATGGTATCTTCTTCTTTGTCAAAAGGCACAAACTGAAAGACGGTAGCATTTTTATCTACAGCATTTCCGCGCAAAGTATATTGACGTCCGCAAAACTCTATCCTCGAATCCTTTCCATTTTCAGCTTCCAGATAAGTCAAACTGGCTCTGAAAACACCGTCACCGCTATGCTCGTAATTATAGAGGGTAATATCATATACAATGCCCGGACAAGAAGCTGCCGGAAGCGTTCCCCGATAGACACGTGTCTGCAACTCTCCCGTCCCCTCTACTTTCTTCAGCGAATCCAGTAAATTAACGTTTTCCTTTGCTTGCGGAATTTCAGCGACTTTATAATAATCAATCCGATACATTCCCCCTTTTCCCAGTTTCATGCTGTCAGCCGTCAGCTCCACAATTTCCAGTGTATCCGTAAAGTCGATTGTCTGTCCATTGCCAATACTTTTTCCCGCCAGCACCAACTTGCCATCTTTCTGGCTCCACGACTCATATTTCAACGTAGCCATACCTATGGAAGAAGCTGTTCCATCGGCATTCAGTGTCACTCCCTGCACAAACTGAGAGTTGGCAGGCATCACCTCCAACCAATTTCCCACAAACTCATTCTCTTGTCTCTGCGTAGCTGTGTGACACGATGCCAGTATACAGGATGCCACCGCCAGAATCATTGATTTTTTCATGTCTTTCCTTTTTTAAAGTTAATTATCTACGAAAGTTCCGGGCTTGCCGAAACTTGAATTGTCTATAAAGCAACCAGACATGCCATCGTGTCTGGACATAGCAAAAATAGAGAAAAAATCATTCTACACAAACAACAAAGTATTTTCATATATAAAGTAGTGCAAGCAATGTACAAAATATTATCAGTACCACATGAAATATATTTTCAAGAACAGCTTATCAATAAGATTCATCAGCTCATTTGAAGAGGAACTAGCTTCTGTACGAAGCATTTTTTCATGAGCAACCAGCAAAAAATATATAAGCCACTGTGTATTTTTTCATTTTATATATGCTACTTTTACCGGAAAAACAAGCATGCAAGCAAATGACATGAAAAAGACAGAAAAGCAAAAGGCAGCCGAAGGACTGCTCTATGATGCCAATAACGACCCTGAACTGCAACAGGAAATGCTGAAGACCCGCTGCCTGCTGCATGAATACAACCAGCTATCGCCCGACCGTACCCAGGAACGCGACAACCTGATACGCCGCATTGTCAACATGGACAAAGGTGGTTGCATCATTTCACCCTTCTACTGCGACTACGGCTACCACATCCACATTGGCAAAAACTTCTTTGCCAATACCAACCTGGTCATCCTCGACGGAGCCGACGTCTGCATAGGTAACAATGTATTCATTGCTCCCAACGTGGGTATCTACACAGCCGGACACCCGCTGGACATCAGCCAACGCAATGCCGGACTGGAATATGCCTACCCCATCCGCATTGGCAACAATGTGTGGATTGGCGGCAATGTGGTCATCCTGCCCGGAGTAACCATAGGCGACGGTGCCGTCATCGGTGCCGGAAGTGTCGTGACAAGAGATATTCCACCCCATACACTGGCCGTGGGCAATCCGTGCCGTCCGCTACGGAAGATTACAGAAAATCCATCATTACATAACATTTAATCATTTCAAACTCCAGACAATGGAACCTATCGAACTCATTATGCTGGGTACAGGCAATGCAGCCGTGACCCGCTGTTATAATACATGTTTTGCGATAAAAAACGGCAAACAAATTTTTCTGACAGATGCCGGAGGTGGCAATGGTATCCTTAGCCAACTGGAAAAAGCGAACCTCCCCCTGTACGATATCAAAGACCTTTTTGTCACCCATGCCCATACCGACCATATTTTAGGTGCCGTATGGGTACTCCGCATGGTTGTCCAACAGATGCAGAAAGGAGCCTTCGAAGGCGATTTCCAGGTTTACGGGCATGACAAAGTTATCCACGTATTACAATGGATATGCCAGATGACCTTACCGACCAAGATAGTAACCTGCATGCAGCAACGAGTCAAATTCCATGAAGTAAAATCGGGAGACAGTTTCGATGCTGCGGGATTGCATGTGCAATGCTTCGATATCCTGTCTACCAAAGAAAAACAATATGGATTTCGTGCAGAACTTCCCAATGGAAAGACATTGGTCTGTCTGGGCGATGAACCTTACAACGAAACGACCCGACCTTATGTAGAACATGCCGAGTGGCTGTTGTGTGAAGCTTTCTGCCTGTATGCCGACCGTGAAAAATTCAAGCCCTACGAGAAACATCACAGCACGGCACTGGACGCAGGAAAACTGGCTGCCCAGCTGGACGTAAAGAATCTGCTGCTCTACCACACCGAAGACCAGACTCTTTCTACCCGCAAACAGCGTTACGGTGAAGAGGCCGGACAGTTCTTCAGCGGACAGATATATGTCCCCGACGATTTGGAGAGAATCGTACTGTAAAGAGGCACATTAGAAACATAAAGTCCTACTTTAGCTGACTAAAGTAGGACTTTACGAACGCCAGGAGGCACTTTACAACTGCTATCAGCTCAGTCCCTCAATCTGTCCGTCTACAATATCAATGCGTTCGGCCTGCGGACTCTTGGGCAATCCCGGCATACGCAATATCTCTCCTGCAATGGCTACCAGCATCTCTGCACCATTGTTTATCACGATGTCCTTGATGTGGAACTCAAAATTATCCACCGCTCCGTATATCTTCGGGTCGGCCGAGAAAGAGTATTGCGTTTTGGCTATACAAACCGGATAATGCCCGATACCCATCTCCTCAATGAGTTTCATCATCTTGCGCGAAGCACTGCTGTAGGTCACCACACTGGCACCATACAGGTTGCAGGCAATCTTTTCTATCTTCTGCTGTACGCTGTCATTCTCTTCGTAAGTATATTGCAAAGGCTTTGAAGGCTGTTTTTCAATAGTATCTACCACCAGATTGGCCAAGTCAACGGCTCCTTCGCCTCCCAAAGCAAAGGCATTGTTTATGGCAAAGCCTACACCCAACTTCTCCTCGCAGTGCCGGCGAATGGCTTCCACCTCCTCATCCGTATCGCTGGCAAAACGGTTGAACGCCACCACCACTGTCTGCCCGAAGGAACGCAGGTTACGCACATGCTTGTCCAGATTACCGAATCCCTCACGCAATCCCTCCATATTGGGTTCCTTAATACGGTCGAGGCTTACTCCTCCGTGCATCTTCAGTCCCTGAGCCGTAGCCACAATAATAGTCAGTTTCGGTTGCAGACCCGCCTTGCGGCACTTGATGTTATAGAACTTCTCTGCACCCAAGTCAGCGCCGAATCCGGCTTCCGTCACCACATAATCGCCAAAGGTCATGGCCATCTTGGTAGCCAGGATAGAGTTACAACCATGAGCAATGTTGGCAAACGGGCCGCCATGTACAAAGGCAGCTGTGCCTTCGGTAGTCTGTACCAGGTTTGGATGAATGGCATCCTTCAGCAATACGGTAATGGCACCTGCCACACCCAAATCTTTCACTGTAAAAGGCTTTCCATCGTAGGTGAATCCCAGTATAATGTTCTCTATACGGCGACGCAAATCGTCCGTATCACGTGCCAGACAAAGAATGGCCATAATCTCCGAAGCCGGCGTAATGTCGAAACCTGACTCCTGCGTCACACCGTTGGTACGAGGACCAAGTCCTGTCACTATGCTGCGCAGGGCACGGTCGTTCACGTCAAGTACACGCTTCCAGATGATTTCCTTCAAGCCGAAACCTTCGGCCTGATGCTGGTAGATATAATTGTCCAAAAGCGCCGAAATCATGTTATGTGCCGAAGTAATGGCATGGAAGTCACCCGTAAAATGCAGGTTAATCTTTTCCATGGGAAGCACCTGTGCATATCCACCACCGGCAGCACCACCCTTCATACCGAAACAGGGGCCTAACGACGGTTCGCGCAGGGCCACAATAGCTTTCTTTCCTATCTTGTTCAGACCCAAAGCCAGACCAATGGACACGGTTGTCTTACCTATACCGGCCTTGGTGGCGGTAATAGCAGTCACCAGTATCAGGTTGCTCTGCTTTACCTTCTCCTCGTCAATCAGATGTTCGGGAATTTTAGCTATGTAACGGCCATAGTTCTCTACTTCCTCACGCGGAATGCCAACACTTTCGGCCACTTGCTTTATCTTCTTCAATTCAATACTGCGGGCTATCTCAATATCCGATTTCATAATATATATCTAAGTTTTTTGATGAGCATTTACATATCTGTCTAAAGTCGTCCTGCGGTCTACTACGTCTTTCCGACTTAAAAGACCGCAAAAGTACCAAAAAAACAGGTAGCCCGCAACCCCTGCCCCGCATTCCGCCCAAATGTTCCGAAGGAAACTGTATTAATTATCATTTGGTAACCTACACTGCTGTGATTTGTCGTACTTTTGCAGCCGCAAAACAACAGACAGAGAGACTAAACTTCCGGTTACTTCATACAGGCTCATCTGTCCTAAAAGAAAAGAAAAAAACTACAGACATGGAAAATAGCAAGGAAACTACACTGAAAGACAACATTGACTTTGGCAGCATGCACATTCCCACCCTATTCAGAAAACTATTGATACCCACCGTATTGGGAATGGTATTTTCAGCCATATTCATCATTACCGACGGCATCTTTGTCGGTAAAGGCATCGGTAGCGATGCGCTGGCAGCAGTCAACATCACGGCTCCCTTGTTCCTCATCAATACAGGAGTAGCAATGATGTTCGGCATCGGCGCCTCGGTAGTGGCATCCATCCACCTGTCGCATGGCAAACCAAAGGTAGCGCGCATCAACGTAACACAAGCTATTATTGTTTCTTCTCTACTGCTTATCGCTTATGCGGTAGCCATTCTATGCAATGTAGAACAGGTGGCCTATCTGCTGGGCAGCAGCAAGCGGTTGCTTCCGCTGGCAGTGGAGTACATGTACTGGTTTGTACCGTTTCTAGTATTCAGCGCACTGCTCACGTCAGGCATGTTCTTCGTGCGGCTCGATGCCTCGCCCAACTATGCCATGGTGTGCAACATCGTGGCTGCGCTTATCAATATCTTTCTGGATTACCTGTTCATCTACGTATTCCAGTGGGGCATGTTTGGAGCAGCATTGGCCACCAGCCTGGGCTACATCATAGGAGCATTGTTGATACTCATATACCTGATGCAGCGCCGACATGTCATTCATCTGGAACGTATCAAGATGAGTGTAAAAAGCCTGCGGCTGACAATCCGCAACGTAGGCTACATGATACGCCTGGGACTGTCAACCTTTCTGTGCGAAGCTGCCATCGCAACCATGATGTTTGTAGGCAACTATGTTTTCATACGCTATTTGGGCGAAGATGGCGTGGCAGCCTTCAGCATAGCCTGCTACTTCTTCCCTATCATCTTCATGGTCTACAACGCCATTGCCCAGTCTGCACAACCCATCTTGAGCTACAATTATGGAGCAGCCCAACCTGAACGCGTACGCTCAGCCTTCCGACTGGCTCTGTGGACTGCCATTATCTGCGGTATAGTCGTATTTCTGATTACGGAGTTCTTTACCGGCCCCATTGTCGGCATGTTTGTCGACACCAACTGCGCAGCCTATGACATAGCGCTCCACGGACTGCCGCTTTTTGCATCGGGTTTCGTATGCTTCGGCATAAACATCGTATCCATCGGTTACTTCCAAAGCGTGGAACGCGACCGTCCGGCCATGGCTGTCACCCTGTTGCGTGGCTTTATCCTGGTGTTGTTGTGCTTCTGGCTATTACCCATAATCATGGGAGTACCCGGTATTTGGCTGGCTGTCCCCGCGGCCGAAACGCTGACCCTTCTTTTTGTACTGACCATCTATTGCAGAGGAAGAAAAAAGAAGGAAAGGAAATAAACAAGAAAGGAGGCAATGTGGCGTTTGCCATCATAACCTCCTCCATACAATCACCAAGCCATTTATCGTCATGGAAAAATTCGTTGACATCTTCAGCAAGAAATACAACCTGAATACCAAGGATGCCTCCAGCCTGCTGGCGCTGATGGAACCCGTGTCCTACCGTCGAGGTGAAATACTGGTACACGAAGGCGAACTGAACACATCTTTCCACCTCATAGGTCAAGGCATCTGGCGAGGCTACTACCTGCGCAACGGAGTAGACGTCAGTATATGGTTTGCCACTACAGGCGAATCGCTTTTCTCCACCCGTGGCTACATGGGCGGACGCCCGTCGGGCACTTCCATCGAAGCCATGAGCGACAGCCTGCTCTACCGCATCGGAAAGCAGGAACTGGAAACATTCTTCAACTCGTCGGCTGCGGCTGCCAACCTGGGACGCAGAATGTTTGAGCGTGAGTTTCTGGTTTTCGAAGAACGCCTCATCAACGAAGGTGCCACACAGGCCAAGGAACGGTACTTGTCGCTACTCGAACGAATGCCCGAACTACTGCAACACGTACCGCTGAAGCACATCGCCTCCTACCTCTACATCACTCCCCAGTCGCTCAGCCGCATCCGTGCCGAACTGGCCAGAAACGACAAATAGGCCTACTTGCCCACACGGATGATTTCCTGTACCTCGACCACACCGTCGTACTCCGCTGCAAACCCTTCGTCAGAAGGCCCCATCAGCTTCACTTTCAATTCTGCCGATACCGGTGTATAAGGTTCTGCACCTTCAGGTAAAGCTGCTTCGTAACGTTTCTTCAGTTCACCCGAACGATCTACTACCCAGTAAGCCAACGTATCGCCATCAGGGGTAAACGAATAGGCTTCATGTCCCATGACAAGACGTCCGCTACAAGTTACCACGGAATCCACATCAGCCTCAACTACAGACGGCTGCTGGACATTTGAATCTGACTTTGAAGAAGAAGGGCGGCAGGCAGACAGACAAATAACGGCCGACACACCCAGTAAGATGAATAGTTTTCTCATATTATTGACTTTTTTATAAACCTATGCCATACGAAAGTAAGCATAATTCCTTCTTATCAGCATTTTTACTGACGAATTGTTTGCCAATTTCATTTTAATTAGTACATTGTGCCGCCATAAGACAAAATATACAAATACAATCTAATAACCATGAAACGCATTGACTTCTATTTCATCCTAGTAGTAGTAGCACTATTTGTCCCTTTCTTTCTTTCCGATAGGCTGTATGCAGGCTATCAATCCTTTAACGATTCACATGGTATGATAATGAGCTTCCTTAAGTTTGCCATTCTTTCAACTTTGGGAGAACTGCTGGGCTTGCGCATCAGCACAGGCAACTATCTGCGCAAAGGTTTCGGTATTCTACCTCGCGCTTTAGTATGGGGAGTGTTGGGCATGGGTATCAACCTGGCATTTATCATCTTTTCGACAGGCGTACCTGCCGCAGCCGCCTATCTGGGGATTGCCGACCCTGCCGCCATCATGACAGGTCCTATCTGCTTGGGCAAGGTGTTGCTGGCTTTCGCCATCTCTGTCTGCCTGAACAGCATATTTGCTCCGGTATTCATGACCTTTCACAAGATAACCGACACACATATATTGGCAACAGGGGGTACATTGCGCGGCCTGTTCACTCCCATACCCATGGGCGACATCATGCAAAACCTGAACTGGCGGGTACAATGGGGATTCGTGTTCAAGAAAACCATTCCCCTCTTCTGGTTTCCAGCACATACCATCACCTTTTTGCTGCCGGGCGAGGTGCGAGTGCTGTTCGCCGCCCTGCTGGGAGTAGCTTTAGGAGTGATATTGGCTGTAGCCGCACGGAAGAAATAATATCATTTGCAATAAGAACACACGTATATCCAAACCGCCATAGCTGTTTCCTCTATCAAAGCAAATGCCAAGATTAGGAAACAGCCGACCCATATATCTATAATTGTCAATTGACTTATATGGAGCTTTCGGTCAGGATTACACCGTCCATCATGCGAATAATACGACGGGCCTCACGGGCATTGGCCTCGGAGTGTGTCACCATGACTACCGTGGCACCGTCGGCATTCAGTTCCTTCAGCAGGGCCATCACTTCGTTGCCGTTGGCCGAATCCAGATTACCCGTCGGCTCGTCGGCCAGAATGATTTTTGGATTGGTCACGATGGCACGGGCAATGGCTACACGCTGTTGCTGGCCACCGCTGAGCTGTTGCGGATAATGCTCCGAACGATGGGTAATCTGCATGCGGTCGAGAGCACGGTTCACCCTTTCTTCCCGCTCACGGGCTGAGACTCCTGCATACAGCAGAGGCAGTTCCACATTCTCAAACACCGTCAGCTCATCTATCAGGTTGAAGCTCTGGAAGACGAAGCCCAGATTGCCGTTGCGCAAGTCGGTGCGGTCGTTTTCCTTCCACTTGGATACTTCCTGTCCCATAAACCATAGTTCGCCAGAGGTGGGATTGTCCAGCAGACCCATGACGTTGAGCAACGTAGACTTGCCACAGCCCGACGGGCCCATGATGGCTACAAACTCGCCCGGATGTATCTCCAGATTCACTTCATTCAATGCGGTTGTCTGCACACTTTCGGTGCGGAATATCTTCGTAAGACCCACGGCCTTGATTATATTATTCATTTCCATATTTTTATTAATGATGAATGATAGATAATAATAAATGATTAATGGTGAATGATACAAGCGATACTTACCACTGACCGCTAACCGCTGTATTACTCGTATCTCAGCGACTCCACCGGATTCTGCGATGCCTTGTGCCACGTCTGCCCTACGACAGTCAGCAGCGTAATGGCTACAACCAGCAACCCCACCAACAGAAAGAGCCACCAGCTAATGGGCGTCTGATAGGCAAACTCGCTAAGCCAGTTGCGCATCAGCCAGTAGCCCACAGGGCAGGCCACGACGAAGGCAATGCCTACCCAAACCAGATACTCGCGGCAGAACATGCGCACAATGCGGTCGGAATGCGCCCCGTTCACCTTACGGATGCCTATCTCCTTGGTGCGCTGCTCAGTGGAGAGCGCCACGAGGCCGAACACACCCATCACGGCAATGAGGATGGCCAGCACGGTGAAGAACAGCAGCATGCGGCTCTGCTGATGCTCGCGAACATAGTTCTGGTTCAGCTTGTCGGAGAAGAACTGGTAACTGAAATCCTTGATAAAAGCGTTGTCGCGTGTGGCAAACTCCTCGAACTTCTCCTTGATAAAAGCCAAGGTTTGCTGCCTCCGCTCGGGGGCTATCTTGATGTACAGATGGCTCAGAGCTTCAGGGCTGTACCAAATGTAGGCTGGTTTGATTTGCTCGCGCATGGACTGAAAGTTGAAGTCCTTCACCACGCCCACGATACGCATCGGATCGCCCCACTCCGGACGGATTTCCATCCCGATGGGGTCGGCCACCTTCATGGCGCGCCAGGCCGTTTCGTTGATGACGGCGGTCTTGGTCTTGCCGTGGTCCCAGTAGTTGTCGAAGTCGGCGTCCATCAGCTTACCCTTCACCAACTGCATGCCGAAGGTCTTCACAAAGTCGCCGTCTGCCCACAGCTGTACCATGCGCAGAGAGTCAGTGCGCCCGTCCACATCGGTCCACTCCACTTTGTTGCCGTCCTTGTAACTGGTGCCTTCGCCGAAGTTCTCGATAGGCGACGACATGGTGACGCCTTTGATGTCGGGATTGCGCAGGAGCTCCTGCTTGAAGTCGCCTACGTTGTACCACAGGCTGGTATAAATGCAAACAATGTTCTCCTTATCCAGCCCCATATCCTTGTTCTGCAAGTAATGCAGCTGCTTGAAGACGATACCCGTCAGCAACATCAGCACCAGGGCAATGACAAACTGCACGCACACCAGTCCGCGTATCAGCCCGCCCTTACGCCCCGTCTTACGCCCGCCCTTGAAGGCCAGCAACGGGTTGACGGACGACAGGTAGAAAGCCGGATAGCTGCCAGCCAGGCAACCCACACCCACGATGCCGAAGAGCATGTAGAGCACCACGCTCCAACTGGCTTCTAATTGCAGGTCGGTCTCCATCACCCGGTTGAACAGGGGCAGCGTCAGCTCGGTCAATGCCATGGCCAACACCAAGGCAATGCATGCCTGCACCATTCCCTCGGACAAGAACTGCCCGATGAGCACACGGTGCTTGGCTCCCGTCACCTTGCGCACGCCCACTTCCTTGTAGCGCAGCGAGGCACGGGCGGTGGACAGGGTGGTGAAGTTGAACGCCCCCATGAAGATGACAAGTACCGCCAAGGCAATAAACAGATAGACAGAGGAGAGGTTGCCGTGCTGTTTCACGTCGGGGTCGGCAAAACGGGTATGCAGATAGATGTCGTGCAAGGGCTGGAAGCCAAGGCGTACATCCTTCTCGCCACGGTCGGCAAGCAGGCGACTCATGGCCTGCGCCTCGCTGCGAAACATGGTCGATTCTTTCTTCATCTTGACATAAACGTGCATGCTTTCCGTAAAGGTATCCCAATCGATGGTTGTACTTCCCCTGCCATAGGCCTCCATCGGCATGGCCATTTCGAAGCGGATGTGGCTCTTGCGGGGAATGTCCACCACGGCTACCACCGTATAGACGTCGTTGGTGAAGCTACCGAACGAATAGGTCAGCTTCTGCCCTACGGCCGAAGACGAACCGAAGAACTTGCGGGCCAGTTCGGAGGAGATAACCACGTTGTTCGGGTTGTCGTTGATGCGTTGGGGAGTACCTTCCACCACGGGAAAGGTGAAGAAACGGAAGAAGGTGCTGTCCACGTAAACTTCGGTCACCGTCATCTTCTTTCCGCCCTCTGCCTCGTAGGAATACAGATCGCCGTACTTAATGGCCGTCGCATCCTCCACCTGCGGGAACTTTTGCCGAAAATCCATGGCCAGCGTGCGTGGCAGGCGGGGCGACTCCTTAATTTCTCCGCCCGCTTCGCGGCGAAGCTCTGTCACGCGGTAGATGCGGCTGCCGTCGCGAAAGCAGTCGTCGTGCGTCAGTTCGTCCACCACCCACAGGTAGATGAGAAAGGCCGCCGTCAAGCCCAGCACAAATCCCACCAAGTTGATGGAGGAGAATAGCAGGCTCCGGCGGATGAGCCGAAGCGCCACTTTGATGTAATGTCTTAACATAATTCTTTCATTATTCAGGTTCTACAAAAATACAATATTTACTTCAATACACTCATACTTATACTTTATGCCCATCACTACTTTGACCCTTCCTTTTCCCAACCTTGGCATATAATCATATAACATGATTTATAGAATCAAGTAATATGATTTCTATTATCATTATACATGATTTACTATATCATATATAATGATTCTATCCTATTCCAGCACTTTCACAGGGTCAAGGCAGTACATCGGACAGGCCAATCCAATACTTTGACCTTACTCTATCAGCACCAGCACGATTTCCTCGTCCTTCCATTGCCTCGACAAAGTCAGGTCAGGCAGCTTCTCCTTTAGCCACTTTCCTTTGAAGTTGGCAGCAGCCCGGTTGTCTATCGCCAGCGAAGGCAGGAAGGAAAAGTCCGTACCATCTACCCGGAAAGGCAGTCGGGCATACGTGTACCGGTCTGCCTTGCCGGTCTGATCGGGCAGGCTGAAGAAGTCACCCGTCAGTTTGTCGTACACCAGTGTGTGAAGCGTCACTTTCCCCTCACGGCGAGCATTGGGCGAATCATAGCTGCACGACAGTTGAATCAGCAGGTGTCTGTTTGTTTCTATCCAGCTGTTCACCAGATAATATCCGTCGAGACTGTTCTTCAGACTGCTCACCACATATTTGCCCGTAGGGCGCTTCAAGGCACCGAAGTCCAGCCGCCAGACGGCCTTGAGCGTGGAGGCGTCCGTCAGTTCGTAGACGGTATTATCGTAAGCCATGCGCAGGCGGAGCTTCCCTTCATATTCATACACATCACCGTATTCGCCGTTGCGGTAGGTAGAGGTGGGCACATAGTCCTCGGCATCGTTCACCGTGAAGCGGCACAGTGTGTCGCCCTTCTGCCCGAAGGTGCAGAGGCGCGAACTGAAAGGCTCGGTCATCAGCCAGCCGCCGGCCGTGACGCCAAAGGCATTGCCCTGCGTCTTGCCAATGGGCAGCTTGCTGGGCAAGCTTTCGGGGGTCCACGGTTCGGTTGCTTCCACCAAAACATCCCACGGCAGAGTGGCCACGGCATATTCATAGCGAAGACGGTCGTCTGCTTCAGTCTCCTGCCCTGCATAGAGTCCGCGAAGCTGGCGGGTGGAAAAATCGTAGCCCACCTGGCTGAGACGCCGGATGTTGCGTATGCCATATCCTGTCTGTCCGTCACCCATCTTCATTTCACTGATTTCTACGTCATTCCTGAAGAGCACCTTACGCAGTTTCATCTCCTTGTCCAGCAGGCAGACAGCTTCGTAATCCGTCAGCAGCCAACCATCGTCCACGGGCAACAGATTCAGACCTAAGCCATGTCCTTCATAGCCTGTGGGACGGAAGGTAAGGGTACCAAATTCGTTGGGCTTCAGCACACGTACATTCTTCAAGGCGGCGGGCACGTTGAGCACCTTGGCACCCGTACGGATAATAGTCGGCTGATACTTGATGCCTGCGGGCGGACGGTAGTCGGTGGCAAAGGTATCCAGGCTGGCAGCAGCCTGTTGGCGCAAGGCTTCCTGTTCGGCAGCCTGTGCCTCCAATTCGGTCGCTGCTTCCTCCCGGCTCATGCCCGGACGGCGTTGTCCGCACGAAGCTTGCACGACCAACAGTGAAAATGCCAATACATGTAAAAAGAGTTTGTTCATCATATTACCTATAAATCTATAAAACAGGCAGGGCAACATCTGTGCCAAATTCTCAAACAACTATTCATCAAACGATTAACTATAATAGAGGTGATGAAAAACGTACGATTCCGTACACCTATCGCACGCTGGCGTACACTGGATTATCAAAAAAGAATACGTATCTTTGAGGCACCACAGAGTACACAAGGATATCACAAAGTTTAAATAAAGAATTCTGTGTAACTCTGTGTCCTCTGTGGTAAAAAGACAACACTCTCATGAAACAAGGAAAAATACTCATCGTAGACGACAACGAAGACATACTCTTTACCCTGAAGATGCTGCTGCGCCCGCTGGCCGGGCAGGTCACCGCACTCTCCAACCCGCGCGAAATGCTGCCTCTGCTGTCGCGTGTCAGGCACGATGTCATCCTGTTGGACATGAACTTCCGCCACGATGCTGTCAGCGGACGGGAAGGTTTTGCCTGGCTGGAAGAGATTCTGAAGCTCGACCCGCAGGCGGTGGTCATTTTCATCACCGCCTATAGCGACACGGAGAAGGCGGTGCAAGCCATCAAACAAGGAGCTACCGACTTCATCCCCAAGCCCTGGCAGAACGACAAGTTACTGGCTACCGTTTCCGCAGCACTGCAACTCAGCTTCAGCCGACACGAAACGAAGACAATCAAAGAGTCACCCAAGCTCAATAAGCAGGAAGAAGCCGAAACAGCTGCTACACCTGCCGAACCGACGCACATCATCGGCGAGTCGGCCGCCATGCAGGCATTGATGCAGACCGTACGGAAATGTTCGGACACGGATGCCAACCTCTTGCTCTTGGGAGAGAACGGAACAGGCAAGGACTTGCTGGCGCGCTACATCTACGAACAGTCGCCCCGCCATACGAAACCCTATGTATCCATCGACCTGGGCAGCATCCCCGAACCGTTGTTCGAAAGCGAGCTGTTCGGCTACGAGAAAGGTGCTTTCACCGATGCCCGACGCCCCAAGCCGGGACGCATGGAAGCAGCCACAGGCGGCACACTCTTCCTGAACGAAATAGGCAACCTTAGCCTGCCCATGCAGGCCAAGTTGCTCTCCGTCATCGAGCAGCGGCGTGCCTCGCGCCTCGGCTCCACTGCTACCTATCCTGTAGACGTACGCCTGATATGTGCCACCAATACCGACCTCTACACCGCCATCGACCACCGTGAGTTCCGACAAGACCTGCTTTACCGCATCAATACCATCGAACTGCGCCTGCCGCCCCTTCGCGAACGGGGTGACGACCTTTTCCTGCTGGCCGACTTCTTCCTGCAACGCTATGCCTGCAAGTATCGTAAAGAAATAAAGGGTATCGGACGCGAGGCACGCCGCCAGCTGCAACAGTATCGCTGGCCGGGCAACGTGCGCGAGCTGGAACATGCCGTGGAGCGGGCAGTCATTCTGTCCACCGGCCCGATGCTTACCCCTCGCGACTTCCACCTGCAAGGCCGCCTGACACACGAACCGCAGGACGAAAGGGAACGTTACAACCTGGAGCGCATCGAACGCGAAAGTATTGATGAAGTATTGCGTCTGTGCAACGGCAACATCACCTTGGCCGCTGAAATGCTGGGCATCACACGCACATCGCTGTACAGAAGAATTGAGAAGTATAAATTGTAGTTGACAACAATATGAAACCTCACTGGTCCCATACCCCCCTGTTGCTCACCACCGCCCTGCTAGCCTCCAGCCTGCTTACGGCCTGGATGGCTGTACAAGGTTTCTATATCAACATGTGTCTGGCAGCTCTGCTGACACTGGGCATAGCCTGGGCCGTCTGCCGGTACATGAACCGTACGTCGCGCCTCATGGAACAGTTCGTGCAATCGGTACGCTACTCTGAATTTCCTGAAGCCTTCGGCAGTAACCGGACCACTCATCAGGGCCTGCCACCTGAACTATTGGACAGCATGCAGGAGGCACTGGAGCACTACCGCAACAATCTGCAACAGAAGGAAAGCCGCCTGCTCTACTTCCAAGCTCTGGCCAATCACATTGACACGGCTATTCTGGTCTATACGCCCGAAGGAAACATCGAATGGATGAACCATGCAGCCACCTATCTGCTGGCTACAGCCGTGAATGAACAGCAAGCAGAGACCTGGGTACTAAAAGCCCCCAAAACAATTGACGACCTGCATCACTTCCATCCCGACCTGCCCAAACAGCTGCGTGCCCTCCACCCCGATTCACTCCAGGTTTTACAGGTAAAACAACAGGAAGAACTGACACAACTGGCCTTATCGGGCATGGAGTTCATCCTGCAAGGCCGCCACCTGACCATTGCCAGCCTGAAGAACATACACTCGGCTCTCGACAATCAGGAAACACAAGCCTGGCAGAAACTGATACGGGTATTGACACACGAAATCATGAACTCCATCACCCCCATTGTCTCCTTGGCCGAACTGATGGAACGGCAAATAAACCAACTGCCCGTTGACGAGCAAGACAAAGAAGACATGCGACAGATGCTGGCTACCATTGCCCGCCGCGGACTCGCACTGACTCATTTTGTCGACAGCTACCGCGAAGTGTCGCATTTGCCACAGCCCCTACTTCAACCACTCGACGCTACCTCGCTGCTCGAAGACGTCCTCCGCTTCATGCAGACCACGGCAAACGACCTTCACCTCAACCTTCCGCCTGCTCCCCTCCGCGTGCTGGCCGACAAAGGCCAAATTGAACAGGTGCTTATCAACCTGATTAAAAATGCCCGCGAGAACGATGCCCAGTACATCACCCTATCGGCAGGTATCACCCCTACCGGACGCACCTTCCTCCGTGTGACCGACAACGGTACCGGTATAGACCCCGAGGTACAGGAACGAATCTTTATACCATTCTTCAGCACCAAGCCGGGTGGTTCGGGCATCGGCCTTACACTGGCCCGACAGATTATGCACCAGCACGGAGGCTGCATTGATGTACGTTCCTGCCCTGGGGAGGGAAGTACATTCACACTGCTGTTTCCTTACCACACATAAATCAAAGCCATTCTAACGGACCCTAATCCGCAACCAATAAGCTGTTATTGACATACTCTACATTAATAGCGGATATACTTAATCCCAAACACGCAGTCCATCGTTCATCCGACTGTTCTATTTCACCGATATATTATATTACTTATACCAACAACCTGTGAAGTCCAAGGAAAAACAGCCCTATCTTTGTCAGAAAACACTATCTTTGTCCCCGTCATTACATGAAACGATTATGCACAACATAGCTAAACGAATGGCAACAGGGATATTGGCTATACTGACACTTGGCAGTTGTGAACTGATAGACTATCATCCCTACGACGTTCGCGTCAGTGGCGAGACCGACGTCAATGCCCACAACATAGCCGAAATAGAGCGCAATTGCTTGGGCAAAGATACGTTGCGTTTCATCACGATGGGTGACTCACAGCGATGGTATGATGAAACCGAAGACTTTGTCAAAGATGTAAACCGGCGAAAAGACATTGATTTCGTGATTCACGGAGGTGACATGAGTGACTTTGGGCTGACCAATGAATTCATGTGGCAACGCGACATCATGAACAAACTGAATGTGCCCTACGTTACCCTGATAGGCAATCATGACTGCCTGGGTACCGGCGAAGAATCTTACAGGGCCATCTTTGGCGACCCTAATTTCTCGTTCATTGCCGGGCGCGTCAAGTTCGTATGTCTTAATACAAACGCCATCGAATATGACTATTCACGTCCTATTCCTGACTTTAACTTCATCGAACAGGAATTCACGGACCGGGTCGATGAGTTCGACCGCACCGTTGTATCCATGCATATCCGCCCTTTCTGCATGGAATTCAACAACAACGTGGCCAACGTGTTTCAGCTCTATCTGAAACAGTATCCCGGCCTGCTTTTCTGCACGGCTGCCCACGAGCATCATTTATTTGAAGAAGACCTGTTTGACGACGGCATCATGTACTACATGAGTGATTGCATGAAAGGTCGTAGTTATTATCTCTTTACCATAACTCCCGAAGGATATGAACGCGAAGTCATCTATTTCTGAGCTGCTTGCTGTCAACAGGCAGCGTATCCTTGGCTGCCTACTATGCCTGACGGTCTTCTGTCCATTAATATGGTCACAGGGGCACCCCGATATAAACTGTAGCCATCTTGCCGATACCCTATCCTATATTGTAAAGACTGACACACTCATCGTCATGGAATACGATACTATCTGGCTCTCAGCCCAACAGACCGAGGCAAATAAAGAGGAGACAGAAGGACGAAGCCGATACGACCGCCGCATACACCGATACCGCAAACACTGGGAAGCACTGATACCCACCCACACCAAGCTGCAATTTGCAGGCAATATGGGACTGCTTTCTATTGGTACCGGTTGGGACTATGGCAAACGAAACCAATGGGAAACTGACATTCTCTTTGGTTTCCTGCCCAAATATGAATCGAAAAGAGCCAAAGTCACCTTCACGCTGAAACAGAACTATATACCCTGGAGTATTTCCATCAAGGATGGACCATGGTCCATAGAGCCGCTGGCATGCGGAATATACTTCAACACCGTATTTGGTGACGAATTTTGGGTGAACGAACCTGAAAGATACCCCAAAGGCTACTACGGATTTTCATCGAAAGTACGCATCCATGCTTTTCTGGGACAACGGATAACATGGGTCATCCCTCCCCATCTGAGAATCGGCGCCCGCGAAGTGACATGGTTCTATGAATTAAGCACCAGTGACCTTTACCTCATCAGTGCTTTTACCAATAAATACCTGAAACCCAAAGACTACCTGAGTCTGTCATTTGGCATAAAACTGAGAGTTTTCTAAAACGAATATTCAAATAGCTCACAACAGAACAAAACAAACATCATAAAAACCAATAAGACAATGAGAAAAATAAAAGTAGGTATCATTCAGCAAGCCAATACGGCCGACATGCGAATGAATTTAATGAACCTGGCCAAAAGCATTGAGGCCTGCGCCGCACATGGTGCACAACTGGTAGTGCTGCAAGAGTTGCACAATAGCCTGTACTTCTGCCAAACAGAAAACACACAACTGTTTGACCTGGCCGAACCCATACCCGGCCCTTCTACAGGATTCTACTCGGAACTGGCAGCAGCCAACCATATCGTACTGGTCACCTCGCTCTTCGAAAAGCGTGCGCCCGGACTCTACCACAACACCGCCGTTGTGTTCGACCGCGACGGCAGCATAGCCGGGAAATATCGCAAGATGCACATCCCCGACGACCCTGCCTATTACGAGAAATTCTACTTCACTCCCGGCGACTTGGGATTCGAACCTATACAAACCTCACTGGGCAAACTGGGCGTATTGGTCTGCTGGGACCAATGGTATCCTGAAGCTGCCCGCCTGATGGCACTGAAGGGAGCCGAAATACTGATATATCCTACTGCCATTGGCTGGGAAAGTACAGATACCGACGAGGAGAAAACACGCCAACTGGGTGCATGGATTATCTCGCAACGCGGACATGCCGTGGCCAACGGACTGCCGGTAGTATCCGTAAACCGTGTAGGACACGAGCCCGATCCGTCGGGACAAACCAACGGCATCCTCTTCTGGGGCAACAGCTTCGTGGCTGGTCCACAAGGAGAACTACTGGCCCAGGCAAGCAATGACCGCCCTGAAAATCTGGTAGTGGAAATCGACATGGAACGTTCGGAGAATGTTCGCCGCTGGTGGCCATTCCTGCGCGACCGACGCATTGATGCCTATGAGGGTATTGTAAAACGATACTTGGACTAAGGCCGACAGGAAGACACACAGATGACACAAGATAGGGACAGATGACCACAGGTTCTTAACTGCGGACTGTGGCGAGCTGGTTGCGCAGCCACGCGCCTCCCGGCCTTAAACCGGGAACTTAAAAGAAGAAGGCCCCGCATCAAGTGCGGGGTGACCATCCGGGTGAGGCCGTGAAAGGAAGTACAGCACTGCCCACGGCTCCCAGGACATCGGCTTAGCCCCTCGCCCGCATGGTCATCCCGCGCTTGACGCGGGATCTTATAAAGAAGGCACACTAATGACACAAGATAAAACTGATGACCACAGTTTTTTAACAGCAGTCAGTGATTAGCAGCTACGCCGTACGTGCGGAGGCTTGCGCCATCGCCCAAACCTTACTCCAACACAACACGGACACAGCGTTGGTCTGCTACCTGCTGCAAAGCGGGAGTAGCTGTGCCCGAAACAGCCTGTAGAAAACTTCGAGTAGATACATCACCATTGTCCAGCTGGTTACGGTATTTCATGACCATGCGGACTTGGGCGAAGAACAATGTGCTAATTTGATTATTCCAAGAAAATTGATCTGTTAATATCATATTCTCATAAGAAATACTAAAAGGATCGTATAAATGAAATATACAATAGTCAACGCCATTCTGTGCCATATTTTTAGTTTTTAATATTATCACTGCATCCTTATTTATTTCCATAATTTTTCCACAGCTGTTAGGGTTATGGTATCCTCTGGCTTTCAAATTAAAACCACTAATATTAGCGCAGTAATGATCGCCGGTTCCCCCACAAATCAATCCATATAGAGCTGAATAATACTCTTTAGAATATCCGTCATAAGAATCTAAAAAAGAAGCATTTACCTTTTTCATGTATTTATCGGATGATATTTTTGCAGGGAAATGAATGTTAAAATAGCCTCTCATATCTATTACTTGATCAATAGTAGGCATTTGGTAATACAAACGATTATCAGTAGTTCGTGGTACAAAACGACTATCATCTACTGTCACTTTATTGTACATAGGTGCTACGCTAAAATCCATATCCTGGTAAAGAGAGCTTCTTTGAGGATTCATCTCATTGTCATCATTATAAGGGTCATAACACAAATTATTATACTTAATATCCGTAGAAAAAGGATAGATGTACCCGGCATTTAATTCATCTGACTTACTAAATGTAACGCTTGCTGGTTTGGGATTATCTGCCGTTCCTTTTTTATTATAACAGGTAATAGGAGTCCCATCAACAAAAGTCTTAGCACGCATTGATTTTGACATCCAAAACTGGTTATGTCCAATTTTCACTAAAGGATAATAGTTTTCTTCCACTGTTCCAGAAGCATTTATGCGACGGTCTATTAAATAATGAGGTTGTAACACACCTACTTTGTTATTGTTGGCATCTAAATATCTGTTACTATCACTAATTGGTACGTATGAAACAAAAGCATTTCCATCCATATCTATAGCAATATGTCCATACAATTTTGCAGTTTCATTTGATATTTTTTCTGTAGGTAATACAAAGTTAGCAATATAAGAATGTCCTTCCGAACTATTCCACGCCCAAGTAATCTTTCCTCCATGCATATAATAGTTTTGTTCATTCAATCTGGGATCAAGTGTAGGATTATCTTCAATAGGAACTTTAAGTTCTGTTCCGTATTTACCCTCTCTTAAATAGTTAGACTGAGTAACGATTCCCCCATTTGCATCCATAGCAGCAGTTGTCCAATAATAGCCATGTTCTGGCAGGAAAACCCCTTGTCGGAAAGAATTTTCATGCGGTGCAGGAAAATATGCTTGTGTATTATTGAAAGCATTGGAACCTCCGATTGGAGTATTAAAATGCGCCTGCACATCATACGTAAATCGTAACACGGTACCTGTTTCTAATTTCGGTGTACCATCTTCCCGCAGATTATAGAAGACCCAAGCCTGAGAATTGATATATTTTGTTTTAATTCCATTGATTTCTACTTCATCACCAGTATGTTGATAAGAAACTCCATCTGGCTGATACCTCAAATACTCCCTGCACAACAGCCCCACCGGAGTACCGGTCTCGGGGTCGAGCACATCGAGTACCCACGAGTCATCCTCGCTTACCTCAAAGTCGGTAGTGGTTTGTCCCTTGCTGAAAGTGAAGGTATAGGTATAGCCGGGCTTCAGGATGAGGTTGGATTTCAGGTAATAGTCTTTCGACT
The DNA here is from genome assembly GCA_900553815.1 of uncultured Bacteroides sp. Taxonomy (GTDB): domain Bacteria; phylum Bacteroidota; class Bacteroidia; order Bacteroidales; family Bacteroidaceae; genus Bacteroides. The sequence continues at coordinate 28,232 of USEY01000044.1, forward strand.
GATTCTCTGAAGAAAAAATACGTACTACCGGCCGTTTAACATTCTGTTCGTCCAGATACTTGATTGTATGCGCCGGCACCATGGCACGGAACTGCAACTTGCCCGATGCGCCGGTACCGAATTTCCATGCGTGAATCTTCGGATTTTTTTCTGGACTGTTTGCATCATACGTTGGCTCTGTCGTTGCATAACCGAACTCCTCCGACCACGACTGCAGCAAATTAATGTTGCTGGCCTGCATCGGCATGTTCAGCAGGTAGACACCGGTGTTCTCGGCATTATCGTCAGGCGCATAGACTGCACTCTCATCCAGTTCCACCACAATCTGGGCCATGGCATGGTCGAAATAGACCTCAAAGGTTTGTGTATCTGTACGGGGTATGTAGTAGCACCAAAGCAAGTCGGAGTGCTCGAAGGCAGTCAGTTCAGGTGCATAGGTGCTGGACGACGCATTCTGGTCTGTATCGATGGTGTGGGTATAGCTTTTCAACGCGGTCAGCGTCATGTTGACGTTATACGGATAATAAAGGATATAACGGTAATTTGCATCTTTACCAACCGAAGTATTGGGGTTGGAAGGCAGCAGCACCTGGCGCCGCTCACCGGTGTTCAGGTCGGTCACGTCGCGCACCACATAATGGACATTGGTAGGCTGCCCGCTTATCAGGTTGTTTTCGTCATCCACTACATAAATACCCACTTCGTCGCCCGCCTCAAAAGTCGACCGTTTGTAAGTATCGTATGCCACCCGCGTATCGGCGTCATCGGCTATCACGAAGTCGAACTGCGACCAGAAGTCATCCTGTCCGTCCGGAGCTTGGGCACCCTCCACCAAGTCGTCGCTGCACGAAACGGCAACCAGACCTAAAACGATGAAAAATGCTATCTGAGAAACAATGCTACGTATCATGATTTTCACTAATTTTATTCCGTCAATTTATTCCAATTCTGCCCAGCCGCCATCTTTCCAGTCGTTGATGCGGATAACCGTTTTGCCGCTCTTCGAGATGCGGATGGAATACATATATCCTTCTTTCAGTTCGGTGAGTTTGTCATCGTCCGACAAATTGATATCTCTAACGACCCGAGTGTTATTATCTGTGAAGTCAATGTGCATCTTGAAGCGGCAATCGGCCTGTGCCGGCAATACCAGGCGATAGAAATGAAGCTCTTCCGTATCTGTTCCCCGATAACAAGGCACGATGTGTTCGTCCGGGTTGAAGTACATGTTTTTCTGCTGAACACTTCCGTCAGCTTGATAAGTATAGTCGGTCAGTTCGCCCGTAAGTAAATCTATCTGCTTGCCCCGGAGCAGGGTCTGCTCGTCGTTGGGGGTAAAATAAATGTCGTTCAGCTTGACTTCACTGTACACCAGAATGGTAGCTGTCTTCTTCAGGAAAGTCAGGTTGACAGTATGCTGCGTACTGGCGCTTATTTCCGGCGAGGCCACCCAAAGGAAATCGCTCTTGTGCAGACGCGGGTCATTATAAGTAGTACCGGTCACTGCACCTTGGGTATGGTTAACGAAACAGGGGTATGTACGCCAGCCGTATTTGGCAAAGGCGTTATAGTCTGTGAAAACAGATGTTTCAACCACTTCACCTGTCAAAGTTATTTGTGACCAATTGTAATAATTATCAACAATATCAGTTGGAAGGACAGTTGCACTTGTCGCGCAATTGGGATACTTCAACGATGTATAATTTTTGTTATTAGTAATAATTTCTGTATATTCTGCGGTCTGTAATTCTCCATCTATATACGGATAATAGAAGCAGAATATCAATTTCTTATTCTTATCAGAGTTGGCTGCCAGATAAGGGGAATAGAGGTAAGAATCATCTCGTGTAGATGTAATGTCTGTACGACAATTGTCATGCATAATATATTTATCTACTTTCTCAGTATTTGATTGATTTACAGCTTCATCATCTTCTGTATATATTTTTCCATAGGAGACACTTACCTCTGTATAATACTCATGGATAATCTCAGTTCTTTTCCATCCCCAATAATACTGAAATATCAACATACCATCACTTGCCCGATACGTCCACGCAGAATTTCGGAGATAAGTATAATTATTATCCTCATCTACTTCGGCAATAACACACCCCACGGTCTCACCGTCATTAAAGGTTGTGGTCTCGTAATCATATCCCAGCCTTGTCTGACTGCCTTTTACTGCAAAACAAAGGGAGGCATTTTCCGGTTCTGTTTGCGACGCAGGTGCAAGCTCATCGCTACATGCCCCCCAAAAAATCGGCATCAGCCAGGCCGCCATCCAAAGTATATAGTTCCGCTTAATATTCATAATAATAGTCTCCTCCATCTTCTAAATCCTTGATAATGCCACGGAAGCGCAAGCCGTCGTCTTGGGTTAACGTGAACAGGTAATATTTGGTAAGCTCAAAGCTCAGTGCATTGCTGCCTGCTACGTTTAGTTCATAAGTTTTCTCAGTAACAGTATTGTCTGCTTCAACGAATCCCAGTTTCAGAAATTCCGTACCTGCAGCTATACGTTGTCCCGGAATAACCGCCCGGTAGATGACATAATCGACACCTTTCTCATTAATCTCCGAAAATCGCCACATCACAATATCACCTTTCTGCGTATTCTCGCCCGGAATCTTCGGATAAGTTGCCTCACTCTGCCCTTCTCGGGTGAGCACTCTTGTCAAGTCTATGCCCGACACCGAGCGATAGACTTTCAGCAGCGTGGCATTGCTGTCATCAGCTACCAATGTCTTTTCTACCTTCAGCACAATGCTTGCCATCACATGCTCCATGGCCACCTTCAGCAACTGGTGCTTATTGTCAAGGCTGTATCCGAGCGAAGAACTGGGCATCACCGACTCATCGTCTGTGCCGTTGACACGGGCACGGAGAAGGTCGGAAGTCTGGAAGGCCTCTTTCAGATTCTGGTCGGCCAGCACGGTATGGCTGAAATGCGTGATGTCAGCCCCCGCCTTATAGGGAAAGTAAAACACATATCGCTCCTCTACGGGAAAGACATCCATGGGCACTACCGGCTCCAAGGCATGGGCATAGACTGTTCCGTATTTATCCGTATAGTCTTTACTTACCACCCGGTAGCGTACATTCTCGAATCCGTCCATGAACCGATAGACCGGTAGGCTGGCATCTGTGGTCTGGTCTGTCTTCTCCACCACACACGCCCCCAATTCATCTCCCACCTCAAACGCCGAGCTGACATAGTCGGTGTAGCTGACACGCGTCTGTGCAGCTATGTCTTCCACCACAAAAGCCGCATCCGCAGCAGCTACAGAACCTACAGGCAACTCCCCGTCGTCGCAACTTCCCAAGCCGACCGCCAAAGCCGGCGCAAGGAAACAACAAATATATATATATATGAATGTCCGCAAACATCCAATTAGTAAATTCGATGTTTAAACTCAGCTCT
>USEY01000045.1 GCA_900553815.1 uncultured Bacteroides sp.
ACTTTTTGAAACGCATCGTTTTTGTTAAGCGGCACGTCTGGTTTTTCCGGATTTACACGCTGACCGAGATATGGAAACAACCCACCCAGACATTTTTCTGCTAAACCGCCTGAAGAAGGGAGACGCCAAGGCCTTCGACACCCTCTTCAGGAAATACTACCCGCTGCTGTGTGCATACGGCCGCCGGTTTGTCTGCGTGGAAAGCGCCGAGGAGATAGCTCAGGACACGCTGCTGTGGCTATGGGAACACCGCGAAGAAGAAATCATCCAGCGTTCGCTGGTCAAATACCTGCTGAAGATGGTCTACCGCAGGGCACTCAACCGCATAGAGCAGGAACAGGTGAAGCTCAATGCCGACACCCGCTACTACCAGGACATACTGGAGAACGTGCTCGACGAGGCCGACCTATGCGCCATCCACGACCTGAGCCGACGCCTGAACGAGGCCATCCACAGCCTGCCCGACACCTACCGCGAGGCCTTCGTCATGCACCGCTTCCGCGACATGACCTACAAGGAGATTGCCGAACAGTTGGACACTACCGTCAAATCCGTGGACTACCGCATCCAGCAGGCCGTCAAGCTGCTCAGCGTGGAGCTGAAGGACTACCTGCCCCTGTTAGCCTTCCTGCTGGCCGGCAAAAGCTGATTCCCCCGCCTGCCACCCGGCAAGAACCGGCCAAAGGTCGCCCCAGCCCCGCCACCAGTCCCCCTTACACTTCCCGATGCGCCAGCCCTGATGTGGTCATATTTTCTTACATAGCAATATTTTTCCATTCTCCGATTGTCCGCTTTTCCGCCCAAGCCTTTCCGTCCCCACTTTCTCCTCCTCCACCCGTTTTCCCGACGCACTTGCTCCGTATCTCCTTCGTTCCTGCTCCGTATCTTCTTCGTTCAGGAGTACCTTTGAACGAAGGAGGAACGAAGAAGATGCGTCTGAGGTACGTCTGGGGCAGGTAGAAAAGCCCTCTCCTGCCCTGTCGAAGGGAAGGCCGGCAGAAGGCGGCGAACCGGTCTTTTCAAGAAAAGAGCCAAAAGCAATGTATTTATATTTATTTACATCAAAGAAGAGCATTCCGCATACGGGCAACTCTGTCATCACACTTTCAGACATGGTTATGGCAGAAGCAGCATGTCCCTCATTCCGCCAACATTCTTTACTTTCGGATTTGCCTGAATTAGCAGTATTAAAGTAATAAAGAAGGCAAAACAAGACGCACTCCTATGCGCATAATACCGTAAATAGAGACTTCGTTTCTATTGCTCGGTTGTCATTCAGAACAACTTCCTGATGTCCATTGAAAGGAAATCCTCCACGCTTATCCCACCATCACCGACTATGAAGGCTGCCCGCGGAGCAAACAGTTCCCTGAATTTTTCCAGACCACCTGTCTTCTTTTCAGCGTTGCTCTTTACCTCAATGGCTATTATCGACCCTTTTTTGCGAAGTACAAAGTCCACCTCATCATTCCTCTCTCGCCAGTAGAACACCTCAAACCGGTGAACGAATCCCTGACTTACAAGGTAGGCTCCGATGCCGGATTCAAAAATATGCCCCCACGCCTTGCGGTCAAGGAGAACCTGTTCAAATGTCACAGGAGTGTACACCATCTTCAAGGCATTGTTGAACACCTGCAATTTCGGTATGCTTGCTTTTCTTCGGGCTGTGTCAATGCTGTATTTTTGCAGTCCGCAGAGCAGACCGCTTTCTTCCAAAAGATTAATGTAGCCTGCCAATGTCGATGCGTTTCCAGCATCCTGTAAGGAACCGAGCATCTTGTTCAGCGACAGCAGATTGCCGGAATAGGCAGCACCCAGCTCAAATGTCTGTCGCAGCAATGCAGGTTTGCTGATAGGAGTATTCATCAGGATATCCTTATTAATAGTTGCTTCAATGATGGCCGACTGGATGTATTGCTGGAAGCGGTCTTGCTCCTCTACGAGTGTAGCAGCACCGGGATAACTTCCGTAATAGAGATATTGGTCAACGGAAAAGCCGAAGCAGTCTCTCATCTCACTGTAGCTCCAATGGCTCATACGTATTTCTTCAAACCGCCCAGCCAGTGATTCCGACAAACCTTTTTCCAACAACACACGGCTGCTGCCCAACAACAACACCTTGATGTTACAATCATGAAACGTATCTTCGTCCCATTCCTTCTTTACTACCTCACTCCAGTTAGCTATCTTCTGTATCTCGTCTATGACGAGTATCACACAATTCCAACCATTATTTTCCTTCAGGCTGCGTACCGCTGCCCAGCAATTTGATATCCATGCACTGTTCGTTGCCGGCACATTGTCGGCAGAGAATAGTTGGAACGGAATCGATATGTCTTTCAATACCTGTTTTACCACCGTCGATTTCCCTATCTGACGAGCGCCCATAACCACCTGAATGAACTTCCGCTGCTCTTCAAGCCTATTTTTAATTATTTGATATTCAGCTCTTTTATACATAGTATTACATTTTATTCAATGGAGTGAATATTTTTACGCAGTACAAATATAATGATTTCATCAGATTATATCAATTTATTGAAGGACAACTCAAGTTTTGCACTTGCAAAACTTGCAGGAGTTAAAGAAGTTAAAAGGAGTTATCGCCCACCAAGGTGGGCTTAGGAGTTAAAGCCGATAGTTCAAGTGCATGGTCGGCATACTTCCCACAAAGGTATTGGCTTAATTTCTTAACTCCCTAACTCTTTAGCTCCATAACTACAATCCATTAATAAACTTGAGAAACTTTAAAAGACAATAGTTTGCATTCATATTTCCGACGCTGTTGCTCCACAGTCATGCTTTGCTGTACCACGAAAGAAAAAGGTTTTTACGAATTATCCGCATTCAGGCATCATGGGGCAGCCAAAGGAAGAAACTGAGCAAGGACAGGCCTGTTGGCTTTGCGAAACAAGCAGTCATATTTGCACACACGGGCGTGAGAAATAATCTGTCAGACATAAGTCTGAAAAATGGCTTTCCGCTTGCTGCAGCCAGCGATTTTCCGTATCTTCGCCTGCACTTATCCTCAACACCATGCAAACAAAAAAAAGCATACTACAGGCTATCGGGATGCTATGCCTGCTCCTGACACTGGCGGCATGCGGCCACAAGCCCTTGCCGCACATACTGCTGACGGTCGACTCGCTGGCGAGCGCCGCCCCCGACAGTGCCGTGGCACTGCTGAAACAACCGGAGGTGAAAAGCGTGCTGACCAGCCAGGACGCCGCCATGTACTACCAGCTACTTACCGTGAAGGCGGCCGACAAGGCATACCTGCTGCACACCACCGACAGCGTCATCCTGCGCGTGGTGGACTACTACGAGCGAAAGCAGGACAAACAGCACCTGCCCGAGGCATACTACTACGCCGGCAGAGTCTACCGCGACCTGGGCGATGCCCCGCAGGCATTGGACTACTTTGAACGGGCCATACAGGCACTGCCCGAAGGGGAGACAAGCATACTGAAGGGAAAAATATACAGCCAGACTGGTACCCTGTTCCTCTATCAGGACATGTACGAAGAGGCGTTGAAAATGTTCAAACTGTCATACGACTGCGATATAAAACTCAAAAACATCCATGGACAAATCTTTAATTTAAGGGATATTGCTGACGCCTATCGAGGAAACAGCCAAATAGACAGTGCCATCTATTACTATCAGAAAGCAAGCCAAGTGGCTGAAGCAAATGGGCAGACAAACAACATGTACATGGTGCAAACACAGCTGACGAGCCTATACATACAGTTGGGAGAATATGACTTAGCACAAAAGGCTTTCGAATACGGCAAACTGCATAAACATAAAGCAAATAAAAGTAGCCTTTACTCTATCGCGTCCAAATTATATTTCCACACTGGAAAAATGGATTCAGCCATTTACTGTTTCAAACAACTGTTGGATTTTGGCACAATCTATGCCAAACGTACAGCCCACTGGTATCTGGCCCAAATAGCCGCACAAAATAAAAATGCAGAAGAAACATTGGAACACATAGCCAAATACAACCTGTATGTTGACTCTATCCAACAACTTAAAAACCGTGAAAGCATCCGCAAGATGCACGCACTTTATAACTACAAGCTGAGGGAAAACGAAAACATACGGCTAAAAGCGGAGAATGAGCGCAAGCAGGCCATTGTGTACTACACAGTAGGGATTGGCGGTTTGCTGTTGGCACTGAGTTTCGGCGGTATGCAGTATTACCGGCGCAAAAAACTGGAATTGAGCATACAACTGGACAAAGCCAAACGGCTAAAAGAAGAATTGCAGCTAAAAAGCGAGCAGTTCGTTAAAGAAAATAAACTAAAGATAGCACGACTGGAAAAAGAACTGCAAGAAACCGACGCCACACTCAGGAAACAGCTGGAGGAAGAGAAGGAAAAAATGGAATATGAAAACAGACTGGCGCAGGCAGCACTGAGGAAACAGGAACAGATAGCGAAAGCCATTGAAGAATCGGACATCAAAAAAGAAATCTTACACAAACTATATACCGGCGACAACGGCAGAAACATACTGACAGCGGCAGACTGGGAAGAAATAGAACGCCAGACAGAACAGATGGTGCCCGGATTTAAGCAACGGATGTATGAACTGTACAGCAAATTCAGCGACTATGAATATCACATCTGCCTGCTGCTGAAACTTGACTTTCAACCGGGCGAAATAGCCAAACTGACCCTGCACAGCAAAGAAAGCGTCACCTCTACCCGCCGCCGGCTCTATGAAAAAGTATTCGGGCAAAAAGGAACGCCCGGAGACTGGGATGAGATAATACGCAGCCTATAGTGCACTAATTCAGGCGGGAATAAAATGCTGCACACTATTTTGCACACAGTCCATATCTGCCTTGCACACCCCTGACACAAATGCACACAGCAATGCACACGCCATTTTCACCGGCATAAACCGAAGAGAATTACCTTCGCAACCGTAAACGTTGAACAAAAAATTCTTTAATCATGAAAAAGTTTATCAGTTGCGTAGTATTGCTGGTGGGAATGTGTGTGAATAGTCCATAAACAACTTATTTACTCCCCTTACACTTGGTCAACATTCTTTTGCCCGAGCGCTCGAACACATGCCACCATTGGGAAATATGTAGCCTCATCCTGGATGGGAACAGACGTAGAAGCCTGAAAAAGAAGGAACAAGCACCGGACTCAACCGACAACATCCCTCTGTCGTCCGCTTCAAGCCGGATATCAGCCCAACGGCTCTTGCCGAATATGTTTTTCAACGATTGCAATATTCTTCACTTTGTTCCCTTAAACAAAATGTTAGTGATTTTTCATTTTGATACAGCCTTTTCGTCGAAGCAAGATATGGCCGGAAACAGGAAATGTATCTTGAAAAAAAGAAATAAACGACCAAGGAATGCAACGATTGCCCGCCCTAAAACGTCTACATCATACAACCGTTAATCCTAAAAGACAACTACAATGAAACAACTACTTTTCATTTCAGGCCTGCTATTCATGGCCTTACAAGCACTGGCGCAAAACCGCCTTACAGGCAAAGTCGTGGCATCGGACAACGAAGCCATCATCTATCGCATCGGAGTGGCCTACGGCGACTCAACCCGGAGCGTGACAGGAAGTTTCTACGGACAGGATTTCAGCATGGCCATAGATTCCCTGTGCAAGGCGTGGATAACGATTGCATCAGACGGCTATGAAAGCATCCGGCTGGAAAAGACATTGCAGGCGGGAAACAACGACCTGGGAGAAATCATCCTTTACAAAAAGGCGGTGGAACTGGGAGAAGTGGTGGTGAAAGCCCGTAAGAACGAAATAGAGCGAAACGGGCCCAACTATACCATCCGAAACCTGCAGGGCACTCCCATAGGCGACGCGGGAAATCTGAAAGACATGCTGAGGTGGACACCGGGAATGATGGTGGACGGCTTGGGAAATATTTCCGTCATCGGGTCGGGAAGCCCGCTGGTCTACATTGACGGAAGGAAAGTGACCAACGAGGCGGAACTGGAAGCCCTGTCGTCGGCCGACGTCAGCAGCATTGAAATCATCAAAGAACCGGACGCACGCTATAAGAACGGGACAAACGCCGTGGTCATCATCCACATGAAAAAGCAACTGAAGGACTATCTGGGAGCAACCCTGAGCAGTTCGTTCACCCAACGGCGACGCTTCGGCTACAATCCGCGCATAAACCTGAGCGGCAAAATCGGCGCAGTATCGGGGACTTTCTCGTTCAACTACAATCGGGTCGACCAGCATTCGTATGACGCTTATGAGACGACCATCTACCACAACGACGGGCGGATATTCAGAAACAGTTCGGAAGGTGGCTATGTAGCCAAGCCGCAAGTCTATACGGTGTTCGGCGGATTGAACTTCGCCCTGTCGGACAACAGCGTGCTGGGAGTGCAATATACCGGCAGATTCCTTGACATGAAACAACAGTCAGGGCATGACCTGCTGCTGGACAACAACGGTGAACTGACACCCAAAACGGAACAGTCGCGGCAAGAGGAAAAGCTGAAGTCGCACAGCACCTCCGTCAGCTACCGCTGGAACCGGAACGAACATTCGGCCCTGACGCTGATTGCCGACTATGCGGCACAGCGCAACGAAACCGCCAAAGACATCACCGAAACAAACCTGCAGACCGGCATAGCCTATCCCACCCTGACGGCTGGCAACACGGACTATGACATCTATACCTTCAACGGCGACTATACCTTCAGCTTCAACGGCAAAGACAAGGAACAGATAGGCCTGGAAACAGGCTATACGCGCAATCACTCGGACAACGCCATAGACCAGGCGATGCAGAGCATCAGGCGCAAAAACCAATGGACTGCCGCCTACCTGACTTTCCAACGTACCTGGGGCAAACTGGCCCTGCTGCTGGGACTGCGTTACGAATATGACTATACGGACACCCGCATGCTGGAAGGAGGAGAGGAGAACAGAATACGCAAGACCTATTCGGACTTCTTCCCGAATGTCAGGCTGACCTATAAGGCCGACGACAAGAAAGAGTTCAGCCTGAGCTACCGCCGCAGCATAGGGCGACCCTCGTTCAACGATTTAAGCCCTATAGTCTCTTACGAAGATTCGCTGAACTATTGGGTGGGAAATCCCTGGCTGAAGCCCAGCTTTACCAACACCCTGTCGCTGACCGCCAACCTGGGCGTCCTGACCCTGCGGGCAAACTACTACTACAAGACCAACCCTATCGTAAGCATTTACGGGCAGGACGAGACGAACTCCAACATATTGGTGATGAGTCCCCTGAACATCGACCACTCGCAGGAATGGGATGTAGGAGTGGAATATTCACAATCGTTTGACAACCGGATTTCGCTGTCGGCCTTCGGCTATCTGACCGGAAGTTACATTACTTACCCTTACCTGGGCAAAGAGACTTTCTATCGCAACATCTACACGTATCTGGGACTCTATTTCAGCTATAATTTCTACAAGAATTTCACGGTGTATGCCAGCAACTATTATACTTCGCCCTACAGAAACGGGACACAGAAAATAGGTTACTCGCTGAACACCAACGCGGGAATTTCGGGAAAATTCCTGAATAACAAGCTGTACGTATCGCTGGAAGGACAGGATTTGTTTGCCAAGGGCGTGACGCCGTGGTGGGAAAACAACTATGGAAATACGAGCTACTGGCGCCGCAACCGGTACGACACACGTTGCGTCAGCCTGACACTGCGCTATACCTTCAACAGCGTCAAGACCAACTTCAGAAGCCGGAGCGGAAACAGCAAATTGCTGCAACGGACGAATTAACGGGAAGGCATCGCCATCAGGCACCGGCAACTGTATTTCATCAATCCCCACTACGAGGTGAAATTCGGGCTGAAGTCGCGCCTGCTGGCAGGCCTCATCGGCAGGGTGCCCTACCTGAGGGATTTCTTTACGGCGTCGTGCTTCTATGTGCTGTAAAACAGCCGTCGGCAGAGCGGTTGCCTGCCCCGATTGCGGCAACGGATATGCTGCCGGCATTATCTTCTCTTACAGGTTTCAAAAAAAGGGCCCCGGCATCTGAGCACAAGAAGGCATTGGCGGGCGGGGACTAACAAATGAACAGGTCGCTGGGAATAAGTCCTTGATTTATTGGTTTATTCATTTATTATCACTAACTTCGCCATGGATTATAAACGAGACAACAGACATGGCTTTGCAGAAATATCCGATAGGCATACAGACGTTTGAGAAGATTAGGACAGGCAACTACCTCTATATCGACAAGACCCAATTCATTCAATACATGATGGAGGAGGGGCTGAACTATGTTTTCTTGTCACGCCCCCGCCGCTTCGGGAAATCGCTGTTCACAAGCACGTTGAAGGCATATTTTGAAGGACGCAGAGAACTGTTCAAAGGGTTGGCTTTAGACAAATGGGAAAAGGACTGGATAAAGCATCCGGTTCTGCACTTTGACCTGAGCACAGCCAAGCACAACACCAAGGAGGAACTTATGGCCGAGCTCAGTATGAAGCTGGCCGGATATGAAGAAATATATGGCAAAGAGAGCATCGAAATAACGCTGAACCAGCGATTGGCGGGCATCATAAAACGAGCTTACGAGAAAAGCAGGCAGAGGGTGGTAGTACTTATCGATGAATACGATGCACCGTTGCTCGACGTATCTCACAATGACGATAATCTGGAACAGATGCGCCTGCTGATGCGCAATTTCTACAGCCCGCTGAAGACCTGCGACCCTTACCTGCATTTCGTATACATCACCGGCATCACCAAATTCTCACAACTATCCATTTTCAGCGAACTGAACAACTTAGCCAACATCGGTTCGACAGAGCGATATGCAGCTATCTGCGGCATCACACAGGATGAACTGGAAATGCAAATGAGCGAGCATATCGATTATTTTGCGCAATGCACAGGCGATACGCGTGAAAACGTATTGTCAGAACTGAAACGGCATTATGACGGCTATCATTTCACCTGGCCATCGCCCGACATCTATAATCCTTTCAGCCTGATGAATTCCTTCTGGGCACAAAAGTATGAATCGTATTGGTTTGCCAGCGGCACACCTACTTACCTCATCAGGATGTTACGCAAATATAATGCGCAGCCCTCTGAGCTTGTTGACAAGACAGTAGGTTCCCGCAGTTTTGACGCTCCTATAGAAATGGGGACCAACTATCTGCCGCTGCTTTATCAGTCGGGCTATCTCACCATAAAGGACGGCGACAGGAAATTCGATGAATATACGCTCGGCATTCCCAATCAGGAGGTACGCATAGGACTGATGAATGCGCTTTTGCCCTACTATCTCCAGCTTTCGGGCAATGATATTACAGACATAACCCTTGAACTGTCCAATTTATTACGGAAAGAAGATATAGACGGTGCCCTGCGAGTGTTGCAAAAGTTCCTGGCAACCGTGCCCTATTGCGACAACGCCAACTCGGAGGGACACTGGCAACAGGTGATGTACATCATATTCAGCCTTATCGGCGCACGGCTGGATGTGGAAGTCCGTACAGCCACCGGCAGGGTGGACATGGTGCTATACGGGAAGGGAAAAATCTACCTTTTCGAGCTGAAACTCTACCAAGGCGCCCGTGCCGCTATTGGACAAATAGACCGTAAGGGGTATTCTGAAAGATTTGCCCTCGACAGCAGGCCTGTTGTAAAAGTGGGCATTACATTCGACCACGAAAGACGTACACTTAAAGAGTGGTGTATCGAATAATCCGAATGGCGACTGCAGAGGAGCTTGCCGACGGCAGCTGAAAAATGGCTCCGCACGATAGGCCTATTTGGCAGGAATCCACAACCTTTGTTTCACGAAAATAGGATGCGGTTCGGCAGTTTCATCGCTTAAAAGCAAGCTTTTAGCTTGGTACTACGCTCACCTTTTCGTATCTTTGCGGCATTTTCATACAGGATTATAACAGAAAGAAACTCAAAGATATGGAAAAGAAATTCAAACGTACTACCGTGACATCGGCGCTGCCCTACGCCAATGGACCCGTACACATCGGCCATCTGGCCGGTGTATATGTACCGGCAGACATCTATGTCCGCTACCTGAGACTGAAAAAGGAAGACGTTATCTTTATAGGCGGAAGCGACGAGCACGGTGTGCCCATCACCATCCGCGCCAAGAAAGAGGGCTGCACACCGCAAGACATTGTAGACCGCTATCACACACTGATACGCGACTCGTTCAAGGAATTCGGCATTTCGTTCGACGTGTACGGACGCACATCGTCGGAAGTACACCACCAGACAGCGTCAGACTTCTTCCGCAAGCTGTATGACAAGGGCGAGTTCATCGAGAAGACCTCCATGCAATACTACGACGAGGAAGCCAAGACCTTCCTGGCCGACCGCTACATCACCGGCGAATGCCCCCGTTGCCATGCCGAAGGTGCGTATGGCGACCAGTGCGAGAAATGCGGCTCTACGCTGAGCCCTACCGAGCTCATCAACCCGAAGAGCGCCATCAGCGGCAGCCAGCCCGTGATGAAGGAGACCAAACACTGGTACCTGCCCCTGGACAAGCACGAGGGATGGCTGCGCAAGTGGATTCTGGAAGACCACAAGGAATGGCGTCCCAACGTATATGGCCAGTGCAAGTCGTGGCTGGACATGGGACTGCAACCTCGTGCGGTGAGCCGCGACCTGGACTGGGGTATCCCCGTGCCGGTAGAGGGCGCCGAGGGCAAGGTGCTCTACGTGTGGTTCGATGCCCCGATAGGCTACATCAGCAACACGAAGGAACTGCTGCCCGACTCCTGGGAAAAGTGGTGGAAAGACCCCGAGACACGGCTTATCCACTTCATCGGCAAGGACAACATCGTGTTCCACTGCATCGTGTTCCCTGCCATGCTGAAGGCTGAAGGCTCGTACATCCTGCCCGACAATGTGCCGAGCAACGAGTTCCTGAACCTGGAAGGTGACAAGATTTCGACTTCGCGCAACTGGGCCGTATGGCTGCACGAGTATCTGCAGGACTTCCCCGGCAAGCAGGACGTGCTGCGCTATGTGCTCACTGCCAATGCGCCTGAGACAAAGGACAACGACTTTACCTGGAAAGACTTCCAGGCACGCAATAACAACGAGCTGGTGGCCGTATACGGCAACTTCGTCAACCGTGCCCTGCAGCTCACCAAGAAATACTTCGACGGCGTGGTGCCTGCCTGCGGCGAACTGACCGACTATGACAAGGCTACCTTGCAGGAGTTTGCCGACGTGAAGAGCGAAGTGGAAAAGCTGCTCGACGTGTTCAAGTTCCGCGATGCACAGAAGGAAGCCATGAACCTGGCCCGCATCGGCAACAAGTACCTGGCCGATACAGAGCCTTGGAAGCTGGCCAAGACCGACATGGCACGCGTAGAAACCATCCTGCACATTGCCCTGCAGCTGACTGCCAACCTGGCCATTGCCTTCGAACCCTTCCTGCCCTTCAGCAGCGAGCGCCTGCGCCACATGCTGAACATGGAAAGCTTCGACTGGGCCAACCTGGGACGCACAGACCTGTTGCCCGCCGGACACCAGCTGGGCACACCGGAGCTGTTGTTTGAGAAGATTGATGACGAAGCCATCCAGGCACAAGTGGACAAGCTGCTGGCTACCAAGAAAGCCAACGAGGCTGCCAACTACAAGGCCAACCCTATCAAGCCGGTTATCTCGTTCGAAGAGTTCGAGAAGCTGGATATCCGCGTAGGTACCGTGCTGGAGTGCTCGGCAGTGCCCAAGATGAAGAAGCTGCTCCAGTTCAAGATTGCCGACGGGTTGGAGAACCGTACCATTGTAAGCGGCATTGCCCAGCACTACAAACCCGAAGAGCTGGTGGGCAAGCAGGTACTGTTCATCGCCAACCTGGCTCCCCGCCAGTTCAAGAATGGCCTGGTAAGCGAAGGCATGATACTCTCTGCCGAAAACTATGACGGCTCACTGGCTGTGACCTCGGTACTGAAAGAGGTGAAGCCGGGAAGTGAGGTAAAATAACCCATATACAATGAAGAATTAAGAATGAAGGATGAAGAATTTACGTGTGGCCTTCAATCCACCTGTCTGTTCTCCATTCTCCCATTCTTAATTCTTCATTTCTCATCCGCCATTCTTCATTCTTAATTCTTCATTCTTAATTTCCCATGCCCCTCTCCCTGAAAGAAAAAACCGCCCGTGGTCTGCTATGGGGCGGAATAGGCAACGGAGCCTTGCAGGTGCTCAACTTGGTGTTTGGCATCTTCCTGTCCCGTCTGCTGTCGCCCTCCGACTATGGCATGGTGGGGGCACTGACCATTTTTTCCGCCTTGGCGGGCATCTTTGCCGAGAGCGGTTTCATATTAGCCATTGTCAACAAGAAGGAAGCCAACCACGACGACTACAACGCCGTGTTCTGGTTCAACGTGGCCATAGGGCTGAGCATGTACCTCATCCTGTTTGCCTGCGCGCCGCTCATCGCGCGTTTCTACCATACCCCCGAGCTGGCTCCGCTGGCCCGTTTCCTGTTCCTCAGCTTTCTGGTAGGCAGCACCACGGCAGCTCCCATTGCCTACTACTTCCGCAACCTGATGGTGAAAGAGCGCAGCCAGATACAGATTGTGGCCATCCTGATTTCAGGCATTGTCGGCGTTACCTGCGCTTACCACGGATGGGGATACTGGGGCATAGCCTTGCAGACGGTGGTCTATTCGGGCATGAACGCGCTGCTCATCTGGATACGTTCGCCCTGGCGGCCGACGCTGACTTTCTGCATGCGCCCGCTGCTCGACATGCTGCCTTTCAGCAGCAAGCTGTTATTCACGTCTATCTTCACGCACATCAACAACAACATCTTCTCCGTGCTGCTGGGACGCTTCTACACCATGCAGCAGGTGGGCTATTACACCCAGGGAAGCAAATGGACCACCATGGGCTACTCCACCATGACAGGCATGATAAACAGCGTAGGCCAGCCGGTATTCCGCGAGGCATCCAACGACCGGGCACGCCTGCAAAACATCTTCCACAAGATGCTGCGCTTCACGGTATTCGTCAGCTTTCCTGCCATGTTCGGACTGGGCATCATAGCCGAGGAACTGATAGTAATCACCATTACCGACAAATGGCTGCCTTGCGCGCCGGTAATGCAGATACTATGCGTGTGGGGGGCATTCATGCCGGTCTCTACCCTCTACTCCAACCTGCTCAACAGCCTGGGACGCCCCAACATCTACATGTGGAACACCATCGGGCTGGGCATCTTCCAGCTGCTGTGCGTATGGTTCAGCTATCCCTACGGGCTGCACGTCATGCTGACTGCCTTTACTGCCGCCAATATCCTGTGGCTGGGTATTTGGCAGCACTTTGCCTACAAGCATGCCGGCATACGCTTGCTGCATGTGCTGAAGGACATCGTGCCCTACCTGATTATCACACTGGCGGTCATGGCCGCCACCTGGCTGGCTACCTCGGGCATCGGCAACCTGTACCTCCGCATGGGCTGCAAGATACTGATGGCTGCCACCCTCTACACACTGCTCATGTGGCGGCTCAAGTCGGTCATATTCAAGGAATGTATTCAATATCTGTTTGCTAAAAAGAAAGTTATCTCATGACAGCATGTCCCAAAGTCAGCGTCCTCATGCTGACCTACAACCAGGAAAACTACATAGACGAAGCCATACGCAGCGTGGTGTTGCAGGAAACGGATTTCGACTTCGAACTGATAATAGGCAATGATGCCAGCACCGACCACACGGCCCGACACTGCCTGGAGTGGAAAGAGAAATACCCGGAGCGCATCAGGCTGGTCAACCGTGAACAGAACCTGGGGCTTATAGGCAACTTCATGGAGACCTATGCCCTGTGCCGGGGCACCTACATAGCCATCTGCGAGGGCGACGACTTCTGGACGGACAAGAGCAAACTGCAGCGACAGGCCGACTACCTGGACGGGCATCCCGACTTCTCTATGTGCTTCCACCGCGTCATCAACTACTATGCCGACAACGGCACCAAAAGCCTGAGCAACGGACACCAGAAAGTAGATACCGACATCTGCGACCTGGCTCGCAGCAACTACATCTCCAATGTCTCGGTCATGTTCCGCCGGGGACTCTTCGGCGAGCTGCCCGCCTGGTTCTCCCAGGTGAGCACCTACGACCTGGCCATACACATGCTCAACGCGCAATACGGCAAGATACACTACATGTCGCGCCCCATGGCCGTGTATCGCCAACACAGCAAAGCCATCTGGAGCAGAAACAAGGCCGAAGCCAAACTGGATATAGGATTGAAGGTGCGCGAGCTGCTGATTGAGCACCTGAAGGATACGCGTCCCGACGTCAGCGAACTGCTGCGCGACGCCCATACACGCTTCTGCCTGAATGAGCTGTACCACTGCCGGCAGATACACCAGACAGACATAGCCGAAAGAGTGGAAAAACGCCTACTCGGCATGCGCCCCGAATGGGACAAGGCCGAGGTAGAGAAACACCTGGAACGACTGCGCCCCGACTGGAAAACTTTACTCCGACAGAAAGCCTTCGGCCTGCTGAAGAAAGCCAGAGCCTTCTGCTCTTATTTCATCCCCCTGCCCCGCATCAAACGGTAAAGCGGCAAGACTGCAACACATACCGGTCCATCCACGAGGTAAACTCGTCTGCCGTGACCTGTGGCAGCCGAGCTTGCCCGAATACCTCATGATAGGCCTCCGCCATTTTCTCGTCGGTAAACCGGGCGGCATGGCGCAAGATAGCTTCCTTGTCCCACTGCCAGCCCAACGCCAGCTGCATACCCAAGGCCAAGGCCTCATCCGTGTGTTCGTCAACGCCCAACAGGGCATCGGGTGAGGCAATATCCTTGTAAGCGTCAATATCCGAGAAACACACTCCCGGCGCCCCAAAGCGAAAGCCCTCTATCAGCGAAAGGCCGAAACCTTCGTCCTTGCTGGCCAGCACCACCAAGGCAGCCTGTTCCACCCAGGCATACGCCTCGGGCCGGGTCAATACACCGGTAAATATCACCTGACCTGCCAAACCGCGTGCCTCCGCCTCGCGCTGCAGGCGTCCGTCCATACCGTCCTTTCCTATGAAACACAAGGCATGCTGCTTCCTTACTTCCTCGGGCAGCAGGCTATACGCCATCAGCGTCTGCCACTGATTCTTGCGCTCACACAAATTACCCACCGAAACGATGCATCCCTTGCGCACACCACTTCCTTCCGGGCGTACAGACACTGGCGGCAACGCATTCAGCACCACCTTCATGTTGTCGGACAAACGGCCATAGCATTCTGCCAGCCGGCTGCGTGTACCACTGCTGACAAAGGTCACCTCTGTGCCCTGCCTTACCAGCAGTTTCAGAATGTTCTGCTCCACACAGGTGCCAAAACCGGCATGCAGAAAAGAAAATACCCCGTGCAGACTGACCGCAAACGGCACCTGACAGCGCAAAGACGCCAGTATGAAGGGAAACACAGCCGGCATCATGGACTGTACGGACACCACATCGGGCCGAATGCTGCGAATCAGGTGTTCATTGAACCCCGTGCTTACCGTATATTTGGCTATCATGTAGCGCTCGCCTGCCTTCAGCTTCTGCGAGGTCAGCGCATAGCACACCGCCCGCCACCAGTCGCGCAGGCGCGAATGCCTCAACAGGCTCCCCAGCGAACGGGGCAACAGCCTGTAGCCTGCCACCTCGGCCGAAAGTCCCGGATGAAACAGGCTGGAAGCCGATACATACACCTCGTCGCCCCGCGCCGCCAGCGCACAGGCAATCTGGTTGACCATCAACGAAAAGCCCGTATTGTAGCTGCGTGCTATGCCATTGGGCGTAATGTCAGGAGTTAAAATCAGAATCCGCACGGTATTTATCTTAACTGAATCATAAAACACTACTTTCTGCGGCCTTACAGACAGGCGGCTATCGTCTCATCCAGCACCCCATTGTCGGCCAGTATCTTCTCCACAAACTCACGGAAAGCCCCTTGTCCGCCGTGTGTGCGGGTGACATACTTCACCTCGCGCTTCACATAGTCGGGCGTATTGACCGGCGAACCGCTGAAACCCACCAGGCGCAACAGCGGCAGGTCGTTGAGGTCGTCGCCAATGAAGGCCACCTCTTCCAGCCCGATGCCCAGCTCCTGACACAGCGCCCTGGCCTGCGCCACCTTGTCCTTCACACCCAGGTAGCAGTGGGCTATCTTCAGCTTATCGGCACGTTTCTGCACTATCTGCGTATTCTCGCCCGTCATGATGGCTACCGGTATGCCCAGCTTGCGCAGGAAGATGACACCCCAGCCATCCTTCACGCTGAAGCGTTTCATCACATCGCCCTCGGCCGTATAATACATGCCTCCGTCGGTCCATACCCCGTCAATATCGGTAATCACTAATTTCGGTAACATACTATTCCTGATGCAATAATTTATCTTTCCTTTTACTCCACATCCTTCGGATAAACAATCTCGTTGCGCGGAATGAAGTTCTTCACCCGGTGACCCACCACGCTGCCACGCTCCGCCCACTTATAGCCGTCGCCCGGGCTGAGCAGGTGCAGGTCTTCCTCGGCTATCACGTCGCCCGGATGCAGGTCGCGCCGCGTAGCGATGGAGCGCTCCAGCTTCACCTTGGCCGCAGCCACAGCCGGGTCAATGTAGAGTTCCTCCTGTCCCATCCAGCGTTCGGCAATGCGGATGTCGCGAATCATGCGGTTCACTCCGTCGGGACCCAGTGAGCCCTGCTGGTCGGTACCCTTCATGCGACGGTCAATGGTGACGTGCTTCTCAATGATTTCCGCCCCCATGCCCACGGCCACTACCGGCGCGGCAATGCCGATGGTATGGTCGGAGAAACCGATGGTGTACTGCCCGTAATGCTTCTTCAGGTAAGTGATAGTCTTCAGGTTGAGGTTGTCAGGATGTGTGGGATACTGCGACACACAGTGCAGAATGGCTATCTGGTCGTGATAGCGCGTGATGACCTCCAGCGCATCGTCCAGCTCCTTGTGTCCCGCCATGCCGGTAGACAGAATCATGGGAATCTTCGTCTCGGCCATGGCCTCCAGCAGCGGCAGGTTGGTCAGGTCGCGGCTGGCCACTTTCAACCTGTCGGGCGTGAACAGCTTCAGCAGCGACAGGCAGCCCTTGGAGCACAGTGTCTCCACAAAGTCCAGCCCCAGGGCCTTGGCATGCTTGTACACCTCGTAATGTTCTTCGTCGGTCAGCTCCAGAAAAGCACGGTGCTCCCCGTAGGTACGCCCAAACGAGTGGGGCGAATCATACGGACGGTTCATCTGCGAGTTCGTCAGCTCTTCTGTCAGGTCGCGCTTTGTCATCTTCACCGCATCCATGGGTTTCAGGTCAATGCCAAACACTTCCTCGCGCACCGGACGCGAAACCAAGTCGACTATCAGCTTGGCTATGTCGACAGAACCGTTGTGGTTCTGCCCTATTTCTCCTATGATGTAAGTACTCATTTTTTTAAGTGGTTAGTGGTCAGTGGTTAGTGATGAGTAATAAGTAACAAGTGATGAGTAGTGAGTAGTTAGTGGTGAGTGCCTACCCGAATGGTCACTTATCACTTACCACTAACCGCTAACCGCTGCAATTTATTTCTCGTTGCGTGCAATATTCTCCAGCATCTTCGCGCGGTAGTCAGGGTGTGCCTCCACCAGTTTCAGCAGGGCATGCACGCTGTGGTCGGTCTGTTCATACCAGGTGGCATACAACTGCTGCAGCAGCACGAAGTCGTCCATCGTGTCGAGCGTGAAGCGCAAGTCAAGTCTGCCCTCCAGTTCATCGGGCAGGGGCAGCAGCCTCACCTTGAACTCCTGCGGATGGGTGTAGAGGTAGATGGTGACGTGCTCACGGTAGAGCTTCTCCTGCGTCAGCGCAGCCGCCCGCCGCAAGGCATCCGCCGTGGTAAACTCGGCAAACAGCCCCAGGTGCGACTTGATGGTGGGACGCCCGTCGGCAAAGCCGTAGGCAATATAGTCGGCCGGCTCACGGTCATAGGCGTCGAAAAACACCTGGAACGTATCGGGGCGCAGGAACGGATTGTCCGAGCACACCCGTATGAAGCGCTCCAGCCCGAAGACCTCCGCCGCCTGCACAAAGCGGTCGAGCACATCGTCCTCATCGCCCCTGAAGCAGGCTATGCCCGCCTGGCGCGCCACTTCCTCCAGCACGTCGTCCTGGCTGCGGCTGGTGGTGGCCAGCACCACTTCCTTGCCCGGACACGCCGCCTTGATGTTGGCTATCAGGATGTCGATGATGCGCTGCTCGCCATAAAAGGGGAGCAGTATCTTGTTGTGCAACCGGGTCGACCCGGTGCGAGCCTGAATGATGATTCCGTCTTTCATATCTTCATGCGTTTAAAAGCGTCAATATAGCTGCCCGGCGTCACGTTGATGACCTCCTTGCCCCGGCTGCGCGCATAGTCCTCCAGCACGAAGTACGACTTGAAGGCCACGTACATGTGGTAGAGGATGGTGTAAAGCCGTGCACTGTGCAGGTTCTCCTGTGTCACGGTGGCCGCCTTCGACTTGTTCTGGTCGTAGAAGTGCTTCTGGTGCATCAGCACCACGTTGTCGTCCGTCACCGTGATTTCGGGCAGCCACGAGTGGTCAGCCCCCGCCAGGTATATCTTCTTGAACGGCAGGCGGATGCCCATGGCTATCGACGGTATGAGCACGTTGTGTGGCCTGGGCACACCCCAGCCCTTCGAGAAAATCCAGTTGCAGAAGCCCTGGAAGCCCTCAATGGGCGTCGTGTTGTAGATGTAGAGCTTGATGTGCGGATTGCCCGCCAGCAGCGGTTGCCACTCCTTGTTCTTCAGCGCACGTGCCGGCACCAGGAAATTCATGTCCCAGGTGGTCTTCTCGGCCATCGTGCGAAACAGCTGCTCGCGCTTCTCGGGCACAATCCAGAAGAGGGGGTCGGCAATGAGGTACAGCTCAGGCTTCAGCTGTTCGAACATGGGCGAAGTGACACAGAAGTTCACGGCCAGCAGCGTCTTGCCGCGCACAAAGTCGGCCGACTCCTCCACCGTCCGCTTCAGCGAAGGCCCGTTAGCCAGTATCAGCAGCTCGTCGGGATTGCTGAAATGTCCCGGCAGGCGGGTCACCAGCTTCGACTGCAGCACTATCTTCACCACGCTCAGCAGGCTCTGCCAAAGCATGCCGAACCATTTCATTACTTTTTCTCCCATATTTCAAAAGGTCTGTCTACTGATGCAAAGATACACCCTTTCGGCCACAAATACCCAAGAGCCCGCTTAATTTTTCTTGAAATAAATCAGGATAAGCATTTTCCCTGTCTGTTTCGGGTCTTTTTCTTCTTTCGGGCACGTTACATAGCCCGCTATGCGCCTCACTCAAAAAAAGAAAAATCCTCCCAAACAACTCACGGAAAATAGCTTCAATAAAATTTAATCAGGCTCTAAAAAAACGCTGAAAATATAAACAGTAACCGACAAAAGCAGTACTTTTGCCAAAACTTTGCGCGAGATGAAAGTATTACTGGTAAATACATCCGAACGATACGGAGGGGCTGCCATAGCCGCCAGCCGGCTGATGGAGGCTTTGAAGAACAACGGCATTAAACCGCGACTGCTGGTGCGCGACAAGCAGACAGACCAAATCAGCGTCCTTTCGCTGAAGCACAACTGGATGCTGGTGTGGAAATTCGTGTGGGAGCGTACCGTCATCTGGCGTGCCAACCGCTTCAAGAAGAACAACCTCTTTGCCGTCGACATAGCCAACACAGGCACCGACATCACCCTGCTGCCCGAGTTCAAGGAGGCCGACATCATACACCTGCACTGGATAAACCAGGGCATGCTTTCGCTGCGCAACCTCGAAAAGATTCTGGCCTCGGGCAAACCCGTTGTCTGGACCATGCACGACATGTGGCCCTGCACCGGCATCTGCCACCACGCCCGCGAGTGCGACAAGTACCACACCCACTGCCACCACTGCCCCTTCCTCTACGGCGGAGGCGGCCGCAAGGACCTGTCCTACCGGGTTTTCAGCAAGAAGCAGAAGCTCTACGCCAGCCACCCCATCACCTTCGTCACGTGCAGCCACTGGCTCGAAGAGCAGGCACGCCGCAGCGCCCTCCTGCAGGGACAGACCGTCGTGTCCATCCCCAACCCCATCAACACCAACCTCTTCAGGCCCCACGACCAGGCCGCCGCACGCCTGAAGTGCCGCCTGCCCCAGGACCGCAAGTTGCTGCTCTTCGGTTCGGTCAAGATAACCGACAAGCGCAAGGGCATTGACTACCTCATAGCCTCGTGCCGCCTGCTGGCCGAGCAACACCCCGAACTGCGCGAACAGCTGGGCGTCGTGGTCTTCGGCAACCAGTCGCAGCAGCTGGCCAGCATGCTGCCCTTCCAGGTCTATCCGCTCGACTTCGTAAGCAACGAGCGCCAGATGGTCGACATCTACAACGCCGTCGACCTCTTCGTGACACCTTCGCTCGAAGAAAACCTGCCTAACACCATCATGGAGGCCATGGCCTGCGGCACGCCCTGTGTGGGCTTCAACGTGGGCGGCATCCCCGAAATGATAGACCACCTGCACAACGGCTACGTGGCCCGCTACCGCTCTGCCGACGACTTTGCCAACGGCATCTACTGGCTGCTGAACGAGCCCGACTACAACAGCCTGGCCGAACAGGCCGCCCGCAAAGCCGCCTCCTGCTATTCGGAAAGCGCCATAGCCAAGAAATACATTGAACTGTATAATAAACTGACTGGAAAGAACGCCTGACCCTCAGCGTCAGGCCCTACGGGCGGCAGAAGCCATCACCTGCCTGCCCCGCACACGAACCGGCCACTGCCAGCACTATTGCTTCAGCAAGTCACCAACCGCCCCCACAAAAGCGGTAGCTTTGGGAAGCAGTTCATCGACCTCTTCTGCGGTGGAATAGGCAAAATCGTCATAGTCACTGCTATGTCTGCGCTCAAACAACAATGAAAACGTACGCCCCATCTCACGCGACAAGCGCCCCGTAGCCACGAAGTGCATGCCTATCATCTGCTTTACGCCCGCATGAGTGCCCGGATTGATACCCTGCTTTATCAGGAGAGCCACCGCAGCATAATAACAGGCATAATACAACCTGTTCACCGCCGTATTGTAATATCCCAGCTGTTTCAGCCCGACAATCTCGGCCAGCGTCTCCCTGGCACGTTGATAGCGGTAGGCAGCCAACGCATCCATATTCTCCTGTGTCAGCTCTTCCTTCATAGCACGATGCCTTCATTGATTACGTTTACACGGAACGGGGTACGGATGGGGAAATTCTCCCACATCTGCCTCAGCATGACGCGGGCATTGATGGCCACCCCGGTTTCTATCTCTATGTCATAAAGAGGAGCAATAATCCGCTCTTCATCGGCCACGCTAAGCCGGTTTCCCTCCACCAGCACCAGCAGGTCTATGTCGCTGTCCGGCCGGGCATCGCCACGCGCCTCGCTGCCATACAGTATGGTCTTCGCACCCGGAGCTACCCGGTGCATCGCCTTACGAATCTCTTCTACGATATGAAGCCGTCTCATTGAACCTATGCTTTACTCAAGTTTCTGTTTTAATTTTCTTCCGGAAGTTAAGAAGTTACAGAAGTTATTACTTCGCTACGCTTCGTTGGAAGTTAAA
Organism: uncultured Bacteroides sp.; assembly: GCA_900553815.1. GTDB lineage: Bacteria > Bacteroidota > Bacteroidia > Bacteroidales > Bacteroidaceae > Bacteroides. The sequence goes on from USEY01000045.1 coordinate 21,630, forward strand.
GCCAATAGATCCGCAACGGAGTAACCTGTCCTCCTCTCTGCCAGTGGCTTTAACTTCTCAGCCCGCTCTGCGGGCGATAACCTCTTCTGACTTCTCAAACTCCTTCAGGCCTCGACAAAGCCGAAAGTTGCCCATTCTATGGCCTGCAACAATTTCTTCAAGCCTTGCAAGCAAATATCAGTCACGAAGTCAAGGAATCAAAACATCCAGGAGTCAAACCGATACACGACTACCAACATGCCTTCTATCGGCCTTTAACTCCCCAGTCCGCCCCGGCGGACGGTAACTCCTTTTAACTTCTTAACTTCTACAGGTTTTGTATTGGCAAAACCTGATTGTCCCACACAAAGTTAGGCAGAAAAATCAGAATAACAAGCAAATGAAGCCAATAGTTTGGCTTATCCGCCGTTCCACCTTGCTACTTTCCACCAAAAGCTATATCTTTGCCGCCAAATTATACAGGAAGCTATGCATAGCCATCTCACGCCCACCTTCAGCATCATCACCGTCTGCTACAACGCCGAAGCCACCATCGAAGACACCCTGCAGAGCGTCATCGCGCAGACCTACCACCATGTGGAATACATCATCATCGACGGTGCCTCCACCGACAAGACCCTCAGCATCATCGGCCGCTACAAGGAACGCGTGGCACGCCTCGTCAGCGAGCCCGACCACGGCCTGTACGACGCCATGAACAAGGGACTGGCACTGGCCACGGGCGACTACGTGTGCTTCCTCAATGCCGGCGACAGCTTCCACGAGGACGACACCCTGCAACAGATGGTACACAGCCTGCACACCGCCACCACCCTGCCCGACGTGATGTACGGCGAGACCGCCCTCGTCAACCGCGAAGGTCACTTCGTGCGCATGCGCCGACTCTCCGCCCCCGAGGTGCTGACTTGGCGCAGCTTCCGGCAAGGCATGCTTGTGTGCCACCAGGCCTTCTTTGCCCGCCGCACGCTGGCCGGCCCCTACGACCTGCGCTACCGCTTCTCGGCCGACTTCGACTGGTGCATACGCGTCATGAAGCAGGCGCACACCTTGCACAACACCCACCTCACCCTCATCGACTACCTGGACGAGGGCATGACCACCCGCAACCGCCGCGCTTCCCTGCGCGAACGCTTCCGCATCATGGTCCATCACTACGGCCTGCTCAGCACGCTGGCCCATCATGCCTGGTTTGTGCTACGGCTGGCACTGAAGAAGTAGCCCGCAGGCTTTGCAGCATGCCAAGCCTGCAGGAGTTAAAAGGAGTTAGAAGGAGTTACCGCCCGCCTCAGAGCGGGCAAAGAAGTTAAAGCCAATAGACAGGCCGCCGAAGGACGCAGGATTATCCATCGACAGTCCTACACCTTCATCATCCGCTAAATCCGCCTCATCAGCGTCTAAAAAATGCCTGCCGGCAATCGCTTTCATCCCACCATTCCCTCTTCTTTCCCTTCTCCATCACCCGCTCCATTTGTCAAAATCGAGAAATTTCCCATTCCCGTTCTCACCTCCGCCCGAAACATAAAATATCCGTACATCTATTTTTTGCCCCCAAAGCCGCCCTGAGAGAGGTTTTGTTCGTTCCTTCTTCGTTCCTTGTTCGTTCTTTCTTCGCTTTTGGGTACGTTTATTCGAAGGAGTAACGAAGCAGATACGTCTGAGAAGCGATTCGGGTAGGTCGAAAGGCCTTTCCGGCTCCTACCCGCCGTTTTCGCACAACCTGTCAGCCGCATGCCGGAAGCGGGCAGGAAAGAGACAAAAATTTGTAAGGATATATGCACAGTCTGAAAGAAAACGGGGGAGCCTTGATTGAAAAATGGCTGCGAAACAAGAACACGATAGAATTTCTCGGAATATGGGAGGAAATGTATAATCCAGATTTTAATTCCCCCGAATTCGAGGGAATTAAAAATGAAGCAGGGCTGAACAGATTTATCCTTTCAGTAAAGCAATGGGTAGAGAGAACCTATTTCAACGTGAGTTCGAAATAAAATCAAAAAATAGCAAGTTGTCCGTCATTGACAAAATTCACGTCAATGGCGGGCTTCTTTTCAAAGAAGCAGTATGCCGCGATAGCCGACAAGGAGTTGGCTATAAAGTTATTGAATGAACGATGTCTTGAGTGTTCAATCTGTGCTATGTTCAGACATACTCCTTGTAGTAATGCTTGAAACAACGGAAACCACCGGAGTGAAACAGGATTAGAATAACCATAATCTCTGCATCACTCATACGGTTGGGTTTGTTACGATGCATGGTCTTCATATCCTTAATCATATATTTTTCCTGTTGCAATGTAAATTCCTTGCAAAAATCATCGGCCATACAATAAATCTCTGTAACTTTAGACTCTGGAAACATAGTGGTAATCGTTTAAATGTTATAATTCAGCACTATAAATTTAATACTTTTATCGCTATATTCCTAATTATCAATGAAATATATTTATTCTTATTTCGAACTCACGTTAGATTAGAAATATGGCACTTGCAATAAATATAGAGGACCTTCTGAATAAACAGAGGATAGAATCCAACCGAATAGAGTTTAAGAAAGGGTGGAATCCGGCAAGCATATACCATAGCGTGTGTGCTTTTGCTAATGATTTTGACGATCTGGGAGGTGGTTACATCGTAGTTGGTGTTGATACAGACGAAGCAACAGGAGTAGCTATTCGTCCTGTGAATGGAATCCCCACAGAAATGATAGATGGAATATTACAAGACATGGTGGGTTACAATAACAAAATTTCACCTTACTATATGCCTCGAACGAGTGTGGAGGAGGTTGATGGTAAAAGGTTGTACTTGTCATATGGTGTCCTGCAGGTATCAACCGACCATATTCTGTCCCTGAAAACAAAAGTTTCTAAACGTGGTTCATTAAAAACTGCACTACAAAGTGCACCAGAAACTGCACTGCAAATCATTACAGAGATTAGGAATAATCCTAATATTACCCTTTCTGAGATAGCAGAAAGAATTGGAGTATCTCGCCGTTGGATAGCAACTAATATTAAACACCTTCAAGACACTGGAGTTGTGAAGAGAATTGGACCTAATAAAGGCGGTCATTGGGAAATTATAGCATAAATCAATCGATAAAAAGAAACTTAATATGCTGTTAGGACAAAAGACATTGCTACTATAAGCTAAAAATTGCAACTCATTTTCAACCACTTAAACCTTCTCGTAATTACTACAGGCAAAACTGCAGATGACTCACGGATTTTTTACGTAATTTTACTGCCATGAAAGCGAAGATATATCTTTTGGCCGCCTTGCTGACGCTGCTATGTGCGTGCGGCAGCAAACCTTACCCGCATGTGCTGACGACTGCGGACAGCCTGGCATCCGCCAACCCCGACAGCGCCCAAGCCCTGCTGGCGTCGCTGGCCGAAGGAATGAAGCAAGAGCCGCAGGACGTGCAGATGTACTACCGACTGCTCTGCATCAAGGCCAAAGACAAGGCTTACATCACCCATACATCGGACTCGGCCATCCTGCCCGTGGTGGAGTACTACGAACGGGAAGGAGACAAGAAGCACCTGCCCGAGGCATACTACTATGCGGGAAGGGTGTACAGGGACCTGGGTAATACTCTGCAAGCATCGGATTATTTCTGGAAAGCTTTGAAAAGTATTAAACAAGAAGATAATTTGCGAATCAAAAACAAAATATATAGCCAGCTTGGAACACTATATTCCTATCAAAGTATGTACCGTGAAGCCTTGAACATATACAAGGCAGGTTTACAAGAAAACATAGTAACACAAGATAGTGTCAGCATGATTTTCTCCCTCAGAAATATTGCTAACATGTATAGGGAACTAAACATGCCAGACAGCATACTTCCATACTTTAAACGAGCTGACCAAATTGCAAACACTATAAAGCGGACAGACCTGTCTGATATGATACAAAGCCAACTGGCCAGTGTCTATACCGAACTGCAACTTTATGACTCAGCACAAATAGCGTTAAAAAGAGCATTGCGCAACGTTGAGCGTGCCAATCGGAGTGGCATTTACTCCATAGTAGCTTATTATTACCATGCGACAGGAAATACTGATTCTGCCAACTATTACTATTACAAATTGTTACAAGAGGGCAATGTATATGCTAAGGAAAAAGCGTATAGAACATTAGCAGAACAACGAATCAAACATCTTGATGACTTAAAACTAACTGAATTATTTAACGGTTTAACAAGATATACAGACTCACTTTACACATTAAACGAACAAGCAAGTAGACTACATTCGTATGCAAATTACAACTATTTAAAAAATGAACAGGAAAATGTACGATTAAGGGATGTACATAGTAGAGATTTACTCATATACTGGATAAGTGGAACAATTGTTGTATTCATGGCCGGCAGCGGCATCCTGTATTATCTGCGCCGCAAAAAGGCCATGCAACACCGCTTAAAAGTTGCTGAGCAACTGAGAGAAGAGGCATATCGCAGAAGCCGCGAGTTCATGGAAGAAAACAACAGGCAGATACAAGCACTGGAAAGCGACATCGAAAGGCTGAAACACCAGCTGCACGACAGCGACCAGCAAAAAATGGAGCTGGAACAGAAAATCAGCATCATCGAAAGCACCAACCGGCAAGTGGAACTGGAGCAGGGGAAACGCAGGATAGAAGAAGGGCTGTTCTTCCGGTCGGACATATACGTCCTATTCAGGCAAAAGGTAGAAGCGGGAAAGACACCCGGACAGACGGAATGGGAACAACTGGCCAGGCAACTGGACGCGTCGTTCGACCACTTCACCCAAAAACTGTTGCAACTGGGGCTGCTGAAGGAAAAAGAGCTGCACACCTGCATGCTCATCAAGACGCAATTCAAGAACAAAGAGATGGCGCAGCTGCTATGCCTGTCGCCCGAAGGTATCAGTTCCGTCAGAAGAAGGCTGTGCGCCAGATTTCTGGACGGGAAAAGGGAACCAAAGGAATGGGACAGGTTTATTCTTTCATTATGAGCAAGTTATAAACCTTACGGAACAGGCATTTTGCACAGTCATGCACAGTGCGGAGGCAAAATGCACAGTTTTTGCACAGCCGTTTAATTGCCGTTCAGCTCTATTTTGCCAAACTTTGGCCTCATGAAACTTTAAACGACAGCACATGAACGGCCCTCATCACTCTATTTACCGACAATACAACCGCTTCCTCACAGCCGGCTGGCAAATATTTACGGGTTGTCTTCCATACTCCCGCCTACAACCTGCGCATAACCCGACATACTATACAATGAACCCTAAGGTTCTACTGACAGCCATCTTCCTGTTTGTAGCCTGCCTGCACGGCTACGGGCAAGGTTCCCAACTGACGGGACTGGTACTCAACACGGATTCCATACCCATTGCCGACGCCACCGTCATTGCGCAGAAGGCTGACTCCAGCTTTGTAGACGCCACCGTGACCGACGCCCAAGGCCGCTTCAGCCTGAAAATTCCCACAGGCGCCTACCGGCTGCTGTTCCGCCACCTCAACTACTTCAACCTGAGCATTGAGAGTCGGAGCGGCTTCACGGGCACAGCCGTCATGCAGGAAAATACCAACCTGCTGCAGGAAGTAACCGTCAAAGCCGAGAAGCCAAGGCTGAAAGTGGAAAACGGCCTGCTGAGCTACGACCTGAAAGCCCTGGCACCCAACAGCATACACAGCAACGCCTTCGACGTGCTGAAAGACATTCCGCTGATTGACAGCGATGAAAACTCGCTGAAGCTGAACGGCGGAATGGGAGAAACCAGCATCATCATCAACGGCAAGCTGTCGGCCATGTCGCTCAGCCAACTGTACACGTACCTGAAATCGCTGCCGCCAGAGAAACTGGAAAAGGTGGAAATAACCTACAACGCGCCGCCGCAATGGCACGTGCGGGGAAATGCCATCAACGTGATAGTGAAGCAAACAACCCGGTACGAACTGCAGGGAATGGTGCAGGGCAAATGGCTCAACCAGCATGCCAACAGCTATTCGGGCACGGGCAGCCTGTTCGCATCCAACAAGACCTTCTCCTACGACCTGATATACAACTATGGCAACAACCGCTCACTGTCACAGAACGACGTGAAAGCCCGGCACACGGTGGGGGAAGAGGTGTACGACGTACGCTCGACAGACAGAAGCACCGGAAAGTCGCAGAGCCACAGCCTCTATGGCAACATAGGTTATACCTCACCCCGGAAGCATGCCCTCAACCTGTCGTACAGCGGCCTGATGACCCCGCGCATAGACAACCGCTCGTCGGCAACAAGCAACCTCTTTTCCGACACCCGCGCCCGTGACGGGGGCGACAGCTACCTGCACGATGTCCAGCTGGCCTACAATGCCCCTTTCGGCCTGCGCATAACCGGCGAATATACCCGCTATCGGAACAACATGCTGCAAGACATGACCTACTTGCGCAAAGAAGGAAACGCGGAAGAAGCATTCCGCTACGACCGCAAACAGCAGGTAAGCCAGTACAGCGCCACCGCCGACATGGGCCACCAGCTGGCACACGGATGGGGACTGAACTACGGCATGCGCTACAGCCACTCCACCAACGACAACCGGCAAAGTTATGACGACCGGGCCAATGGCGGAGCCGACAGCTACTCGTCCTCCTCGACCACGGAAGAAGACATAGCCAACGCCTACATAGGCATGAACAAATCGTTCTGGGACGGCAAACTGTACGTCAACCTGTCACTGTCGGCCGAATATTCCAGGATGAACGACTACAAGCGCACCGACTTCATCCCCAACGCCACGGTAAGCTACCGCATCTCGCCCAAACATACCCTGCAACTGGCCTACAACTCCTACAACTGGTATCCCTCGTACTGGGAGAAGCAAGACTATGAAACCCATCTGAACGAGTACACCACCTCGTATGGCAACCCGCAGCTGCGTCCTGCCCGCTACGACATACTCAACCTGATGTATGTGTTCAACAACAAATATGTGGCAAGGCTGTCCTACTACCGGATAGACAATTTCATGGTGGCGCAAAGCTACCAGTCGCCCGACGAGCTCCAGCTCATCTACAAGACCGTGAACCTGGACTTTACCTCCAACCTCATGGCCATGCTTGTCATCCCGGTGCAGGTTGGCAAGGTGCTCAGCTCCAACCTGACACTTACCGCCTACAACGAACGCTACAAAAGCAACGACTGGTTTGGCATAGCCTACGACCGTAACAAGTGGGCCGGCCTGTTTTCGGTCTACAACAACATCCGCATATCCCAAAAGCCCGACATATCGGTCAACGTCAAGGCCTTCTACCGCACCCCTACCCTGTTCGGCATCTACGACTATACCGACAACTGGGGAGTGGACGCCGGCATCAAATGGCAGTTTGCCAAGGAAAAAGCCGTGTTGAGCTTCCAATGCTACGACATCTTCGAAAAGACCTACGCCAACATGAGGGTGACCTACGCCAAGCAGGTACAGGACTTTGACAGCCAGAAATACAAGCGCATATTTGCCCTGACCTTCACCTATAAGTTCAACGACTACAAACGCGGCGGAAGAGGAGTAGACACATCACGGTTTGGAACCCGGTAGCGGGCAAAAAAGACAGGCGGCACCAGCCGGAAACCCGAACCGGCCTTGCCGCCTATCCAAAGGGTATCAACCCATTTTAAGCTCAATGCGGATATTCAATGCCGCCAGAATGCGCATGAAACTCGACATTTGAATATCTGAATTTCCACGTTCTATCTTGGCTATGTAACTACGTGCTGTACCAACCTTGTTTGCCAAATCCTGCTGTGTCATTTTCAATTCCTTGCGTCGGTTACGCAATATAGTACCATAATAATAAGCATGAGCTTCTTCCTCAAACTTTTTCCGTTCTTCCGTACCTGGTGCACCATATTTCTCGGTAAACAACAGTTCTGAGTCAATCAGTTTACTTTCATCAATCTTCATCATAAGTCAATCCTCCAAGTATTTTTTGCGCCTTTTCTATCTGTTTTCTATAATCTTTAGTCGATTTTTTCACAAAAGCATTCAACAATATTATCCGTGTAGCCAACATTACATCTCTATTATCCATTGTAAACAAAACCGTACGATATTCATTATTGCCAACAGCTACACGCATTTCATAAAAATCAGTATTCTCAAGATGCTTCACAAACTTTGCAGATATCACACGTTCTGTCTTTACTATACTCACTACATAATCAAACTTATGTTGTATCTGTATCGAAAGAGATTCGTAAAACTCTAAAAACTCTTTTGTCAAAAAAACCTTCCTCAATTCACCATTATCCGACATACGCATATAAGCATTTTTATGCACAAATGTACCCAATTAGATACATTATTGCAAATTTCTCTACAGTTATTTACATTAAATGGTCCAATTTCAAATCCTTCACTTACATACTCCAACAAAAGCAAAAAGAAATCCGCCTATCCAGATACAGGCATAAAATCCGCCTGTCGGCGGAGGATATGAGCCGATTTTTTATTTACTTTGTGAGCCCGTATGTAACGGGAAACCATTAACCGGACGAAACATGAAACACCTGCTCCTCTATCTGCTACTTGCCTGTACGCTCATATTGCCCGGTGCCTGCACGCACCCAACTACGCCACCAGTCTTGCTATGCGCCGACTCGCTGGCATCCGCCAACCCCGACAGTGCCCAAGCCCTGCTGGTGTCGCTGGCCGAAGAAATGAAGCAGGAGCCGCAGGACGTGCAGATGTACTACCGCCTGCTCTGTATCAAGGCCAAAGACAAGGCTTACATCACCCATACATCGGACTCGGCCATCCTGCCCGTGGTGGAGTACTACGAACGGGAAGGAGACAAGAAGCACCTGCCCGAGGCATACTACTATGCGGGGAGGGTGTACAGGGACCTGGAAGATGCGCCGCAGGCACTGGATTATTTTGAAAAAGCACTCGACGCCATGCAGGAGAACGAAAACCTGAAGGTGAAAAGCAAGGTTTATGCACAGATGGGGACGCTATTCAGTTATCAGAATCTGTATGAAGAAGCACTCAATATGTTTAAACACAGCCTGCAATGTGATATTTCACTAAAAGACAGCATTGGAATGGTATTCAATTATAGAGATATGGCCGATGCCTATCGAAGTCTGAAAGAACCTGACAGTGCATTATATTACTATCAGAAATCTTATCAATTATGTCAACAATTAGAAAGGAAAGATCTTGGAAATATGCTCCAAAGCCAGTTGGCAAGTTTCTATTTAGATAGAGGAGAATACCCACAAGCCCAAAAAGCGCTACAACATGCATTACAAGACATCAAAAGTTATAATAAAAGTGGAATATATTCCATAGCAGCTCATTACTATCATGACATTGACAATATTGACTCCGCACAATGGTATTATAATGAACTATTACAATGTGGTAGCATATATTCAAAGGAATTGGCATATAGAGGATTAACCAATATCATGCTTAGGAAAGGGGAAAGTATTCCCGCAGCAGAATTTCTATATCAGGCTCTGCTATTGGGTGACTCCATCCACAAAATCACCGTCACTGAAGACATCCGCCGTTCGCATGCTCTCTACAAACATCAGGTACGCGAAAAGGGAAACCAACGCCTAAAGCTGCAAAACCTAAAGCAAAGACAGACTGGTATTTTCCTTATCATTGCTTTTGCCCTATTGTCCGGCAGCGGCATCCTGTATTACCTGCGCCGCAAAAAGGCCATGCAACACCGCTTAAAAGTTGCTGAGCAACTGAGGGAAGAGGCATATCGCAGAAGCCGCGAGTTCATGGAAGAAAACAACAGGCAGATTCAGGCACTGGAAAGCAACATCGAAAGGCTGAAACACCAGCTGCACGACAGCGACCAGCAAAAAATGGAGCT
>USEY01000046.1 GCA_900553815.1 uncultured Bacteroides sp.
TTCGCTTTTGGGTACCTTTATTCGAAGGAGTAACGAAGCAGATGCGTCTGAGAAGGGTATGGGGTAGGTAGAAAGGGGGGGATGGAAGAGGATGAGGTAGGAAGAAAGAAAGGGGGAAATACGGGGTGTGAGGATAGGAAGATGGGACATATATTGTAAGGATTGATGGATGTAAGGGTATAAGGTGAATAAGGGGGTGGATGTGATGTCGGGGAGAAGGGGAGTGGAAGTAAAGAGGGGATATTGGGATGGGACAAAATAAAAACACAGGCGCGAATAAGGCGGAGGAGACGGAACATGTCGGTAGGTTGTCCGTTCGGTCCGTGTTATTCGCGTCTGTGTAAGGTGCAGTCTGCCACGTTGGAGTGTTGGGATACCTCCCGTAGGCGGATGGTCCGCTGCCGGCGGCAGACAGGAGTGAGGGGTTATCTCACCGTAGCACTGATTATCTTCTCTCCGGCCGGATTGGCGGAGTCCTTGCCGTGCAGTTGCGAGTATTTGCCGGCCGGCAGGTCGGATAGTACGTAGGCGTTGCATTGGCGGCCGGCCATTATTTTGTCGGTAGTGGCGGTGCTTACGGCGGTGGCCAGAATGTCGACCAAGGCTGCCAGGCCAGTGCCACCGCTGTTGACGCTGGTATCGAGCGTTATCTTGCCTTCGCGCGAGTAGAGCGTCTTGCCGGTCTTGGTGGAGCGTAGCCGGTATTCCACGTCAACCCGGATGGTGCCGCCTATGTTGTTGCGGCTCCAGTCCTTGATGATGGTGAACATGGCAGCGTCGGCACCCAGCACATCCCGGAAGACGGTGAGGTCATTTTCCAAAAAACGTTCGGCGTCGTAGGCGCTTTCCTGCTGGAAGAGTTCCATGGTGAGGTAGGGCGAGTACACGTAGTAGCCTTTCTCGCAGAGGGGCATGTAGAGGGTGGTGTAGAAGTAGTCCTTGGCTTCCACATGCGTAGTCTGGTTGATGGGAGGCATGATGGCGATGCTCAGCGGCTGTTCTTCGTACATGGCCGGGTATTGCTGGCCCAGTGTCTTGGGAGTGGTGCACGAGGCAAGTGCCGCTGCGGCCAGTATCAGGATGATGAGTTTCTTCATTTCTCGAGCTGTTTGATGATGCGTGAAATGTATTTCTCCGATTCGGGGTAGAGGGCTATCTCCTGCCTGAGATATTTCAGTCCCTCGTCTTTCTTGCCGGTCTTGCACAGCAGGTAGCCATATTCGGCGCAGAGGCCGGGCGGCACGGTGCCGCGACTGCCGCGCTGGTCGTTCAGTATCTTCTGGTATTGTTCGACCACTTTCGCCAGGCGCTCGTCGGTCGCTTCCTTGCTGTAGCGGTAGGTGGCGTCTTCATAGCCGTGCCAGGAGTACAGACTCTGGCTGGTGGTGCAGGCCGAGAGCGCGGCAATCATGATGATGGCAATGGTACACTTTTTCATCAGGGCAGCATGATTTGTTTGACTTCCTGAGCAGACAGGAAGATGTTCTTTTCGTAGATGACTCGTTGGCCGTCAGTCACTTTCAGGTGGCGGTTGCCGGTGTTGACACGATACTGTGTGCCGTGGCGGCGTGCCTTCTTGGTCTTGACCACGGTGGCATCGAAGGGCTGTGCCTGGTCAATGCTGACTTGCACTTCCTTACCTGCATATTGTTTGGGGCTGACAAACAGCAGATAGGCCATGTCTTCCTGTCCGCTTTGCTGGGCCACGGGGTAGTTGACCTTGCAACCCGCCAGCAGGAGGAGCACTGTAAATAGGGTGAATGCTTTTTTCATTTCTCTTCTTCGATGATATAGTTGTTCATGTTGGATGCGTTGATGTCTTCCTGCGTAGTAACTTCCACAAAGGAGTATTCCGTTTCGGGTGTGTCACCGCCGGTAGAGAGAACCTTCACTTGGCCCACTTTCTTGCCGGGCAGGGTGATGGTAATGCCGGTCTGCGGGCTTTTCACTTTCTTGCCTTGAGTCATGATGGCAAAGGTCATGCCTTCTTTGATGCCCTGGCTTTGGCCGCCGGCAATGAGAACGGCGTCGGCATCGTAGGACAGGAAGTAGGTCTTCCAGGGACTGTCGCTGCATTTGTTGATGATGTTCTCCACCAGCTGCCCGATGGCCTCGGCAATGGCTTTGTCGCTCAGGGTGGCATCATATTCGGCCTGTCCGCCTATGCCCAGAGTGGTCTTGGTGGTGACTTCGGCGGTGCCTTTGGCTTCGTCAGAGTAGATGATGAGGCCCGTAGACACGTCGACCAGGCGTATGGATACGGCTGCCTCTACGGTCTGTGTCTTTTCAGAAGAGAATACCCGGTTCTTGCCGGTGTTTTTGCGGCCGAACTCGGTGATGGAGCCTATAATCATGTAGTCGGCTCCGATGGTCGAGGCGGTCTTTTCGCCTTTCTGACATTCCTCGAGCAGGGTGTCCAGGTCGCCACGTTCCAGCAGGAGGAATTTGCCTGATGCAGCCAGTTTGGCCGAGAGGATGTCCAGTGCCTGCTTGCCCATGGGGTCGTTGTTGCGGTCGTAGAAGATGCCTTTGGCATACTGCGTTTCGTTGGAGAAACGGCCTATGGCCACTTTCTTCTTGAGGGTCATACCGTCATCCTGTGTCTGAACAGGGCTTTCAACAGTTTCAGTCTTTCGCTGTGCGGCCACGCCGGTGGCCAGTGTCAGCATAAGTGCAATCAGAAGTAGTCTGTTCATATAGCTGTTGTTTAAAGAATAGTTTTCGGTTATAGCATTTCTTTTTGCCTCTTGTCGTTTATGGCGGCAGAGACTTGTTGTTTTTATTATGTTTCTCAAAAATACAGATAATGTTTGAATGTTGGTTATCAGCAAGTTTGAAAAAATGTTTGCCCGGTGATAAAAGTTTGAAAAATGTGTTGTAAAGACTGTAATTGTGTTCGGAAACCCAGCTTTTGAGGGCTTGTAGCGTGGGTGGCTGGCAGATGAGAGAAAATCGGTAAACTTCGTCCCTCATTTTTCATTTATTTCTATCTTTGCCTACGCGAAGAAAGAATGCGGCTCGGCAGAGCCAGGTTTGAAAACCATGTTTCCATTTGCTTCTGCTCTCGCCTTTTTTTATCTTTGCTTACGCTAAGATAGGATGCGGCTCGGTAGAGCCCAACTTGAAAACTATGTTTTCATTTGTCTCTACTCTCGCCTTTTTTTATCTTTGCTTACGCGAAGATAGGATGCGGCTTGGTAGAGCCAAACTTGAAAACTATGTTTTCATTTGTCTCTACTCTCGCCTTTCGCTATCTTTGCAAATTCAGAAACAGTAATCATGGAACAAGAAAACTTTGACATACGAAACCAGCAGCCGATGAGCAGCCGCGAGCGCGACTTTGAGAACGTGCTTCGCCCGCTGGCCTTTGAGGACTTCAGCGGCCAGGACAAGGTGGTGGATAACCTGCGCATCTTTGTCAAGGCGGCACGTCTGCGCGGCGAGGCGCTGGACCATACGCTGCTGCACGGCCCTCCCGGACTGGGAAAGACGACGCTGAGTAACATCATTGCCAACGAGCTGGGGGTGGGCTTTAAGATTACATCGGGACCGGTGCTCGACAAGCCGGGCGACCTGGCAGGCATCCTGACCAGCCTGGAACCGAACGACGTGTTGTTCATCGACGAGATTCACCGACTCAGTCCCGTGGTGGAGGAGTATCTGTATTCGGCCATGGAGGACTACCGCATCGACATCATGATAGACAAGGGACCTTCGGCGCGCAGCATACAGATTGACCTGAACCCCTTCACGCTGGTGGGGGCAACCACGCGCAGTGGCCTGCTGACGGCGCCCCTGCGTGCCCGCTTCGGCATCAACCTGCACTTGGAATACTACGACAACGACGTGCTGAGTACCATCATACAGCGTTCGGCGCGCATCCTTGATGTGCCCTGCTCGGCCAAGGCGGCGATGGAGATAGCCAGCCGCAGCCGCGGCACGCCCCGTATAGCCAATGCCTTGCTGCGTCGTGTGCGCGACTTTGCGCAGGTGAAGGGTACGGGCAGCATTGATACGGAGATTGCCCGCTATGCCCTCGAAGCACTGAACATCGACCGTTATGGACTCGACCAGATTGACAACAAGATACTGACTACTATCATCGACAAGTTCAAGGGTGGCCCTGTAGGCCTTACCACCATTGCCACGGCGCTGGGCGAAGACCCGGGTACCATTGAGGAGGTGTATGAGCCGTTCCTCATCAAGGAAGGCTTCATCAAGCGCACTCCTCGTGGGCGCGAGGTGACGGAGCTGGCGTATAAGCATTTGGGGAGAAACCGTTATAGCACGCAAGGAAGCTTGTTTTAGCGGTTAGCGGTAAGTGGTTAGTGATAAGTATTTATTGAGTGGCCTGGATATGGGGATGCGGGAATATAACGGAGTGTTGAGGCAGAAGTGCAAGGCTTTTGCCATACGGATTGTAAAACTTTACCAATATGTTTCTACAGAAAAGAAAGAAACGGTGATGTCCAAGCAGTTGTTGCGTGCCGGAACCGCCATAGGGGCTTTGCAGCGTGAAGGCGAACATGCGGAAAGTAAACTTGATTTTATTCATAAATATGCAATAGCACAGAAGGAATGCAATGAGACCATGTATTGGCTGGAATTGCTGTATGAGACTTCTTATTTGAGTGAGACTGAATATAAAAGTATTTATGTGGACGCGAAAGAACTGATGCGGTTGTTGACGAGTAGTATAAAAACAGCCAAGTCGAACAGTCAGGTGCTTACCACTGACCGCTAACCACTAACCACTGATTGAATTATGGCAAACCTAAAATCACTTGCTAAAGATACCGCCATCTACGGCTTGAGCAGCATCGTAGGGCGTTTTTTGAATTACCTGCTGGTACCTGTCTATACGATGGCCATGTCTGCCGAGTCGGGAGGCTATGGCGTGGTGACCAATGTCTACGCCTGGGTGGCACTGGCGCTGGTGCTGCTGACTTTCGGCATGGAGACCGGCTTCTTCCGTTTTGCCAACAAGGGCGAGGACGACCCGATGCGCGTTTACTCTACTACGCTGATGGGTGTGGGAGGCGTGGCGCTGGTGTTCCTGGCGCTGGGACTGACGTTCCTGCACCCCATTGCCGGTTGGCTGGGCTATGCGGAGCATCCCGAGTATGTGGGAATGATGATGGCTGTGGTGGCCATGGACGCCTTCCAGAGTATTCCTTTTGCTTACCTGCGCTATAAGCAGCGCCCTATTAAGTTTGCCGCACTGAAGCTGCTGTTCATCTTCCTGAACATCGCGCTGAATCTGGCCTACTATGTGTGGATGAAGGGTAGTGACGTGGGCTATGCCTTCCTGTTCAACCTGATATGTACCTCCACCGTCATGCTCTGCATGGTGCCCGAGCTGCGTGGCTTCCGTTATGTGTTCGACCGTGCCCTGATGCGTCGTATGCTTTCCTACAGCATGCCGTTGTTGGTGCTGGGGCTGGCAGGCATCCTGAATCAGGTGGCCGATAAGATTATCTTCCCCTACGTCTATCCCGATGCTGCTGATGCCAAGGTACAGCTGGGCATCTACGGGGCGGCCAGCAAGATAGCCATGATTATGGCCATGCTGACGCAGGCCTTCCGCTATGCCTATGAGCCCTTTGTTTTTGGCAAGAGCCGTGACAAGGACAATCGCGAGGTCTATGCCGCCGCCATGAAGTACTTCATCATCTTTACGCTGTTGGCCTTCCTGGCTGTGATGTTCTATCTTGACCTGCTGAAGTTTATCATAGGGCGCGACTATTGGGAAGGACTGCGCGTGGTGCCCATTGTGATGGCTGCTGAAATCTTTATGGGTGTGTATTTCAACTTGTCGTTCTGGTACAAGCTGATAGATGAGACGCGCTGGGGGGCTTACTTTTCGCTCACGGGCTGTGCCGTGCTGGTGCTGATAAATGTACTGCTGATACCGCGTTTCAGCTACATGGCTTGTGCTTGGGCCGGTTTTGTGGGCTATGGGGTGGCCATGCTGCTGTCTTATTTTGTGGGGCAGAAGAAATACCCCATCCGTTACGACCTGAAGGCCATAGGTCGTTATGTGCTGCTGGCAGCAGTGCTCTATGTGGCGGCCGAGTATGTGCCACTGGACAACCTGTGGTTGCGCATGGCCTGGCGCACGGTGCTGCTGCTGGTGTTCGTGGCCTATATTGTGAAGACTGACTTGCCGCTGGAGCGCATTCCGGTGGTGAACAGGCTGGTGAAAAAGAGATAATGAAACCTATACATCATAGCATAAAACATTCATTGTTATGGAAATACGTAATTCGGACAGAAATACATTTGCCATCAGGGCTTTTTTGAAGGAATATCTTGACCTGCGCAAGGATAAAGATAATGAGTTGGAAACCGTGGAGTCCATCCGCAAGGGTGTGGAGTTCAAGGGAGCCAACCTGTGGATATTGATATTTGCCATTTTCATGGCTTCGCTGGGACTGAACGTCAACTCTACGGCCGTCATCATAGGTGCCATGCTTATTTCGCCGCTGATGGGCCCTATCATGGGTGTGGGACTCTCGGTGGGTCTGAACGACTTTGAACTGATGAAACGTTCATTGAAGAGCTTCCTGATAACGACCCTGTTCAGTGTGACCACGGCTACCGTCTTCTTCCTGATAAGTCCCGTAGCCGAAGGACAGTCGGAGCTGTTGGCGCGTACTTCACCCACTATCTACGACGTGTTCATCGCCCTGATGGGTGGTCTGGCAGGCGTAGTGGCTTTATCGACCAAGGAGAAGGGAAATGTGATTCCCGGTGTGGCCATAGCTACGGCGTTGATGCCGCCCCTCTGTACGGCCGGTTACGGGCTGGCAACAGGCAACCTCATTTATTTCCTGGGAGCCTTCTACCTGTACTTCATCAATTCGGTATTCATCAGTGTGGCCACTTATGTGGGTGTGCGTGTGATGCACTTCCAGCGCAAGGAGTTTGTGGACAAGAAGCGCGAGAAGACAGTGCGCAAGTACATCATCTGGATTGTGGTGCTGACCATGTGTCCGGCTGCCTACCTGACAGTAGACATCATTCAGGACTCGTTCTTTGAGAGCGCGGCCAACAAGTTTGTCAACGAGCAGCTTGCGTTTGAAAATACGCAGATACTGGACAAGAAAGTGGTACATACGGCTAAGGGAAAGGAGATACGCGTGGTGCTGATGGGAGAAGAGGTGCCCGAGGCATCCATTGCCATAGCCCGTGGTAAGATGAAGGACTATAAGCTGGAGGATGCCAAGCTGGTGGTATTGCAGGGCATGAACAGTGAGTCGGTAGACATTTCGTCCATTCGTGCCATGGTGATGGAAGATTTCTACAAGAACAGTGAAAAGCAACTGGTGGAGCAAAAACAGCAGATAGAGAGTCTGGAGCAACAGCTGGCACGCTATAAGGACTATGAGGAACTGGGACAGAAGCTTGCGCCAGAGCTGAAGGTGCTCTATCCGTCGGTGAAGTCGCTGGCCATTTCGCATGCCATAGAGCTGACGGTAGACTCGGCACGCACGGACACCGTGACGCTGGCTGTGCTGAAGTTTGGCAAGCATCCTGCCGCTGCCGAAAAGCAGAAGATAAACGATTGGCTCAAGGCACGTACGGGAGCCAGGAAGCTGAAGCTGCTGGTAGAGTAAATGATATATGGAAGTTTCGGTAAATCTGAAACTTTTAGGAGTTAAAGGAGTTAGAAGAAGTTATCGCCTGACAGGCAGGCTTAGAAGTTAAAAGCCAATAGAACTTGTTATCGCTGATTTCCCGTTTACCTTACCATTGACTTTAACTTCTAATGAAGCGTAGCGAAATGATAACTTCTGTAACTTCTTAACTTCCAGAAAAATAATAAAAAAGAAACGTAAGCAATATCATAGAAAGACAGAGCTATATGAGACTGAGATTCATGGTAACGGCCTTGTGCCTGCTGGTGGCAGGAACCATGCTGGCCGACGAGGGAATGTGGATGCTGGGCAATCTGAACAAGGAGACCCGCAAGTCGATGAAAGAACTGGGGCTACAGCTTCCGGCAGGCAAGCTGTACAATCCCAAGCGGGCGTCGCTGAAGGATGCGGTGGTCAGCTTCGGAGGCTTCTGTTCGGGCGTGGTGGTGTCTGAGGACGGACTGGTGCTGACCAATCATCACTGCGGATTCAGCAGCGTACAGCAACACTCGTCGGTAGACCATGATTATCTGCGCGACGGATTTGTGGCTCGTAGCCGTGAGGAAGAACTGCCTAATCCTGACCTGTATGTGCGCTTCCTGCTTCGTACGGAGGACGTGACCAAGCGGGTGCTGAAAGCCGTGAAACCCGATATGACCGAGGCCGAGCGCACCAGCGTGGTAGACTCCATGATGATGGTCATCGGTTCGGAGGTGTCCGACCGGGATTCAACGCTGACAGGCGTGGTCGATGCTTACTACGGAGGCAATGAGTTCTGGCTTTCAGTCTATCGCGACTATAATGATGTGCGTCTGGTGTTTGCGCCACCCTCGTCGGTGGGCAAGTTTGGCTGGGACCAGGATAACTGGGAGTGGCCGCGGCATACGGGCGACTTCTGCGTCTTCCGCATCTATGCCGGCAAGGACAACCAACCGGCCGAATATTCGCCCGAGAATGTACCCTATCATCCGCGCTATGTGGCTCCCGTTTCGCTGCAAGGCTATCGCGAGGGCGACTTCTGCATGACCCTGGGCTATCCGGGCAGCACGGAGCGTTACCTCTCTTCCTTCGGTATTGAAGAAATGATGAAAAACAGTAACCAGGCACAGATAGACATACGTGGCATCAAGCAGGCCATCTGGAAGCGTGAGATGGATCGGCGTGACGATATTCGCATCAAGTATGCCTCGAAATATGACGAGAGTTCCAATTACTGGAAGAACAGCATAGGCGTGAACCGCGCCATACGTAAGCTACATGTGCTGGAGAAGAAACGCCAGCTGGAAGACGCCTTGCGTCAGTGGATACGCAATACGCCCGAGGAGCGGGAGCAATTGCTGCATCTGTTCTCCGACCTGGAGCTGCACTACAAGGACCGCCGGGCCACGAATCATGCACTTGCCTACTTTATAGAGGCGTTCTTCAATGGGCCTGAGTTGGCACAACTGGCACTTTCCATCCTGAACTTCGACTTTGGTGGTGAGGAGAAAGATGTGGTGGCGGGACTGAAGGATATCGTTGACCAGTACGCCAATCTCGACCTTGACATTGACAAGGAGGTATTTACGGCCATGATTGATGCTTATCGCACCAAGGTGGATGCTGCGTACCTGCCCGAATTCTATCAGACTATCGATACGCTCTACGGTGGCAGTGCACAAGCCTATGTGGACAGCCTTTATGCGCATTCCGAAGTAACCACAACACGTGCTCTGAAGCGTTTTCTGGAGCAGGATACTACCTACCAGATATACAATGACCCGGCCATAGAACTTGGCATCGACTTGATTACGAAGGCTTTTGAAATGCAGATTCAGATGCAGGAGGCCAATGAGAAAATAGACCGTGGCGAACGGTTGCTGAATGCGGCTGTGCGCAGGATGTACGACGAACGCAACTATTATCCTGACGCCAACTCTACCATGCGTCTCAGTTTTGGCACCATCTGCGGCTATCAGCCCTTCGACGGTGCTTACTACGACTATTATACCACCACCCGCGGCATACTGGAGAAGGTCAGGGAACATGCCGGCGACGTGGACTTTGAGGTGCAGCCCGACCTGCTGGAGCTGCTGGCTTCGGGCGACTTTGGCCGCTATGCCGACCCGGATGGGGAAATGAAAGTGTGCTTCCTGTCCAACAACGACATTACGGGCGGCAACAGCGGCAGTGCCATGTTCAACGCGCGCGGCGAGCTGCTGGGGCTGGCTTTCGACGGCAACTGGGAGGCCATGAGCAGCGACATCCTGTATGAACCGAAGACGCAGCGCACCATCGGCGTGGATATGCGCTACGTCTTGTTCATCATGGAGAAATATGGCAAGGCTGCCCGGCTGGTAGAGGAGATGAGGCTGGTGGAGTAGTTATGCCTGTGCCCGTATGCGGTCGTCGAAGGCCGACAGGGCAGCCTTGGCGCCCTCGCCCATGGCAATGACAATCTGCTTGTAGGGAACGGACGACACGTCGCCGGCAGCGTAGACACCCGGCAACGACGTGCGGCAGGCTGCATCCGTCTTTATTTCGCCGATGGCGGTCGTTTCCAGCTGCTGGCGGAAGGGCAGACTGTTGGCAGCCAGGCCTATCTGTACAAAGATGCCGTCCAGCGGATAATCCTGTTCCTCGCCGGTTTGCCGGTTCTTCACTCGTATGGAGGTCACCTTCTCGCCGTTTCCGTTGACGGTAAGGGTCTGCATGGAGGTGAATATTTCCACGTTTGGCAGGCTGCGTGCTTTCTGTTGCAGCACTTGGTCGGCCTTGAGCGTGTCCATAAACTCAAATACCGTCACTTTGCTGCAAATGCCGGCCAGGTCGATGGCTGCCTCTATGCCCGAGTTGCCGCCACCTACCACGGCTACGTGCTTGCCCTGGTAGAACGGTCCGTCGCAATGGGGGCAGAAAGCAACGCCCCGGCCTATATACTCGCTCTCGCCCTCTACGTTGAGCCTGCGCCAGCTGGCTCCGGTGGCAATGATGACGGCCGGCGCCGAGAAGGTTTCGTTGCCCTTTACGTGTATGCTCTTCTGTGTGCCTTGCAGCAGGGCTTCTTCTATCTGGCGGTTTTCGTAGATGTCTATCGGATAGTGTTCCATGTGTTTACGCAGGGAGGCTGCCAGTTCGGCACCGGTGGTCTGGGGCACGGAGATGAGGTTCTCAATGCCTACGGTCTCCTTTACTTGTCCGCCTATGCGTTCGGCCACTACGGCTACGCGCAGGCCTTTGCGTGCCGCATAGATGGCTGCCGAACAGCCTGCGGGGCCTCCGCCCAGCACCAGTACGTCGTGCTGGTGGCTTACGGGAGCTGCATTGGTCAGGGGCCTGCTTCCTACTTTTTCTTCCAGCTTCTGCAACAGTTCGCCCAAGGTGCCACGACCTATGTGCAGCAGTTCGCCGTTGACATAGACGGCCGGTACGGCCTGTATCTTTTTGGCTTCCACTTCGTCGGCAAAGAGGGCGCCGTCGATGGTTTCGTGGGTGGCTTGCGGATGGAGCAGGACCAGTGCGTTGAGTGCCTGCACCACGTCGGGGCAGTTGGTGCACGACAGAGATACGTAGGTTTGCAGTTTTAACGGACCATTCAGTGCCTGTATGCGGCGGGTGGTGGTTTCGTCGGGCAGGTTCTTGCCCTTGCCGTCAGCATTGAGCAGAGCCAGCAACAGCGAAGTGAATTCGTGTCCGCCGGGGATACCGCGGAAGCGGATGCCGGTGTCAGCTTTGTCTTTCAGAATGCTGAATTCCAGAAGGTTGTCGGTTGATGGCCGCAACTGGCACGACAGCTTGTCGGAGCAAGAGGCTACATTGTCCAGAAAGTCAATCTGTTCCTGGGCTTTCGGGTGTTGCGGCTGATAGTTGATGTGAAAGATATAGCGGGCTTCGAGTGGGCGGAATATGTCGCGCACCTGCTCGAGTAGAGATGTTTCTAGCATGATTGTAATGATGATGGAAGGTTGGATATTAGCTTTTGCCAGAGCCGGTAGGAGCGGGGAGTACTTTTCCTGCGAGGCTTTGCCCGGTTTCAGGCTTTGTTCTTGGTGGTTTCAGACAATGAAACCGATAGTTTCAGACAATGAAACCAAGAGTTTCAGGGCATGAAACTTTGTATTTGGGGCAGGACTGGCGGGTGGATGCTCCTGTGAGCAGGTCGGGCAGCAAGCATGTGAGGTTAGAAAACTGTCCCCCGTCCGGCCCCACAGGGCTGTTCGGAGGACAGTAGGTTAGGGAGGTGTGGTTTAAATCTTGCCTACCAGGTCGATGCTGGGCTTCAGTGTTTCAGTGCCCTGTTTCCACTTGGCGGGACATACTTCGTTGGGGTGGTTGGCTACGAAGATGGCAGCCTCTACCTTGCGCAGCAACTCGTCGGCGTTGCGGCCTATGCTGTTGTCCTGTATTTCGGCAATCTTCACCCGGCCTTCGGGGTTTACAAGGAAGGTGCCGCGGTAGGCCATACCGTCTTCTTCAATCATGACGCCAAAGGCACGGCTCAGCAGGCCTGTTGGGTCGGCCAGCATGGGATACTTTATTTTGCGGATGCTCTCGGAAGCGTCGTGCCAAGCCTTGTGCACGAAGTGAGAGTCGGTGCTTACGGAGTAGACCTCCACACCCAGTGCCTGGAACTGTTCATACTTCTCGGCCATGTCTACCAGCTCGGTGGGACACACAAAAGTGAAGTCGGCAGGGTAGAAAAAGAAGATGGCCCACTTGCCTTTCAGGTCTTCATTGGTCACGGTCTTGAAGGCTCCGTTGTGGAAAGCCTGTACTTTGAACTCGGGGAGTTGTGCATTGATAATCGGTTCCATAATTCATTCGTTTTTTGTCCGTTGCAAAGGTAGCTGCCCGGCCTGTACGGCGCAATCGCCATTTGTAGGTATTCCGTTGCAGGCCTTTGCAAGGCGGTTCAGGTTAATACTTTTGTTCGTTGTTTACGGCTGCAAAAATATAGCCTTTCCGCGTCGCGGCACAAAAATTTCCATTGAACGTTTTTATGGACCGATAGATGCTGTCTATATCACCTGCTGATTGGGCTTGGCATTAAGCATTTCGGCCGGCACAGCCGCCTGTATCTCCGTGGTGAGCATCTGGAGCAACGAATGGCGTATGAACTCGCGGCCGGTGAGCAGTACTATCTGGCGCGTGGGGCAGGGAATGGCAAAGGGACGTACCAGTTCCTGCTGGGCAGGGCTGAGTTGAAGCACGGCCAGGCCGGGTATGAAGGTGATGCCTTTGCCACCTTCCACCATGCGCATGAAGGTCTCCATGCTGCCCAGATGGTAGGTCAGCTGGCTGGAGCGGGCGGTCTTGAGCTGGCAGAAGCGCACCAGCTGGTCGCGGAAGCAGTGGCCTTCGTCGAGCAGCCACAGCTGGGCACCGTTCAGGTCGGAGGTGCGTATGGTGGGGCGGTCGAAGAGGGCGTCTTCGCGCGCCACGTAAGCATAAAACTGCTCATAGAAAAGGTGAGTCTGGTTGAAGTCGTCCATGTCGTCCAGGCGGGCCACGATGCCTGCGTCAATCTCGCCTTTGGCCAGGGCTTCTTTGATGGCGGCTGTTTTCATTTCCATCACGCGTATGTCCAGCTGCGGGTATTTCTTCATCAGTTGCGGAAAGAAGCGGGGCAACAGGTAGGGAGCGATGGTGGGCAGGATGCCCAGGGTGAAGGAGCCCGTCAGCGATTGTTTCTCCTCGGCAATGATGTCGCGTATGTGTGCGGCTTGTTCCAATACGCGGCGTGCCTGCGCCAGAATGTGCAGTCCTACGGGGGTGGGGGCGACGGGTTGGCGGGTGCGGTCGAAGATGCGGGTATCGAGTTCTTCTTCCAGTTTCTGAATCATGGTGCTCAGCGTGGGTTGCGTCACGCGGCAGTGCTCGGCTGCCTTGCCGAAGTGGCGGTAATGGTCCAGGGCGAGGATGTATTCCAGTTGTTGCAGGGTCATGGCAATCAGTGTTTTAAGGGTTATGGATAGATAGCTTCGATGCAAAGATAGAAATTATCTGTTGGAGAAGTGAATACGGCCGGATTATCTTTGCATCGAGCAAAAGAAAAAAACGAGTATAAACCTTTAAAAGCAAAAAGATTATGAAAACGTTAGATTACCTGAACCTGGATGTAAAAAAGTATCGTCAGTAACATCGGCTTTGCAGCGCTTGCTGGCCGACTTCCAAATACACTACATGAACCTGCGCGG
The DNA here is from genome assembly GCA_900553815.1 of uncultured Bacteroides sp. Taxonomy (GTDB): domain Bacteria; phylum Bacteroidota; class Bacteroidia; order Bacteroidales; family Bacteroidaceae; genus Bacteroides. The sequence goes on from USEY01000046.1 coordinate 13,817, forward strand.
CTTCCATTGGAATACACAGGGCCACGGATTCTTCATTCTGCATGGCAAGTTTGAAGAGATGTACGAGGACACGGCCCGCAAGGTGGACGAACTGGCCGAGCGCCTGTTGATGCTGGGCACGGAGCCTGAGAACCGCTTCAGCCGCTATCTGGAAGTGGCACGGGTGAATGAAGTATCGGGAGTGAGCTGCGCATCGGAAGCGGTGGACTATATACTCGATGTAACTCGCCACTTCATGGCCGAAGAACGGAAACTGATTGACCTGGCAGCCGAGGCTCACGATGACGTGACGGCCGACCTGATGACCGGTTACCTGAAGGAGCAGGAGAAGCTGGTGTGGATGCTGGTGGCATTCAGCACACAGGGCTGCACGAAGTGAGCAGATTGTTGCCGGCAGGCAACGTGAGATATGAAAATGGCGGTGTATCCTTGACAGACAGGTACACCGCCATTTATTGTTGCATCAAACGGACGGACCGTTATTTCTTTTTCTTCTTCGACGGCTTGGCCCAGCCTTCTTCGTCGAAGTCGGGTTCGGGGCCTCGCAGCTCGTTGTTGTGCTGGAAGAATTTCTTCCAGTCGTCTTTGCGCCCGCGCGACTGGGTGTAGCCACGCTCTTCGCGGCTGGGCTTGTTCTTGGCTTTTTCGGCTTTCCGGGTTTCCTTGGCAGGGCGGGCATTGCCTTCCTTCGCTTTGGTGCGTCCTTTGGAGGCTTCCTTGCTCTCTTCGCCGGCTATTTCCACGGTCACGCGGCGGCCTCTCCAGTTGGCGCGGTTCAGCGCCTTCACTACGGTCTTGGCCGATTCTTCTTCTACTTCAAAGAAAGAGAAGTTTTTCATCAGGTCGATACGGCCTACGTCGATGCGTCCGCGCGTGTGGCTGTTGAGCAGGCTGATGAGGTCGGCAGGCAGGAAGTTGTCGGCCTTTCCCAGGCTGATGAACAGGCGTGTGTAGCCGGGTTCGGCCTTGCGGGCACCGGTTCGGCCCGACTTCTCGCCTTTGGCTTTGCGGTCGGAGGCAGGTTCGGTGGCTATCTCCACATCTTCGCGGTCGCGGTAGTAGTCCAGGAAGCGGTTGAATTCGTGCGACACCATGCGCTTTATCAGGTCTTCCTTGCTCAGCCAGTCCAGCTTGCGGTAGACGTCGGGCATGAAGTCGGCTATCTCCTCTTCGTTCACCTTCACCTTCTCCAGGTCGTCGATAACCTTCAGCAGTTGCTTTTCGCAGATTTGCTTGCCGGTGGGCATTTCGCCGGGCTGGAACTTCTTGCCGATGATGCGCTCTATTTCGCGCATTTTGCCCTTCTCGCGCAGGTTGATGATGGCAATGGAGGTACCCGTCTTGCCGGCACGGCCGGTACGTCCGCTGCGGTGGGTATAGCTCTCGGTATCGTCGGGCAGGCCATAGTTGATGACGTGTGTCAGGTCGTCCACGTCCAGTCCGCGGGCGGCCACGTCGGTGGCCACCAGCAGTTGCAGGTTGCGCATGCGGAACTTTTGCATCACCAGGTCGCGCTGTGCCTGCGACAGTTCACCGTGCAGAGCGTCGGCGTTGTAGCCTTCCTGTATCAGCTTGTCGGCTATCTCTTGTGTCTCCTTACGGGTGCGGCAGAAGATGATGCCGTATATCTCGGGCAGGTAGTCCACAATGCGTTTCAGGGCGGCATACTTGTCTTTGGCGTGCACCACGTAGACCAGGTGCTTCACGTTGGCCGTACCTTCGTTCTTGCGGCCTATGGTGATTTCCTTGGCATCGCGCAGGTAGTTCTTGGCTATGCGGGCTATCTCGGGGCTCATGGTGGCCGAGAAGAGGAGGGTGTTTCGTTCTTGCGGCACTTCGGCCAGGATGGCGTTGATGCTGTCGGTGAAGCCCATGTTGAGCATTTCGTCGGCCTCGTCCATGACTACGTTTTCAATCGTGGCCAGTGAAACGGTCTTGCGCTCCATCAGGTCAATGAGTCGGCCGGGCGTGGCCACGATGATGTGGACGCCATTTTTCAGGGCACGTATCTGGCTCTCGATGGACGAGCCGCCGTAGACGGGCAGCACGCGCAGGCCGTCGATGTATTTGGAGTAGTCGTTCAGGTCGCCCGCTATCTGGAGGCATAGTTCGCGGGTGGGACACAGGATGAGTGATTGGGGTACGCGCCGTCCCACGTCGGTCTTCTGCAGGAGTGGCAGTCCGAAGGCGGCTGTTTTTCCGGTTCCGGTTTGTGCCAGGGCCACTACGTCGTTGTTTTCGCCCAGCAGGTAGGGTATCACTTCTTCTTGCACCGGCATGGGATTCTCATATCCCATCTCTTCAATGGCTCGTCGTATCTCCGGCGACACACCGAGCTCTTCAAATGTCTTCATTAAATTCGCTTATATCTTAAGTTTAGGCTGCAAAGGTAGGGGTTTTCCGGCAGTTGTCACCTTTTTTCGAGTAATATCTTTTGCAGATGCCTGATTTCGTCTTTCTCCAGCTGTATGCCTTTCTTCAGGTAAGCTTCGACGCTGCCATAGCGGTGTTCGGCTTCGGCCTTGGCTGCTTCGAGATATTCTTCCTGAGCCGAGTAGAGCGCGGTGATGGCCTCCTGCACGTAGGCGGGCTGTTGATAGGCGTCGCGCGAGGCGTGGGTGATGTCGAAGTAGTTGTTGCTGAGGCGGTAGTCGTTGAGTATGACGTCTTCATCTATGTCGAGTGCGGCCATGAGCAGTGCGGCCATAATGCCTGTGCGGCCCGACCCCGACGAGCACTGAATCAGTACAGGGTAGTTGTCCTCGTCCAGCAGTACGTCGAATACCTGTCTGAACTGCCGGGTATAGTTGGTTATCAGGCGTTGGTTTATCCGTTTCACGATGTTGTGTATCGTGTCGGGTTTGATTCTGCCGTTTTGTACCCTTTGCAGTATTTGGGGCAGGTTGCCGTCGGGGATGGGTATGCGGACGATGTTGAAGTCATTGCTTAGCGAAGGCATGGAGGGGTTCAGCTCGTCGGACGTGCGCATGTCGACAATGGTTTTGATGCCTATGTTCTTCAGTTCCTGCCGGGTGCAGTAGCCTATGCTGTCTATCTGCGCCGAGCGGTAGAGCATTCCCCATTTGGTTCGCTTGTTGTGCTTGTAGGACGGATATCCGCCCAGGTCGCGGAAGTTCTGGATGCCCAGCATGTAGATGTTCCGTGTAGCCACCTTGACGCGGTAGCGGTCGGCAAACAGCAGGGTGTAGTAGTAGCGCTGGGTGGGGTCGCTGGTGATGATGGTTACCTTCTGGTCGGCAATGTTGGCTATGGCCACCGGATTTTCTTCGGGTATATAGTCAGGATTGGTTGAGGCAAACACTTTGACATTGCCGGTGAGCGAGGTGGTCTCCCATTTTACGATGTTGTTTCCTACATTGTTTTCCTCGCATACCACGGATATGGATGGCGTCACGTTGCCACAGGCGGCAAGCAGGGTCACAGTCAGCAGACTCAGAAGGCTTCTATTCATGGGCATAATCTCTCTAATGTGGAATAACCGTTACTGGCAAATATATTGATTTTTGTATCAGTCGATGTCTGTGTCTGTATGCTTTTATACTTCTTTTTCTATCTTTAACCCATCATGCCAGGCAAGGAGTAACAGAAATCCCTCCTGCTTTTGCCTGTGCTTTCCTTTCGGGTGGCGGGCAGAAACAGGAGGGAGTGGGGATATGTGTTGCGGAGCCGGCACGAACCGGGCGGGGTTAGGCTGTGCCTATCGACGGTAGCGGTGGGCGGCGGCAAACTCGGGAGAGACGGAATTGTTGAAACTGCAGCAGACCTCGCGCGAGAATTCCATACCCAGCCGGATGATTTGGTCCCAGGTGCCTTCGTCCAGTGTATTGAGGTCGCGATAGCGTACTCCCAATGTCAGCAAACCGAAGATGATGCCGGCGTTGAAGTTGTCGCCGGCGCCAATGGTGCTTACGGCCTGTATGGGCTCCACGCTGTAGTTCTTGCTGATGTTGCCGGTGCGCAGGGCTATGCTTTCGGCACCCGCGGTGCAAAGGAAGTTAGGGCAGTAGAACTTTATCTTGTCCTTGTAGATTTTGTCGGCATCGGTCTGCCCGTACATGTAGAAGAAGTCTTCGCGCGAGCCTCGCACGATGTTGGCATATTCCAGGTTTTCGATGATGGTGGGTGCCAGCTTGATGGCTTCGTCCTTGTGCGACGAGCGGAAGTTGGGGTCGTAGTAGACGATGGCTTTCTGCTCGCGGGCCTGCGACAGCAGCTCCAGCACCTTGTCGCGCAGCACCGGATTGAGCGCATAGTAGGAACCCAGCATCACGATGTCGTCCTCTTCCAGCCGGGGAAAGACAACGTCGAGCCGCTGCTTGGGATAGTCTTTGTAGAAGATGTATTCCGCATCGCTTTGTTCATTGAGGAAAGCCAGCGACACTGGTGACTTGCCGTCGGGGAACACGTTGACGTGGTCGGTAGGTATGCCGTTGTCCGTCATGAACTTGAGGATGATGTTTCCTACGCGGTCGTTGCCCGTCTCGCTGATGAAGCAGACAGGAACACCGGTACGGGCCAGTGAAACGATGCCGTTGAATACCGAACCGCCCGGAACGGCTGCCGAGGGCTGCTGGTCACGAAAGATGATGTCGAGAATGGTTTCTCCGATTCCTATTACTTTGCGCATACTTGTAAAGGTTTTAAGTTTCGCAGGTGACTCTGTTTTCAGTTGACAAGTTGACGAGTTGATAAGTTAGCAGGTTGACGAGATACAAGTTGACAAGTTGCCGACCTTGTGGTCTCGTTAACTCGTTGCTTGTCTACTACCTTTTGAACCTGCAAAACAAGGATTAAGGTGTAGCTTTCTAAAAAAGGAGCCCGATGAACAGGCTCCTTTGTTTATTTTAAGAGTGACCTGGACTTCTCGCCCAGGTATCCGCCGTGGTGGCGTTTAGAGTAATCTTCGATGGTGAAGCCCGTTTGCTTCATGGTTTGTACCACCAGAATGTCGCCGATGACGGTCATGACGGTAGTCGACGTTGTTGGTGTCATGCCCAATGCGCAGACTTCCTTGGGGCTGCCCGTACTGAGGCAGACGGTGGCTTCCTGAGCCAGCGGACTGTCGGGGTTGCCGGTGATGACGATGAACTTCAGGGCAGGATTCAGATTGTGGGCCAGTTGGGTCAGTTCCACGATTTCGCGTGTCTTGCCCGAGTTGGAGATAAGCAACAGCAAGTCGTTCTCCTGCAAGATGCCCAGGTCGCCATGCTGTGCCTCGCTGGGATGAAGAAAGACGGCCGGGATGCCCGTGGAACAGAAAGTCGTGGCGATGTTCATGGCTATCTGCCCGGCTTTGCCCATTCCGCTGGTCACCAGCTTGCCTTTGCGGCGGTGAACATGCTCCACAATGAGCTCGACGGCCTTTTCATAAGCGTCGGTTACAGGAATGTTGAGAACAGCCTGCGCTTCTTTTTTCAGAAGCTCTTGAATAGATTCAATCATTTCAACATGTTTAAGTTTAGTTCTGCAATCCCTCTGCCCCCATGGCCGGCTACATGCCGATACGGCCGCCCGCCCAAGCAAAGGCTTCTTTATACTGTCTACAAATATCTGCAATTTTTCATAAACGGCAATAGCTTTTATTGTATTTTTGCGGCCGTAAACCGATTGATTATTCAGAATGAAGAAGTTGACTGACGCAAACGAGGAAAAGTGCAACCTGCACGTGTTATCCAACGGGTTGCGCATTATTCACGAGCCTTCCTCCTCAAAGGTGGCTTATTGTGGTTTTGCCGTAGATGCCGGCACGCGCGACGAGCGCGAAAACGAGCAGGGAATGGCCCATTTCGTAGAGCATCTGATATTCAAGGGAACGCAGAAACGCAAAGCCTGGCACATACTGAACCGCATGGAGAACGTGGGCGGCGACCTCAATGCCTATACCAACAAGGAGGAAACCGTCATCTATTCCGCCTTCCTCACCGAACACTTTGCCCGCGCCTTCGAGCTGCTGGCCGACATTGTGTTCCACTCCACCTTTCCGCAGAAAGAGATAGAGAAGGAGACCGAAGTCATCATCGACGAAATACAGTCGTACGAAGACACGCCTTCCGAGCTTATCTTCGACGACTTTGAGGACCTCATCTTTAAAGGACACTCGCTGGGGCGCAACATCCTGGGCAAACCCGAACTGCTCAAGACTTTCCGCACGGAAGACGCCTTGTCCTTTACCCGCCGCTTCTACCGGCCTCAGAACATGATATTCTTCGTACAGGGCAATCTCGACTTCAAGGTCGTGGTGCGCTGGGCCGAAAAGCTGCTGGCCGACATTCCGGCCAGCCCATCGGACTATCGCCGTCTGCCGCCCCCTGCCTATCAGCCCGCCCGCCTGACACTGCACCGCGACACCCACCAGGCACACGTCATGATAGGTGCCCGTGGCTACAACGCCTACGACGAGCGTCGCACGGCCCTCTACCTGCTCAACAATATGCTGGGCGGCCCCGGCATGAACAGCCGGCTCAACGTGGCCTTGCGCGAGCGTCGCGGACTGGTCTACAACGTTGAGTCCAACCTCACGTCCTACACCGACACCGGCATCTTTGGCATCTACTTCGGCTGCGACCCCGACGACGTGGAGCAGTGCACCCGGCTGGTGCACAAAGAGCTGCGCCGCCTGCGCGACAACCGCCTCACCGCCTCGCAGCTGGCTGCCGCCAAGAAGCAGCTGATAGGACAGATAGGCGTAGCCTCGGACAACAACGAGAACAACGCCCTGGGCATGGCCAAGACCTACCTGCACTACAACCGCTACGAAACCTCGGCGGCCGTGTTCGAACGTATCAACCGACTGACCGCCGACGACCTGCTGACTGTGGCCAACGAGGTGCTGGCCGAAGACTACCTGTCTATGCTGGTCTACTGCTGACGATAGTTGCCGCACCGGGTGCGTGTTGGCTATCTTGGTGTGTGAGAAAACAATTTTCCGGGTGGAGTTTCACTGTTAGAAGTTGGAAATGAGCGACTTCCGGTGAAAGCAAGGAGTGAATCCCCGTTCAGTTGTTATGTACAGTTGTGTATTCCTGTAGTAGAGACGTGGCGTGCCGCGTCTCCCCATTTGTATGTTTTCCATCCCCCGTTTTTCATATTCCTATTTCGCTGTTTATCAAGTGAATGCAGTGAAAGCTGTGTCCTGAGACGCGGCACGCCACGTCTCTACCAGGCTGTCGCACCGGGTACGTGCTGGCTATCTTGGTGTGTGAGGAAACAATTTTCCGGGTGAAGTTTCACAGTTAGCAGTTGGAAATAAGCAACTTCCGGTGAAAGCAAGGAGTGAATCCCCGGCCAGTTGTCATGTATTCCTGTAGTAGAGACGTGGCGTGCCGCGTCTCCCCATTTGCATGTTTTCCCATCCTCCGTTTCCCATATTCCTATTCTGTTGTTTATCAAGTGAATGCTGTGAAAGCTATGTCCTGAGACGCGGCACGCCACGTCTCTACGGCGGGAAAAGCGCAGCCGCGTGAAGGAAGCCTCCGGGTGAATCTTTCACCGTATTTCCTTATAAGGCAGCAAATTATCTTCTGTCGTGAAGGCGTGAAACTTCAAACGGGAAAAAGATATTCAGCGTAGTGTAGGGCTATGCTTTTGTGCTTTTCTCATATTGTTCCCGTATCAGGCAGAGGCCAACGCCCCTTTTTGCTACTGCCAAACAGGGATGTGAGCATCCTAAAGAGGGACTTTAGCATGCTGAACAGGGACTTTACGGAAACAGATACGGCTGCGTGAGCTGATGCAGCCGTATCTGTGAGTCAACGCAGCCGTATCCGTGAGCCGATGCAGCCGTAAGTATAAATGATAGCAGTCCACTGCCACCGCATTAGCAGTCCACTACTACCGACCGGGGAGTTAACTGCCAGCGTGCTAGCAGTCCACTGCTAGTAACAAAACAGTTAACTCATAGGTAAGGTTTGATATGAATCTCACATGTGGATAATTATAGGTCCTTATTCTGTTTATTCTAATCTGGATCGCACGCCTGCTGTTGTCGACTGGTTCTTGCGCAGGTTCTGCACCTTGGAGTTGCCGAAAGTATAGTTGATACGGATACCAAAACCATACCCTTCGCCATCGCTCACAGTATGTATCTTCAATTGGTCATTGCTGTATGTCTTGCGCCATTTCATATCCATCTGAATGCCGTCGTACATAAAGCCGTTGGCAAATCCATAGATGGCAAATGTCCATGCTTTCTGCATCTTTTGCAGTTCCGCATAGATGTTGAAGCTGGCAGGGCTTTCGTTGAAGGCCGTCGTGCTTTTAGAGTAGTAGCTGAGGTTGTTTATCAGTTGCAACCGATGCCTGTCCGATAACTTGGCAAAATGGTTCAGGTAGAGGTAGAAGCCGTCGTTCACATGGTTCACTGCTCCGCCTTGCGGCAGTTTTGCATGATACCATTCTCTCCAGAGGTTTCCGCCAAAACTCAGGCTCCCTTTCCCCTTGCAGTAGGACAGGTCATTGACATTCAGTGTCAAGGTCACGTCTTGCGAGCGGGTCATGTTTTCCGGGCGCTGTTCTATCATTCCTCCTTCTTTCACGTAGTTGTATGATTCAATGATGTCATCGGCATAGTTGTAATACACGCCTACCGCAAACTTTTGGAAAAAGCGGTAGTCCAACCTATGAAACATCCGTTTCTCTTGAGACAGATTGGGATTTCCTACCCGGTAGTTTGTCACCGATGAATACCAGCGGAAAGGGTTCATCTGTCCGAAGCTGGGGTTGGTGTTGTAATACGAGCCGTTGTAAGACACACTATGATTGTTCCCCTGATAGGCCACTCCCAGGAAGGGGTTGGGTTGCCAGTATCTCTTTTTATAGGTTTCCCCCGTATGCACCTGCTCCGAATGGTATTGCTTGTATTGGGCAGTCACACCGATGTTGGCTGCCCACCGTTTGCTCGGGCGGATGGCCAGCAACAGGGAAGCTTTTACATCCCATTCCCCCATTTTCAGGAAATTGCTGCGCAGCGGGTCTTCAGCAAAGTTGCCGTTCTGATAGCTCTGGTAGCGGTCGTTGTTGTCAATTGTCGTATAGTTTCCGCCCACCGAGGCCGTAAGGCTCGTCTTGCTGCTCAGGGGAGAGGTGTAGCGGGCGATTCCCGACCACACATGTGCTTTCTGCGGCATGTATTCGTTGTAGTAGTCGTGTGGTGCGTAGGTTGTTCCGTTCCGCAAGCTGTCCATACGACTTTTCAGGGTAGCCTGTACGTCGCCGTAGTAATAGTCGGCTGTCACCTGGAGCTGGGTTCCCTGCCGTCCGAAGTCGTTGCGATATTCCAGGTTGGCCAGGACACGCTTACTGGTTCGTTGCTGCTGTATGTCATTGGCTATTTCGGCTTCTGGCAGTTCCGGCCTGAAGAAGCGTGTGGTGCCATACTGGTCAGTGTCCGAGTCACCGTAGCGGAATGACAGTTGCCCGCTTATTGAGCTGTTGTCTGTCAGTTGGTAGTTCATTTGGGCTTGCATGTTCAGGTAGTTGTTCCGGGAGTCGTAGGTGTCTTTTCCGGTCGTCCGCTCCTGGCTGGCCAGGTAGTCGGTGACCTGCTGGGTGGTATTCCAGGTGCTGTTGATTTCGCCGGAGGCGAAAAAGTCGGTACTCACTCTTCCCCGATTGTAGGTCAGCATCATGTTGCCCACCCCTTTCGTATAGTGCGTTTTCCATGTCTTTACCGAGGCGTTTCCTTTCAGGCCCTCGTTTTCGTTCTGCTTGGTGATGAGGTGGATGATACCGGTCGTCACGTCTTCCTTGAAGCGTCCGTCGGGTGAGGTGATAATCTCCACCCGCTGTATGCGTTCCACGGGGAACGACCGTATGTAGGCATTCAGCGCTTCCCCTTCCAGTTTCACTTTCCGTCCGTTCACATAGAAAGCCGTCTGTTTCATGCCGACAATGCCCGCCGTTACTTCGTTTACCTTCAGGTTGGGTACAAAACGTAAAGCGTCCCACGTGTCGCCTTCCTGCAAGGGCGAGTATTTCATGTCATATTCCAACCCGTTGGCCTTCATTTTCACTGCCTGTTTGTAGCCGCGCACCTTCACCTCGTCCAGCGTCATGCCGGCATTGTCGGCCAGTATCACATCATAGCGGTCTTTCCCATGTGTCACGGGTATTAGCACGGGGGTATATCCCAGTCGGTTCACAATGAGCCTGTTCACCGGTAGGCGGGTCTCCACGCGGAAGCGCCCCAGTGAGTCGGTTTCAGCAGTGGCAGCATATTCGTTGTTACCTCCTGCGGTAGAGTCGGCCAGCAACACAATGGCATTGTCCAGCGCCTGACCGGCTTTGTTGCATACAGTACCGTGGAGGATGCGTAAGGGGTGAGACTGTGCCTGGATGGCGGTGATTCCTAAAAGTAGAGAAACAATTGTGGTAATAAAAAACTTGACTTTCATAATACGCCTTATTCAATATCTTTATTGATTGTCTATTCGATAAAACTGTTCCTTGATAAGTTGGAAATAATATCCCCGTTTGTCTTCCAGCATTTTGTGGGTTCCTTGTTCCATTAGCTGTCCATTGGACAGGAATAGTATGTTGTCGGCATTCCTTACGGTACTTAGGCGATGCGCAATAACGACTACTGTTCGTCCCGCAAAAAAGCATTGTAGGTTTTCCATTATTTTTTTCTCGTTGTTTACGTCAAGAAAAGATGTCGCTTCATCTAAAAAAATGTATTCCGGGTCTTTATAGATAGCCCTTGCTATGAGTATTCGTTGTCTTTGTCCCCCGCTAAGTTCCATACCCATATTTCCGATATTAGTATAATATCCCATTGGCAGACTATCTATAAAGTCATTAATACAAGCTATTTGGGCCGCTCGTTTGGCTTTTTCTAACGATGGGAATGGATCGGCTATGGCAATGTTGTCCAGTAAAGTACCACTAAATAAATAACCATCTTGCATGACAACTCCACAGTGACGACGCCATTCTTCAGTGTTTAGTTGATTCATAGATAAACCTTCCACCAAGATATTGCCTGACTGTGGATAATAAAATCCGGCCAGCATCTTGAGGAATGTAGTTTTCCCACTTCCGCTTTCTCCCACAATAGCTGTTATTTTCTTTGATGGAATGTGGCAGGATATGTTCCTTATGACATAAGGAAAGTCTCCTGCATATTTGAAACAAACATCTTGAAGTTCAATACTTTGATGGTGTATTGCAGGGAGTGGCTGTTTTCGTACATTGTTTTCGTCGGGCAGATTCTGTATGTTGTAAATACGTTCCATGCTAATTTTTGTAAACTGTAAGTTACTTCCAAAACTGATTAGTTGCAGTAAGGGGGCGGAGACCTGTCCTAAAAGGTAAGTAATAGTCAGCATCTCTCCGATTGTCATTCGATTGTGGATGATGAACCAGGCGCATCCTGTCACAATAAAAATATCCTTCAATTTGCTGATGGATGAAAGCCCGGAATTGATACAGAAATTCAACTTTAAATCTTGAAGAAAAATCTGGTTTGTCTGGTGGATGTTATCTTCTATTTCTTTTACTTTTTTTTCTTGTGCACTGTTTATTTTTATTTCTTTCATTCCATTGATTAACTCGTAAAATTGAGCTTTTTTTTCTGATGCCAATATGAATTTTTTGTATTCCAATACACGTCGCTTATGCAGAAAAAGGAGAAACCATGCAGCAGATAAAGCTGAGAAAACAAATGATATTGCGAATATTGAAAAATTGTAATGCATCAAAATAAGGGAAAAGGCTATCCAATTGCACAAAGCTAGCAATATGGAAGGAGCAGAGGAAGTTAGGAAAGCTTTTATTCGCTCTTGGTCTTCTGTAAGTTGAATAAGGTCGGAATTGATTTTGGTATCAAAAAATACAATGGGTAGTTTGGACAATTTGTACAGGTAGCTTTTCATTAAATCGACTCCGATACCAAAATTGGATTGCGTTGAAAGCAAATTGGAGATATAGTTTGACAGTGTATAACTGGCAAAAAGTACAAACTGGGCAATGGCCAGACCTAAGACTATATTCATATTCTTTCCGTTTACCCCTTTGTCTATGATGTGTTGGAACAGGATAGGTATTATCCAGTTGGCAATCATTGCGATGAGAGTAAATAGAAAAGAAATAGATAGTGTCTTTCTATGTTTTTTTAGCGTGTCTCTAATTAGGCGGAACAGATAGAATGTATTTGTCTCTTTTTCAGTAATAGTTTGTGTATAAAACTCCTTAGTAGGATCTGCGAGGATTACAATTCCTTCGTTTTGGTTATCACAGAACTGTTTTTTAAATGTATTTTCTTCAAGGATTTCTTTTCCGAAAGATGGGTTAGCAATGAAGTATAGTGTCCGGCCTTTTTTCTGTTGTACTTTGTACAATACCACAAAATGCCTTTGCTGCCAATAAAGTATGGCAGGCAGAGGCATGTTCGGAGCAGACAAGTGCCGTACCTGTATTTTTATAGCTTTAGCAGATAAATGCAGGCTTTGCAATCCTTTCACAACATTTCTTACTGTGACACCACTCCGGCTTATATCACATTTTTGCCGTAAAGGTTCAATAGGATATTTAAGTCCATAATAAGTGCATATCATTCGGATACATGTAGGTGCACAGTCGTTGACATCATATTGCAGATAATGACGGAATTTCATTTTTTCTAATGATAGTCTCTATTTGTTCAATGACAATTTTTTGTTTCTTTTCATCACTGTAGTCAAGCAGGCAATATTCTTTTTTCGTTTCCTGCTCTAATATATATCTGGTGCATCCGCTGCCGCAAAGCGGAGCAATACTACATGTGTGGCAAGGCTTGTTTGCCAATTTGGAGTTCAGGCGGTGTTCTTGCGATTTTTCCCATACAATGTTTCCTTGTTCGTCTAAATATCCTTCTCTGTTTTCTTTCGTGAAATCTTTGGCTGTACACTTAAATACATCGCCATTATAGTTTACTACAGCTGTATTTTTCCGATCTCCATAGCAGGGCGTATTTATTTCATTAAGACTGTTATATTTAGCATGGACTTTTGTTTTTTCCAGTTTATCTGTATATTCTTTTATTTCAGGCAAGATGCCCATTCCTTTTTTATCCTGCCATACTCTGTGGAAGTCCACAAATAAATAGGCTTTATACTCAGCTTCCATCTCTTTAAGTTCGTCTATCACAGAGGAAATACTGCTTACACTTTCTGAGGTATGGTTAATGCGCAATGTCACATGACATTTATTCGCGAGCAAAATTCTGATATTTTCCATAATAAGGCGGTAAGTTCCTTTTTTGTTGTGGAAAAAACGTACTTTATTGTGACATTCTTCGTCACCATCTAACGTGATTTGAAAAGAAACAGGAGAAAAACTTGTCAGTTGTTGTATAATGTTGGCATTAAGCAGAGTGCCATTACTGGTAAAGGTGGTGTTGAAATGAATGTGATGTTCTTCACAAATCTTTTGGGTGAATTCAATTAAAGGTCGTACAATGCTATTATATTTCATGAGAGGCTCACCTCCAAAAAATCCCAATGTAAAGGACTCAATGGAAGATTTACAAATTTGCTCAATTAGTAATTTGACCCGTTGCTGCATGGATTCCTCCATTACCGAACCTTGTACATGATTTTCGTAGCAATACCAGCATCGGAGATTGCAGTCAAGGGTCGGGTTAATTATTAGAAAGAAAGATTTATCAAAGGTTGCTATTTGATAGGCTTTCTGCTTCAATCGTTCAAATTCATCCACTCTGTCAGACACATAAAATTCATTTTTTATTAGTTCCTTATATAGATTCTTCCATTGTGACTTTATAAATACTGGTTCACCCAAGTGCTTACTCACTTCAGATGCAATGACAAGGAAAGTATTTGAATAGGAGTTGTATAGTATATCTGAATTTTTGGTGATTGATATAAGTGTATTATAGATGCTGTTTTTCATGATTCCTTAGGGTTAATGGCATAACTTATTCGTACACTATAATGACTAACTTTTCTTGGACTTTTTATAAGATGGAAAGGATGACATAAAAGTTTTTTCAATTAATGCCTCCTTTACCATCTTTTTATTCTACTAACGGTCATATCAGAATAGATACGTTCGTGTGCATTGAATGATACGCATAAAACTTTTTCTGATATGGAAATTGTCTAAGCAGACAAACAAAATGGGTTGAGTTGCTGAGATTCATCGTCTTTGTTCCCGTCACTGCACTGGCAATTATTCCCATTGCATTGGCAATTATTCCCACCATCGCACTGGCAATTATTCCCATTGCATTGGCAGTTGTTGGAAGCACTCATTAGAGCACTTTCTGGCCCCTTACCAACAAATAGTAAGACTTGTTCTTGTTCATCCAAACACTTGCACTCCAGTTCTTGTACAAACTGGTCAATTCGTTTAAGTTCTCTTTTCATACTGACTAATTTTTTTAGGGTTAAACATAGAAAATATTTATTGAGTGTTACCTCAACTTTGTATCTTAAGAGCATGCTTGGATTTTTATTGAATGTTATGCGGATTAAAATGTTTTGTAAGTTATAAAAATCCAATAAGCTGCTGCTTTTTGGGAGGCTCATTTTTAGTTTAAATAGAAAGAACCTTGATATATTGCCTCTTCAGTCTCTATATTCAGTTGGTACATACCTTCTTCAGCATTATCAAGAGTAAATAGATAGGGCTGTTCAGGAATGATAGATACAGTTTCGGAATAGACAGTCTGTCCTGTTTCGTCTGTAACAGTGATTTGACATTGGTCGGTGAACTTGTTTGTATATAGGCGGAGGATAAAATTGTCTTGGGTTGCGATTAACTCAGAAACGATAGAACGTAAATCTTTTCCATTGGTTTCCTTTTTTAGCTTAATTTGTTTTTCTGCTGCTCAAAGAGATACGATACTAATGGCAGCAATTACTAATACAATTAATCTTTTCATAACAGCACTTATTGATTGTTTTGTGCTGGTAAAGTTAGAAGGGGGTATGGATTTTAGCTAAAATCGGAGTACGATTTTAGTACGGTTTTAATGAAAGAGTACGGTAATAGTATGGTAAATAATTTAAATAATTAATAATCAGTAGTATATAGAGTACGGTGTAAAACTAAAATTCTTTGATGAATTCATCCCACTCCTTCGGTGTTCCTGGTCTTTTATGCACTTTTTCGTACAGTGCCTTACGTGCCGAGGTGATTGCCTGCTTGGAACGGACAGTGATACGTGCCATTCCACTGGGCGATATGCCTATTTTACCTAATAGGGCAAGATGCATTTCCTGTTCGCTGATGGCAGGGTACAGGTTGCGCAGACGTTGGGTGAGGTTGTTGTAGGCTTGGTCTATTCCGTAGGACAGTTCCTGCCAGTCTTCGGAAGTGATTTTTTCGTATCCGTTGTGCGATGGGGTGGCGGCATCGTAAAATCTTTGGTGGATGGCCGATTCTTTAAATGCCTGCTCGGATAGTATGTTTCTTTGCAGTCTTGTTTCTGCTTGCCGGTTTGCCAGTTCCAGCAGTTCCCGGTCCAATTTTTGCAGACGCATGTTTAGTTCGTCCTTTTGCTGCTTCTTGTCTTGCAGTTGTTGGGTCAGTTTCTCTATTTGTATTTCGTTCTGACGGATATATTCCGGGCTATTTTGATATTGTTCTTCTACCACTTTTTGCAGCTTTTCCTGCTGCCAAGCTGCCTGTACCTCTTTCTTGTTTCGTATGGCTCGTCGAGTTGTCAGGGCAAGAGTAAGAATAGCAATAGAGATGCCTGCAAAGAGTCCGATCCCTCGAATCTGTTGTTTTTGCTGCCAGGCTAACTCTCTAAGCCGCATGCTTTCCTGTTCGTGCTGGTGATAATCATACAGGGCATTGACTTTGCGTACGGCTTCCTGATTAATCAGCTGTTGTATACTATCTGTGTAAGTATTATATCCATCCATATATTGTAGGGCGGACAAATAATCTCCTTCTTTTCGGGCTATCTTAACTAATCCTTCATAACCTGCTCGTTTATGGTAATAATTGCCAATATATAATAGTTTATTACAGTAATAACGTGCTGAATCAAGTTGTTCTATGGCATTATAATAATCGGCTAATGTTGCATAGTAGGGGATAGAGTCTGTATATAGTGTATGTTGTGCGCTGATAATAGCTGTATGTGCTTTTGTATATTCTCCTATTTGCCGATATTTATCTGCTATTTCTTGGTTCACAATACCTTCTAAATATTTATCGTGAATCAATCTTGTTATTTCAATAGCCGATTCATAATAATAAATGCAGCTGTCTGCATTGTGCAGTCCGGCAAACGTTCTTCCTATGTCGCGTAAATTAAAGACAAGTGCAGTGCTATCGTTATTCTGAATGCTTACCTTTTTTGCCTTTTTCAATGCTTCCAGCGCTTTGTCATAGATATCCTGGTCTATATATAGCATCCCCATCTGACTGTATATCCTTATTTTCAGATTATAGTCTGTCCCCCCTTCCGCCGCCTCTGCCGCTTTTTGGAAATACTCCAGTGCCTGCGGTGAGTCGTTCAGGTCGCGATACACGCGTCCGGCGTAGTAGTAGGCTTCGGACAGGTAGGTGTGGTTGTTCTTGCGTTCGTAGTAGTCCACCACGGTTCGTATGAGGCTGTCGGATGTGTGCAGGATGTATGCCTTGTCCTGCGCCTTCACGGTGAGCAGGTTGTAATACATGCGTACGGGTTCGGGTGCCTGGCTCAGGCTGTCTTCAACCCGGGCGAGCAAGGTCAGGGCACTGTCGGGGTTGGCCGAGGCCAACGAGTCGGTGGCCAGCAACAGGGCAGGCATGGGCTTCGGCCTGCACGAGAAAAAGGTGGCAAGCAGAACGATGAACAACAGGCAGGGTATTGTCTTTTTCATAAGTATGTCAGCAACTCTCTATCGGTATGTGCAAAGAAAACAATTTTTGGCGAGATTATGACATTCTTGGGGCATATTTGTCTTAGGCCGTTTCTTTTCACCGTAACAGAAAAGATGTTGAACCAGTTGTCAGTTACTGATAAATGCCATACATTTGTCCCCAAGAAAGAGACAGGTTCCCTTTCTGAATACTAACAATAATTTGTTTAGGTGAGTTCTATCAATTCAATTTATCCTCTTGTATCAGACAGCAGAACTCTTT
>USEY01000047.1 GCA_900553815.1 uncultured Bacteroides sp.
CAACAAGCAGGAAGAGGCCGAAATACAGCAGCACAACCGTGCCTTCTATCGAACTGTTCCTGCCGAAGAAGTCTTGGAATCCTGCTTCCGCTTTGCCGAGCCTAACGAACAGGGTGCACGCCTGATGTCGGCAGCCGACATCTATGCCGTATTGAAGCAGAAGAATCGGGCCGCCATGACAGGCTATTCGTGCATGGCGTTCAGCCGTCTGCTGGCGCAGACGGGCAGAAGGGTGCATACGAGGTATGGAAACGGGTATTGGGTAATGGTAAATGATTAATGGTGAATGTTGGGTGGTGAGTAGGTCATTTTGTCAACGGAATAAGGGTCATTACACCAGCTTTATTACAATAAAAGGAGCTAAAAAAACTTATAGCCTGTGGAGAGGGGCAATAGTTCTTTTAACTCCTTTTGTATCTGTAAGTCCGGTTGCGTTGGTTTTCAACGCATGATTATTAGGACTTTAATTTTTTAGAACTGGAAATAGTTCTTGGCATTGTTGTAGCTGATGTCTTCTATCATCTGGTTGACGCGTTCCATTTCGGATACGGGAATTTCACCGTTTTCTACGTCGCGGCCAACGAGGTTGCACAGCGTGCGGCGGAAGTATTCGTGGCGCGGGTAGGAGAGGAATGAACGTGAGTCGGTAAGCATACCTACGAAACGGCTCAACAGGCCCAGTACAGACAAGGCGTTCATTTGTTTTTCCATTCCGTCTTTCTGGTCGAGGAACCACCAGCCCGAACCGAACTGTATCTTTCCGGGGTAGCTGCCATCCTGGAAGTTGCCCAGCATGGTGGCAATCACTTCATTGGCACAGGGATTGAGGTTGTAGAGGATAGTCTTGGTGAGCTTGCCTCTCGTGTTCAGCTTGTCGAGGAACTTGGCCATGGTCTTGGCGGTGTTGAATTCTCCGATAGAGTCGAATCCGGTGTCGGGGCCCAGCAACTTGAACATCTTGGAGTTGTTGTTGCGGATGGCTCCGTAGTGGAATTGCTGTGCCCAGCCGGTTTCCCAGTCCATTTCAGCAAATACGATAAGCATGGCCGACTTGAATTTTCTGATTTCTTCGTCAGTCAGTTCGGTGCCTCCGTATACCTTATTAAATATAGCCTTGATTTCTTCGTCTGTATAGTCTTCGGCATAGAACTCTTCGATGCCATGGTCGGAAAGCTTGCAGCCTTGTTCGGCAAAGAAGGCGTGGCGCTTGCGCAGTGCGTCTACCATGTCGTCGAATCCGGAAATGCTGACGCCGCTTACTTCAGACAGCTTTTCCATGTAGGCACGGAAATCGGCAGGAACTTCTACAGCCATGGCCTTGTCGGGACGCCAGGTGGGAAGCATCTTTACTTCAAATCCGCTTTCGCGTGTCTTGATGTGGTATTCCAGAGAGTCTACGGGGTCGTCGGTAGTACATACGACTTCGACGTGGTAGCGGCGCATCATGCCTCGTGCCGAGTATTCAGGCTGTTTCAGTTTCTCGTTGCATTCGTCGTAGATTTCGCGTGCGGTCTTCGGATTCAATATCTTGTCAATGCCGAATGCGGTCTTCAGTTCCAGGTGTGTCCAGTGGTAGAGAGGGTTGCGGAAAGTGTAGGGAACGGTTTCTGCCCATTTCTCAAACTTCTCCCAGTCGGTGGTGTCTTTGCCGGTGCAGTAGCGTTCGTCCACACCGTTGGTGCGCATGGCTCTCCATTTGTAATGGTCGCCTCCCAACCATATTTCGGTGAGTGACTTGAACTGGTAATCTTCGGCTACCATCTGGGGAATAAGGTGGCAGTGGTAGTCAATGATGGGCATCTTGGCCGCATGTTCGTGATACAACTTCTGTGCGGTTTCTGTCTGCAACAGGAAGTTTTCGTCCATGAATTTTTTCATTTCTCTTGTGTTTTGATTATATAGAAATATTACTTATAAGTATATCCATCTATACAGTATTGATTATAAGGAGGATAAGCTTATATATTGTTTTTGCTTTTATTAACCGTTATCGAACACAAAAGTAGATATTTTACTTGGTAATACAAAATAATTCGTATCTTTGCAGCGGTTATTTATAATATTTTCAGCTTTCGCGGACTGAGAGGTGGAAGAATGACCTTTATAGCCTTGAGGAAGGAGGAACTAATGGAAAACAAGAATTATACGATAAAGGATATTGCGCGCATGGCAGGCGTTTCGGCCGGTACGGTGGACAGGGTATTGCACAATCGGGGAGACGTTTCCCGGACAAGCCGTGAGAAAGTTCAGAAAGTGCTTGACGAGATAAATTATCAGCCCAATGTGTACGCCATCGGTCTGGCAGCCAAGAAGCCTTATCGTTTTATTTGCATTATTCCGGGCTCGTTGGAGTTTGACTATTGGCACAGTGTGTTTCAGGGTATAGAACGTGCGGCTTCCGAAGTACGTGCATTTAATGTCGATGTAGACTGTTTCTATTATACGCATGCCGACAGACTGTCTTATGAAATTGTCTGCAACAGGGCTTGTGCGGAGCAGACAGTGGATGCGGTGTTGATAGCTCCCAACTTTGAGGAGGAAACCTTGAAGCTGACGGAAACCCTTGACAAACGACAGATTCCTTATGTATTTATAGACTTCAACATGGAGCGTGCACGGGCTTTGTGTTATATCGGGCAGGACTCGCGGACCAGTGGATACATGGCTGCCAAACTGCTGATGGACAATTGCAAGGATGGACGCGAAGTGGCCTTGTTTCTGAACAATCAGAAGGACAATCCGGCCGAAGTGCAGATGCGCAGGCGCATGGAGGGCTTCAAATGCTATTTGAATGAGATTCAAAAAGATGTGAAGATATACGATGTAGTGCTTCAGAAGCAGAACGATGAGCAGAACAGGCGTTTGCTGGATGACTTCTTCAGGGAGCATCCGCAGGTGGAGCTCGGTATTGTGCTCAATTCGCGTGCCTATCAGGTGGCTACCTACCTGTGTGCTTCGGGCAGGAAGCTCAGAAGGTTGGTAGGATATGACCTGCTGAAGGAAAATGTGAAGTATCTGGAGTCGGGCGACATCAGTTACCTGATAGGTCAGCGGCCCGGCCTGCAAGGCTATTGCGGCATCAAGATGCTGTGTGGCCATGTCGTGTTCAAGAAACCTGTAGCTGCAATGAAATACATGCCCATAGATGTGCTGATGAAAGAAAACATCAGATTCTATTTTGAGTTTGAATAATTGCGGAGAAGAAAAGGCAACAGGCTTGTGTCCGATAAGCCTACAGAATAAGAAAGTATTTGAAATTCAATCTGTTTTATAAATATATTATATCAATTATGAAAGCATTAAACAAAGAAACAGCTCAGAAGGTACAACGCCCTGAGCGCATCATTCAGTTTGGTGAAGGCAACTTCCTTCGTGCATTTGTTGACTGGATTATCTACAACATGAATCAAAAGGCTGACTTCAACAGCAGTGTGGTCGTTGTACAGCCTATTGAAAAAGGTATGGTAGACATGCTGAACGCACAAGACGACCTTTATCACGTCAATCTTCAAGGTCTTGACAAAGGCGAAACAGTGAATAGCCTGACGCTGATTGATGTCATCAGCCGTGCTCTGAATCCTTATACTCAGAACGATGAATTCATGAAGCTGGCCGAGCAGCCTGAAATGCGTTTTGTCATTTCCAACACTACGGAAGCGGGCATTGCCTTCGACCCCTCTTGCAAACTGACCGACGCTCCTGCCTCTTCATATCCCGGCAAGCTGACCCAGTTGCTCTACCATCGCTTCAAGACTTTCAACGGTGACAAGAGCAAAGGCTTGATTATCTTCCCTTGTGAACTTATTTTCCTGAACGGTCATAAGTTGAAAGAAACCATTTACCAATATATTGAGCTTTGGAACCTGGGCGAAGAGTTCAAAACATGGTTTGAGGAAGCATGTGGCGTATATGCTACGCTGGTTGACCGCATTGTGCCGGGATTCCCCCGCAAGGACATTGCTGCCATCAAGGAGAAGCTGCAATATGACGATAATCTGGTGGTGCAAGCTGAAATCTTCCATCTTTGGGTTATCGAGGCTCCGCAGGAAGTGGCCAAGGAATTCCCTGCCGACAAGGCCGGCCTGAACGTATTGTTCGTTCCTTCCGAAGAACCCTACCATGAAAGAAAAGTGACCTTGCTCAACGGTCCTCACACGGTACTTTCTCCTGTGGCTTACCTTTCAGGTGTAAACATTGTGCGCGATGCCTGCCAGCATGAAGTGATTGGCAAGTACATTCACAAAGTGATGTTCGACGAACTGATGGAAACCCTGAATCTGCCTAAGGAGGAACTGAAGAAGTTTGCCGAAGACGTGCTGGAGCGTTTCAACAACCCGTTCGTTGACCATGCCGTTACAAGCATCATGCTTAACTCCTTCCCCAAATATCAGACACGCGACCTGCCCGGCTTGAAGACTTATTTGCAGCGCAAAGGCGAGCTGCCTAAAGGGCTGGTGTTGGGACTTGCTGCCATCATCACCTACTACAAGGGTGGCGTACGTGCCGATGGCGCAGAAATTGTGCCCAACGATGCTCCCGAAATTATGCAGTTACTGAAAGATCTGTGGGCTACAGGCGATACGCAGAAAGTGACAGAAGGTGTGCTGGGTGCCACTTCCATTTGGGGTGAAGACCTGAACGCTATTCCTGGTCTGGCTGCTGCTGTCAAGGCAGACTTGGATGCCATCCAAGCCAAGGGAATGCTGGAGACTGTGAAAGGCATTCTCTAAGAGGTCGGAGTAGATAGAAAAGAAGAGTTCCCTTCTTCCTTATAGTGAGTGGGGAAGGGGCTATGAATAAAACAAGCAGGCCGCAGACAGCCATTCAGGAGTGTTTGCGGCCTTTGCTGTGTATATGGTTGGCCTGATTGTATAGATGTCAGGGATGTATGGTTGGCAATAGCGGTCAGTGCAGCAGTTTTTGTCGTCTGGAGAGATAATACCATACGCCTGTAATGTCGGCCAATGCCCAACCTATGGGTACTGACCACCAAATGCCTGTATAGCCAATGGAAGGAATGGCAGCCAGCAGATAGGCCAGCAGTACGCGTGTGCCCAGCGATACTACGGTCAGCACCACCGACATGGAAGGCAGCGCTACGGCCCGATAGAAGCCATAAAGCAGGAACAGGTAGCCAATGCCTACATAGAAACTGCCTTCGATGCGCAGGTACTCCACACCGATGGCTATGATATCTGTCTCGGTAGGAGGAACAAATAGTGACATCAACCAAGGTGACAGCCAGAAAACCAATGCCGAAACCAATAGGGCAAATAGGGTAGTCAGTACGATGGCGCTGCGTATGCCCTTCTTGATACGGTCGCTGCGTCCGGCACCGAAGTTTTGTGCAATGAAGGTGGAGAAAGCGTTGCCAAAGTCTTGGACAGGCATGTAGGCAAAGGAGTCAATCTTGACGGCTGCCGCAAAGGCGGCCATTACTGCCGTGCCAAAGCTGTTGACCAGTCCTTGTACCATCAGGATGCCAAAGTTCATGACAGACTGCTGCACGCACGTCAAGAATGAATAAGAAGCTACTCGACGGATGGAATGTACATTGACTACCCTGTCGGCACGGGTCATACAGAGTTCGGGAAAGCGGAGACGGGTGTAGATGTATAGTCCAACTGCTGCTACTGTTTGTGCTGCCACAGTGGCCAGGGCAGCTCCTTCCACTCCCATTTGCAGGCCAAGCATTAGTAGCAGGTCGAGTCCTATGTTGAGCACCACTGCTACTACCAGAAACCAGAGAGGCACCACCGAGTTGCCTACCGCGCGCAGCAGAAATGCGTAGAAGTTGTACACGCAGGTAGGTATCATGCCCAGGAAAACAATAAACAGGTAGTTGTACACCATCTGTTCTACCTCGGGCGGAGTTTGCAGCAGGCGGATGATGGGAGAGAGAAACAGCAACGCAAGGACGTTGAGCAGCAAAGTGGTGCAGCCAATAATCAGCATGGACGAGAATATACTCTGTCTCATACCTTTCATGTCTCGGGCGCCATATTGCATGGAGAACACAGCGCTGCACCCCATGCAGAGACCTATGAAAATGGAAGTGATGAATACGATGAGTGCATACGACGAGCCTACGGCTGCCAACGCTCCGGCTCCCAGCACACGCCCCACTATCAGCGTGTCGGCTATGTTGTAGCATTGCTGTAACAGATTGCCCAGCATCAGCGGGAAGGCAAAGCGGAGCATTGTGCCCGTAATATTGCCATGCACCAGGTCACCTTTATATAAGTCTGCCATATATTTCTGAAGATTGTCTTTGAAAGTAGCATTCAAAAATACACTATGCCCCCTAAATGGGCAAGTGTGGGCAGAGGAATTGTCGCTTTCGGGCATGTATGGATAGAAATATTGCATATTTATTTTGATTTTATGCAATAATACACTACCTTTGCGGCCGCAAAACAGAAGAAACCATGAACCAGTTATTATCCATATCCTATCTGACAAGCCAGAATGTCTGCCTGCACAAGGGTACAGACAGTCAGCAGACTGTGCATGTCCACTGGTTCAGCGGATTTATCTAAGGCTTTCTTCATTCATTATCTTATTCTTTCGGATACGGCCTCTCTGATGAGGCTGTAGGGTGATTTTTGTGCGTAGGCCTGCCCGTGTGTGCAAGGTGTGCTGTGGGTGTACTGCGCGTGTGTCCAATCCTAGTTTTGTTATTCAGCTTTTTATGTTCAGCATTATATCTACCATGCTGGCCGGCGTTGTTATCGGCCATTTCCTTCATAGCGGAAAGCTATTGGGACGTATTGAGAAGAGTACGTCGCTCACGATTTTTGTCTTGCTCTTTGTGCTTGGACTGTCCATCGGGTCCAATCGTGTCATTGTCGAGAACCTGGGGCGTTTTGGCTGGCAAGCAGCCATATTGGCCACATTGAGTCTGTCGGGCAGCATACTGGCTGCGCGCATTGTATTTCAATTGTTTTTTAAGAAAGGAGAAGAAAAATGAAGAATAGCCTGATTGTCATTGCTGTATTTTGTGCCGGCTGCCTGGCGGGCGCATTCTATCAGATTGATGCCGATACACACAACTGGTCGCTTTGCATCCTTTATGCGTTGATGCTTCAGGTGGGCATTGGCATTGGTAGCAACAAAGACCTGCGTCGCGAGCTTCGGAAACTTAGCCCTAAGATGTTGCTGGTGCCTTTGGCTACCATTACCGGTACATTGTTGTTTTCTGCCGTAGCCAGTCTGCTGCTCAGTCAGTGGAGTGTGTTCGACTGCATGGCTGTGGGCAGTGGTTTTGCCTATTATTCCCTGTCGTCCATCCTGATTACCCAATTCAAGGAGCCATCCATCGGCCTGCAGCTGGCTACCGAGTTGGGCACCATAGCCCTGCTGAGCAACATCATACGCGAGATGATGTCGCTGGTGGGAGCTCCCCTCATTCGCAAATACTTTGGTCAGTTGGCTCCCATCTCAGCCGCAGGGGTCAATTCCATGGATGTGTTGTTGCCTTCCATCACCCGTTGTTCGGGCAAGGAGGTGATGCCGATAGCCATCTTCCATGGTATACTTATCGATCTTAGCGTTCCTTTCTTTGTTAATTTATTTTGTAGTTTGTAAACTCTTAGGATAGTTTTTCTTTCCTTTTGTCAGCAGCTGTCGGCCTATTGCTCTAGATAGCTCTCCAGACCTGTTTGCTCCGTATCTCCTTCGTTCCTTCTCCGTATCTTCTTCGCTTGCGGGTACCTTTGAACGAAGAAGATACGGAGCAAGTACGTTTCAGATGCGTCTGAAGTGGGATGGATGTGAGTGAGGGTAGGGCTCTGGGATATTTCGGTAAATGTTTCCAAAATGTCAATGTTTCTGCTCGTTTCGAAGCTCGTGTTGCAAGTGTATTTCCCTTAGGGTAATGGTTGGAAGAGGGCTTGGGAACATGGTGCAGAGATTTATGTGCAGGCAAAGTAGTGTGGAGTAGATAGAGCAAGGGCTGCAAGAAGCAAGCTGTTCGTGCCGACTTATGCGGCCTCGTTGCTTGCTTCTTGCAGCCCTTTCTTTATGATTTTATGCAGCTTTCTTTAGTGGCAGCATCCATCGCCACACTCATGGTCGCCGCATCCGCTTCCGCAACCTCCGCCACAGCTGTCGCATCCACATCCGCATCCGCCGCTCATCATACGTGCCATTTCGGCCAGTTCTTCGTTGGTGGCAGGGCGGTTTTCTACTACCTCACCTACGAAGTTCAGGTCGCAGCCTGCCAAGGGATGGTTCATGTCCATGGTTACGACATCTTCCTTCACTTCTACCACGCTACCGTTGATGTGCTGGCCTTCGGACGTGATAAGTGGAATGATGGCACTTTCTACCATGCGTTCGCTGTCAAACTTGCCATTTATTTCGAAGATATGTTTGGGTAGGTCTATCACGTGCTCGTCGTCATAGTCACCATAAGCGTCGGCACAGGCAATGGTGAAGTCGAACTTGTCGCCCTTCTTCAGGTCTTTCACCTGGTTTTCGAATTCGGGCAGGGTAGTGCCCAGACCTGAAATGAATTGGAAGGGATGTGCTACGGGAGCTTCTTCCACAAAGTCGCGTTCGCCGTCTTCTATAGAATACAGCTTGTAGGCAACGGTGATGTACTTGTTTTCTACGTTTTCCATTTTATTCTTTTTGAGTTTTTATGTTATACGATTATCTTTTTGTATCTAGCAGCCACATGGCTCGTTTGCAGCTGCCCCCTCGGGTGTAGGGGTGGCGCAAAGATACGAATATTTTCTTGCCCAAGGTAGTCCGTTTTGCTAAAAGCCTTGTCGAAAAGGTGTCTGCAAGATGTGTGTAAGTGATAAAATAGGATATAAAAGCCTTCTTTTCTTACGATTCTATGCTAATAACGCATTTTTTTCATCATTTTGTTTGCTTATTATAAAAAAGCACTTACCTTTGCAGCCATAAAACAAAAGCAACATAAGTTATGATTTTACATACATCTATTAACCTGGCAGTCCTGCATATTATTCGCGTCGTGGTCGTGGCATCAAGAGCGTGAGAAAGGTTGCGTGTATGTATTCGTACTTTGAATAATGAAATAAGGATAAACCTTTCTCACAGACGTTGAGAAAGGTTTTTTTGTTAAAAGGAGATAGGAAAATGAAACATCAGTTACGCAGTTCGTTCAGTACGCAAGGGCGCCGTATGGCGGGAGCGCGTGCGCTGTGGGTGGCCAATGGCATGAAAAAGGAACAGATGGGCAAGCCCATTATTGCCATTGTCAACTCGTTCACGCAATTTGTGCCCGGCCATGTACACTTGCACGAGATAGGGCAGTTTGTCAAAGAGGAAATAGAGAAACTCGGATGCTTTGCAGCTGAGTTCAACACGATTGCCATTGATGATGGTATTGCCATGGGGCATGATGGCATGCTCTATTCCTTGCCTTCGCGCGACATCATTGCCGATAGCGTGGAGTATATGGTCAACGCCCACAAGGCTGACGCGATGGTGTGCATCAGCAACTGTGACAAGATAACACCGGGTATGCTGATGGCTGCCATGAGGCTGAATATTCCTACCGTATTCGTATCGGGCGGACCGATGGAAGCTGGCGAATGGAAAGGGCAACACCTGGACCTGATAGACGCCATGATAAAGTCGGCCGACACGACTGTGAGCGACGAGGACGTGGCCAAGATAGAGCAACACGCCTGCCCTACGTGCGGATGCTGCTCGGGCATGTTTACTGCCAACTCCATGAACTGCCTGAACGAGGCCATCGGTTTGGCTCTGCCGGGCAATGGCACAATTGTAGCCACGCACGAGAATCGCAAGAAGCTCTTCAAGGATGCGGCCAAGCTGATTGTAGAAAATGCCTATAAATACTATGAGGAAGGTGATGAGAGCGTATTGCCACGCAGTATTGCCACTCGAGAGGCTTTCCTCAATGCCATGACGCTGGACATTGCCATGGGGGGCTCGACCAACACGGTGCTTCACCTGCTGGCAGTAGCCCACGAGGCGGGAGCCGACTTCAAGATGGAAGATATCGACATGCTCTCGCGCAAGACGCCTTGCCTCTGCAAGGTGGCACCCAATACGCAGAAGTATCATGTGCAGGATGTGAATCGAGCAGGAGGCATCGTTGCCATCATGGCCGAGCTGGCCAAGGGCGGACTGGTGGACACCAGTGTGAAGCGGGTAGATGGCATGACATTGGCCGAGGAGATTGACCAGTATTGCATCACCAGCCCCAACGTCTGCAAGAAGGCTCTGAAGAAGTATGCCAGTGCTGCAGGAGGCAAGTTCAACCTGAAGCTGGGTTCGCAAGACTCTTATTATAAGGATTACGACACCGACCGCACCAATGGTTGCATACGCGACTTGGAGCATGCCTATAGCAAGGATGGCGGATTGGCTGTACTGAAGGGCAACATTGCGCAAGACGGTTGCGTAGTGAAGACAGCGGGTGTAGACGAAAGTATCTGGAAGTTTACGGGGCCTGCCAAGGTATTCGATTCGCAAGAGGCTGCCTGTGAGAGCATCTTAGGTGGTAAAGTGCAGAGTGGCGATGTGGTAGTCATCACACACGAAGGTCCCAAGGGAGGTCCGGGTATGCAAGAGATGCTCTATCCTACGTCCTACATCAAGTCGCGCCACTTGGGCAAGGAGTGTGCCTTGATTACCGATGGGCGCTTCAGTGGCGGTACTTCGGGCCTGAGTATCGGACATATATCACCCGAAGCGGCTGCCGGCGGCAACATAGGCAAGCTGGTGGATGGCGATATCATTGAGATAGACATTCCTAACCGCACCATCAACGTCAGACTGACGGATGCCGAACTGGCTGCACGTCCCATGACGCCCGTGACCCGCAATCGTGAAGTGTCGAAGGCGCTGAAGGCATACGCCAGCCTGGTGAGCTCGGCAGATAAGGGAGCGGTGCGATTGATATGAGAAGTTAGGGAAGTTAAAGGAGTTAGAGAAGTTAAAGCCGATAGTTGAGTGAGCGTTTTTTCTATTGGCTATAACTTCTAACGAAGCGTAGCGGAGTGATAACTTCTATAATTTCTGAAACCTCTAAAAATAAAGTATAGCTGATATGAAAGATACAATTACAGGCGCAGAAGCCCTGATGCGCTCGCTGGAGCACGAAGGGGTAAAGACAATATTCGGCTACCCGGGTGGAAGCATCATGCCTGTGTTCGATGCTTTATATGACCACAGGAAGACGCTGAATCACATCTTGGTTCGCCATGAGCAAGGAGCCACACATGCCGCACAGGGCTTTGCCCGTGTGTCGGGTCAGGTGGGTGTATGTCTGGTGACAAGTGGACCTGGTGCCACCAATACCATAACAGGCATTGCTGATGCCATGATAGACAGTACGCCACTGGTGGTAATAGCCGGTCAGGTGGGTACTGGCTTCTTGGGCACAGATGCTTTTCAGGAGGTTGACCTGGTGGGTATTACGCAACCCATTACCAAGTGGAGTTATCAGATTCGTAGAGCTGAAGATGTACCTTGGGCGGTGGCACGCGCCTTCTACATAGCACGTAGCGGACGACCTGGTCCCGTAGTACTTGACTTTGCCAAGAATGCGCAGGTGGACAAGATGGACTATGTGCCAGCAGTGGTCGACTACATCCGCAGTTATCAACCCGTCCCCGACATGGACATGGAAGCTATTCAGCAGGCTGCTGACCTCATCAATGCTGCCCAGCGACCGCTGGTATTGGTAGGGCAGGGGGTAGAGCTGGGCAATGCGCAGGCAGAGTTGCGCGCCTTTATCGAGAAGGCTGGCTTGCCTGCAGGGCGTACCCTGTTGG
The DNA here is from genome assembly GCA_900553815.1 of uncultured Bacteroides sp. GTDB lineage: Bacteria > Bacteroidota > Bacteroidia > Bacteroidales > Bacteroidaceae > Bacteroides. Next base: position 11,784 of record USEY01000047.1, read on the forward strand.
GGCTCTCGGCCTTGCCTTCTGACCATCCGCTGAACAAAGGCATGCTGGGCATGCACGGCAATTTGGGTCCTAATATCAACACTAACAAGTGTGACGTGCTGATAGCTGTAGGTATGCGCTTCGATGACCGTGTGACGGGTAATGTAGCCACCTACGCTCGTCAGGCCAAGATTATACATTTTGACATTGACCCTGCTGAGATAGACAAGAACATCAAGACTGACGTGGCTGTGCTGGGCGATTGCAAGCAGACGCTTCCTGCCGTTACCGCCTTGTTGAAACCTGCCACACACAAGGAGTGGCTAGACAGTTTCCGCACTTACGAGCAGGTAGAGGAAGAGAAAGTCATCCGTCCCGAACTGCATCGTACTGGCCGCGAGTTGAGCATGGGTGAGGTTGTACGAGCCGTGAGTGAGGCCACCCATAACGAGGCCATACTGGTGACCGACGTAGGGCAGAATCAGATGATGTCGGCCCGCTACTTCAAGTATACCCGTGAGCGCAGCATCGTTACCTCTGGCGGCTTGGGTACCATGGGCTTTGGCCTGCCTGCCGCTATTGGTGCTACTTTCGGACGCCCTGATCGCACCGTCTGCGTCTTCATGGGCGATGGCGGCTTACAAATGAACTTGCAAGAACTGGGCACAGTGATGGAGCAGAAAGCACCTGTCAAGATGATATTGTTGAATAACAATTACCTGGGTAATGTGCGTCAGTGGCAGGCCATGTTCTTCAACCGCCGCTACTCATTTACGCCCATGCTCAACCCCGACTATATGCAGATAGCTGCCGCCTATGGCATACCTTCGCGAAGGGTGATGCAACGCGAGGACTTGGCCGAAGCTATTCGAGAGATGCTGGTCTCTGACGGCCCCTTCCTGCTGGAAGCTTGTGTGGAAGAAGAGGGCAACGTTATGCCGATGACACCTCCGGGCGGGTCGGTCAACCAGATGCTGTTGGAATGCTGAGATAAATTTTAGTAGACAAGTAGACGAGGCTACAGACAACAAGGCTTGGGTTTATCTTTCTCGTTGTCTTGTTAACTTGTTCTCTCGTCAACTAATAAAAACAAAGAATTATGACTGATAAAACCTTATATACCATCATCGTCCATTCGGAGAACATTGCCGGTTTGCTTAATCAGGTGACGGCTGTGTTCACTCGTAGACAAATCAACATTGAGAGTCTCAATGTGTCGGCTTCGTCCATCAAGGGTGTGCACAAGTACACCATTACGGCGTGGACAGACAAGAATACCATTGAAAAGGTAGTGAAGCAGATTACCAAGAAGATAGACGTGTTACAGGCTCATTATTTTACTGACGATGAAATCTATCAGCACGAGATAGCTCTCTACAAGGTAGCCACGCCTGCCCTTGAGCAGACACCCGATGTGTCGAAGCTTATTCGCAAGAATCATGCCCGTATTGTTGAGGTCAACCCTGTATTCTCCATTGTCGAGATGAATGGTGTGAGCGATGACATTACACGCCTTTATCAGGAACTGCAGGCCTTTGATTGCGTGCTTCAGTTCGTTCGTTCAGGTCGGGTAGCTATTACTACCAGTTGCTTTGAGCGAGTCAATGAGTACTTGGCCGAACGGGAGGCAAAATATCTGAAGAGTAAACAAGGGGACAAGTAAATAGTAGATAAGGGAATAAGTGGACGAGATGACAAGTCCTCTTTTCGTACTCTCTTAACTTGTCAAATAAAACCAAAAATGAATAAACTAATAACCTATGGACAACAAGATAGGAACCTATAATTTCGTAGCCGAGCCCTTCCATGTGGACTTTACGGGGCGGCTCACCTTGGGCGTCTTGGGTAACCATCTGCTCAACTGTGCTGGCTTCCACGCTACCGAGCGAGGTTTTGGCATTGCCGAGTTGAACGAGGACAACTATACCTGGGTGCTCTCGCGACTGGCCATTGACATGGACGAAATGCCTCGCCAATACGAGCCTTTTGCAGTGCAGACATGGGTCGAGAACGTCTACCGCCTCTTCACCGACCGTAATTTTGCTATCATTGACAAGGATGGTCGTAAGATTGGTTATGCCCGCTCCGTATGGGCCATGATAAGCTTGAACACACGCAAGCCTGCCGACCTGCTGACCCTGCATGGAGGCAGTATCGTGGACTATGTGTGCGATGAGCCTTGCCCCATCGAGAAGCCCACGCGCATCAAGGTGCAGGCTACCGAACCAATATGCTCGCTCACGGCCAAGTATAGCGACATTGACATCAACGGACACGTCAACAGTATCCGCTACATTGAGCATATCCTCGATCTTTTCCCCATTCAACTTTATCGTACCAAGCGTATTCGCCGCTTTGAGATGGCTTACGTGGCCGAGAGCTACTATGGTGACACACTTTCCTTCTATCTGGACGATGACGGAAATGATGTTTATGGTGTAGAGGTGAAGAAGAACGGTAGCGAGACAGTTTGCAGGGCGAAGGTAGAGTTTGATGAATTAAAAAGCTGATGAGTTGGCAAGTGGACAATTTAATCAGGTGGTAAGTCGTTCTTCTTCTTGTGGTCTTGTTAAATTGTTCCTAATAACAAAATCTAAAAAAACTGAAATACTAACCAGGCGAAAGCCACAAATAAAAAAACTGAAACAAAATGGCACAAATGAATTTTGGCGGTGTCATCGAAAATGTAATGACCCGCGAAGAGTTTCCTCTTGAGAAAGCACGCGAAATCTTGAAAGACGAAGTAATAGCTGTGCTGGGCTATGGCGTACAAGGCCCAGGCCAAGCATGCAACCTGCGCGACAACGGATTCAACGTTATCGTTGGACAACGTCCCGGCAAGACCTATGATAAGGCAGTTGCCGATGGTTGGAAGCCAGGTGAAACACTCTTTTCACTTGAAGAAGCTGCACAGAAAGGCACCATCGTTTGCATGCTGCTGTCTGACGCCGCACAGATTGCCGTATGGCCCCAGATTAAGCAATACCTCACGCCTGGTAAGGCTCTTTATTTCTCGCACGGCTTTGGTATCACTTATAAGGAGCGCACCAACATCATTCCGCCTGCAGATATCGATGTCATCATGGTAGCTCCAAAAGGTTCGGGTACATCGCTTCGCACCATGTTTCTTGAAGGTAGTGGACTGAACAGTTCTTACGCCATCTATCAAGACGCTACAGGTCGTGCTACCGACCGTACTTTGGCGTTCGGTATTGGTATCGGCTCGGGCTATCTGTTTGAGACTACTTTCAAGCGCGAAGTATATTCAGACCTCACCGGCGAGCGCGGTTCACTGATGGGTGCTATCCAAGGTCTGTTGCTGGCACAATACGAAGTGTTGCGTGAGAACGGGCATACTCCTTCTGAAGCGTTCAACGAGACAGTTGAAGAGCTGACACAGTCGCTTATGCCTCTCTTTGCCAAGAATGGTATGGACTGGATGTATGCTAATTGTTCTACTACTGCTCAGCGCGGTGCCCTTGACTGGATGGGACCTTTCCACGATGCCATCAAGCCTGTGATGCAGAAACTCTATGAGAGCGTGAAGAGTGGTAACGAAGCACAGATCTCCATCGATAGCAATTCGCAGCCTGACTATCGTGAGAAGCTGAATGCCGAACTGAAAGCTTTGCGTGAGAGCGAAATGTGGCAGACAGCTGTTACTGTTCGCAAACTTCGTCCCGAAAATAACTAAGAAATGAGGGAGGGATGCTTCTGCAAGAGGCATCTCTCTTTTTATAGGGTATAATGAAAGGCCATAAATGTGCCGTTCCTTGTTTCGAACGGCATGTTTACGGCCTTTATTTTATATCTTTCTTAAAATGTTTAGCTGTCCTGATAGTGGCGCAGAGCGTCGAGTAGCTTGTCATTTTCCACACGGGTCCCTACTGTGACACGCAGGCAATTGCCACACAGGCTGACCGTGTGTCTGTTTCGTACGATGATGCCTTCGCCCACCAAGTAGTTGTATATTTTCATGGCGTCCGTTACGCGGACGAGGAAGAAATTAGCATCAGAGGGGAAGATGTGTACCGTGCAGGGTAGGCGGGCAAACTCAGATTCGAGATAGCCTCGCTCTTCCTTCAATATCTTTACCCAGCGGTCTATCTCGTAGTGGCGGTGTAGCATCTCCAAGGCCTGTTTTTGGGTCAGCTGATTGACATTGTAGGGGTATTTTATCTTGCTGAAGATGCTAATAATGTCGGTTGAGGCAAAGGCCATGCCCAGCCTGATGGCAGCACATCCCCAAGCCTTGGAGAAGGTTTGCAGCACGATGAGGTTGGGGTATCGGTCAAGGTCGGCCAGCAGCGAAGGTGCTTCAGAGAAGTCGTTGTAGGCTTCGTCCACTACTACCAGCCCGTCAAAGCTGTTGAGCACTTTCTCTATCTCTTGGCGCGAGAGATCGTTGCCCGTGGGGTTGTTTGGCGTACAGAGGAATATTAACTTAGTGTGCATGTCGGTGGCAGCCAGTAGCTTGTCGGCCGTGAATTGGAAGTTTTCGTTGAGCTGCACCTTGCGATACTCTACATCGTTGATGTCGGCACATACCTGATACATACCGTAGGTGGGATCTATGGCAACTACATTGTCTTGCCCTGGCTGGCAGAAGGCTCTGAACACGAGGTCTATGGCCTCGTCGCTGCCATTGCCGAGGAATATTTGTCGGGGATCTACCTTCTTAATCCGTGCCAGAGTGTTCTTCACTTCCCATTGCATGGGGTCGGGGTATCGGTTGTGGGGACCGTTGTAGGGGTTTTCGTTGGCGTCGAGGAAGACGGAGGCTTCCACTCCCTTGTATTCGTCGCGTGCCGAGGAGTAGGGCTTCAATTTCCAGATATTAGGGCGTGTAAGTTCTTGCAATGTTTTCATGTCGTTTGGCGTTTTTAGTGGTGTTAATCAGTGATTAGTGGCCAGTGCCGGTGGGCAATAGGTAGCCATCAGTCCGGTTACAGACCACTTTTAACTTTTCAGTTATTACTTATTACAGACCACTTATTGTTGTTTTATTCTGACGGTTACAGCTTGTTTGTGCGCATCGAGATGCTCGTTGGCAGCCATGATTTCGATGGCGGGACCAATGCGCTGTATGCCTTCGCGAGTGAGCTGCTGGAAGGTGATTTTGCGTATGAAGCTGTCGAGGCTTACTCCGCTATAGGCCTTGGCATAACCGTTGGTGGGCAGGGTATGGTTGGTGCCCGAGGCATAGTCGCCGGCACTTTCGGGCGAGTACGAGCCGAGGAAGACAGAGCCTGCGTTCACCACGTGTGCGGCTTCTTCTTCAGGGTTGGTCGTTTCGATGATAAGGTGTTCAGGAGCATATTGGTTAGTCATTTCGAGGGCCTCGTCCATGCTGGACACAACAATGAGCTTGCTGTTGGCCAGTGACTTTTCGGCAATCTCCTTGCGTGGCAACAAGGCTAGTTGTCGTTCTACTTCGGCCTTTACAGCCCGTTGCAGGGTAGCCGAGGTGGTGATGAGCAGGGCTTGGCTGTCTACACCATGTTCAGCCTGGCTCAGCAGGTCAGCAGCTACAAAGGTGGGGTTGGCGCTTTCATCGGCCAATACTTCTACTTCAGAGGGACCGGCGGGCATGTCGATGGCCACATCGCGCAAGCTGACGAGCTGCTTGGCAGCCGTGACATATTGATTGCCTGGACCAAAGATTTTGTAGACCTTGGGCACACTTTCTGTGCCATAGGCCATGGCGGCTATGGCCTGCACGCCTCCAGCCTTGAATATGCGACTCACACCTGCCACGCGGGCTGCATAGAGCACAGCGGGGTGTACTTTGCCATCGCGGGCAGGAGGAGTGCAGAGCACTATCTCGCGGCAACCGGCAATGCGTGCGGGCAGAGCCAGCATAAGGACGGTAGAGAACAAGGGAGCTGTGCCCCCCGGTATGTAGAGCCCAACCTTTTCAATGGCTACCGCCTTTTGCCAGCAGGTCACCCCTGGTTGGGTCTCTACCTTGGCGCCATTGAAGCGCTGGGCTGCGTGGAAGGTTTCTATGTTTTGTGCCGAGAGGCGGATTGCTGCTTTCAGTTCGTTGCTCACAAGGGCTTCGGCTTCATCCATTTCTTGGGCAGAGACGCTCAAACTGCTTAGTGAAACTTTGTCAAATTGGGTTTCATAGTCCAGCACGGCACGGTCGCCTTCTGTTTTTACGCGTTCGATGATGGCCTTTACCGTATCGAATAGGTTCTCCGTATCAAGTGTGGGGCGTTTCAACAGGTTGGCCCATTGGTCTTTATCGGGATTGGTTATGAGTATCATGGGGAGTGTTTAATGATTAATGGTTAGTGGTTAATCAGATAATCATTTTCTCGATGGGGAGCACGAGGATGCCTTCGGCGCCGAGCGTTTTCAGCTTGCCTATGATTTCCCAAAAACATTTCTCGTCGAGTACGGTGTGTACAGAGCACCATCCTTCTTGTGCCAGGGGCATTACCGTGGGACTCTTCATGCCTGGCAGTACGGCTATGATGTCGTTCAGCTTATCCTTAGGGGCATTCATCAGCACGTATTTCTTATCTTCGGCCGTCTTTACCGCATCCATGCGGAAGAGCAGTTCTTTCAAGATTTCCTTCTTTTCATCGCAGAGGTTCTTGTTGCCTATGAGCAGGGCTTCTGACTTCATTACCACTTCTACTTCCTTGAGGCGGTTGCTGACCAAAGTAGAGCCTGAACTTACAATGTCGAAGATGGCGTCGGCCAGGCCAATGCCGGGCGATACTTCTACCGAGCCTGTGATGACATGTATCTCTGCGCTGACCTGTTGTTGCTTGAGGTAGTTGGAGAGTATGGCGGGGTAGGAGGTGGCAATTTTTTTGCCATTGAACCACTCCACGCCTGGGTAGTCAATGTCCTTGGGCATGGCCAGCGAAAGTCGGCACTTGCTGAAGCCCAAGCGTTTCACTATTTCTGCGTTTTCGTTCTTTTCTACAAATTCATTTTCGCCCACGATGCCTATGTCAGCCACGCCAGTCGCTACCGTTTGGGGTATGTCGTCGTCTCTCAGAAAGAGAACTTCGATGGGAAAGTTGGACGATTGCACCAGGAGGGTACGTTTGGTGGCACTTAATTTGATGTCGGCTTCTTCCAGAAAGGACATGGTTTCGTCGTAGAGACGTCCTTTGGCTTGTACTGCGATTCTTAGTAACATAGTTTTTATTTGTATTGTTAGTTTATATTGCTTTTTAATGGCTTTTGGCTTATGGTACGATAAAAAAAGACGAGGCTTGCAACTGTTCGGCAAGCCTCGTCAATATATATACCTTCCAACGTCATACACATACCGTCATACTGCCTACCGAATTATTCGTCAGGGTGATGATGATGGTGATGTGTAGTTCTTGTTTTCATATCTTATTCTTGATTTGATTGCGACAAATGTAAACCATATATCTGAAACATCCAAGGATTTATCACAAAATGTTTGATTTTTATTTCATTTTTCTTTGTTGAATACTTGATGGGTAACAATTTTGTCTTATTTGTCAGCCAGCGGGTCGGCCTCTTCTGCCTCAACCTCGCAGCTTCGGAAGTACATTTCTTCCTCGGCTTTTTGGCGTGGGAAGGTGAAGTAGGTGCACAAGGCTTCTGTGCATAGTTCGCCTGCGCTGTTGTAGAGACGTGCTTCTACCAGGATAATGTTGCGCTTTTGCTCTCGGATGGAAGCACGTAATACAAGGTGTGAGTCGTTGGTGGAGATGGATTTGCGATAGCGAGTCTCCATTTTCGAGGTCACACCTGTGGTTTGCAGCTTGCGCAAGATGACCCACGCGCATATTTCATCGAGCAGGACAGACTGTATGCCGCCATGAAGGGTGTCAATCCATCCTTGGTATTCAGGGCGTGGCTTCCATACGCTGACAATTTCGTCGCCGTCTTCATAAAATTCCATCTTCACGCCTGCTTGATTGTTGGGAGCACAACCGAAACAGTTGTAGCCTTCCATGTCTTTCCATGGGTTGATTATTTTTTTCATGATATCTTATATTTTGATGGGATAATTCATAATCTTGCAAAATGCCATATATCTTGTTGTTTATGAAGCGATGTTTTTCTAAGCAGATTGAAAAACATTGCTTCTTGTACGTCAAAGCCTTGTCGTTTGCTTGTCAACGTATTGCTTTCGGTCGACTAAAGTATCGCTTTTAGTCGGTCAACGTGTCGCTTTCTGTTTGCTGCGTACTCCTTTAGGGAAACTGATGTTTAATGTTGGGCAGTTGTCCAGCCGGTTATTTTTTGGATGAACGGGGTCAGTTCAGATGCCATTTTCATGTGTTGACGCAAAGAGGGGTGCCAGCTGGCGCCGATGGCCAACGAGCCTGTCTGTGGAGAGAAGTCGAAACGATAGACCTTCGTATCGCCTTGGCGGTGATGTTCGTCGGCTATCTTGTCGAGTGCCTTTTTGACAATTTCCAGCGGCTTGCCGTTCATTAAAGGGCCTGTCAGCAGGACGATTTGTGCTTTGGGATAGGTGGTGCGCAGATGTTTTACGAATTTGCGATAGCCTTCTTCAAGCAGGTTGGCGTCGTAGTTGTCTAAGCTCATGTCGTTGGTACCCAAGTTGAGGCAGACTACATCGGGGGTGTAGAGAGCGTGGTTCCATGTTTCGGTAGAGTCCATGAAGAGGGTTTGCTCGTACATGGCAGGCATGCAGTCGCGGCTTCCTGACTTGGGTGCGCCGTAGTTGCGATAAATGCCTATGCCCGAGCGTGCCACTACCAAGTGTTGGGCGTTGAGCAGGCGGGCTGTTTGTGCTGCGTAGGTGTAGTAGTGATTTTCTGTTTCATAGCTGAAGGGGTCACTTGGGTCTTCTGACTCTACGCCATAGCCGCAGGTGATGGAGTTGCCGATGAATTCAATGCGCCGTTGGGGCAGTACGGGAGCTTGGGCCAGCTGGCATCCTTTGTCCAGATAGAAGCCACGGAAGGCAGGTTTCAGTTCATAGCCTTCGATGACGTACATGATGCGGGCTGAGTGTATGCCTTGTGGCAATCCTTCGGCCAAGGTCTTAATGGAGTCGTTCTCGCCGAAATCAATACGATAGGCGGGGAAGTTGTCTATTTCTACCATGAATCCACCGCTGTTTTTCTTCACAGCCATTTGCAGGGAGGTGCCTTCAAAGTTGGCCATGATGCTTACGCCTGGATAGGTGAAGCGTACACTGCCTGGCTGGGTGGTACTGATGCGCCCCATGTAGACGATGTTGGCATCGCTGGGTGCAATGAATGTTTTGTCTTCTTGTGCATTGGCCGAAATGTACAGGCCGAAGCATAGGATGGCTACACTTAGCAGCTTTCTGAGTGTTTGTTGATAGTTCATTGAAATGTTTTTTGGTTTTTAGAAATTATTATTCGTTGGCATTGTTCTTTTTTGCCAGGTATTCGTAGAACTCATATTGTGCCCTGATTTTCTCTCGTTGGTGATTGGGCGATTTCCAGTTGTTGTGCAGATGTTCGTCAATGAAACATGCTTTGCGGCGGTCGGCCAGTTGGATGTTAAGCATGTCGATGAGCTCCTGTTTGAGGTCGGGGTCGAGCACAGGTGTGACTGCCTCGATGCGGCGATAGAGATTGCGCCTCATCCAGTCGGGTGAGCCCAAGAAGAGCTTGGGCTGGTTGTTGTTGCCAAAATACCATACGCGGGCATGCTCGAGGAAGGTGTCGACAATGCGTGTCACTTTGATATTGCGGCTGAAGGATTGATTGGGTATGAGACAACAAATGCCTCTGACGATGAGGTCAATCTCTACGCCTGCTTCTGATGCCTGATAGAGTCTCTCTATCATGGCTGGATCTTGAAGGGCATTCATCTTGAGTATGATTCTGCCGCCTTTGCCATTCTTAGCCAGTTCTATTTCTTTGTCTATAAGTTTGTTGAGCGTGTCAATGAGGTTGAAGCGCGCCACCAGCAGGTGGTGGAAAGTAGGATTGGGCTTGCCTTGCAAAGTGCGGAAGAGACGCTTCAGGTCTTTCACAATGCCGCTGTGGCTGGTGAACAGACCGCAATCGGCATAGAGTTTGGCCGTCTTTTCGTTAAAGTTGCCTGTGCTGATGTAGGCATAGCCAGGTATGTCAGCTCTTTGACCTGGCTTAAAGAGGATAAGCGCCACCTTGGCGTGTACCTTCAGGCCGGGTATGCTGTAGATGATGTTGATGCCTGCCGCTTTCATCATTTCGGCCGTAGCTAAGTTGTTTTCTTCATCAAAGCGTGCTTTTAGCTCAACGAAGACAGTCACTTTTTTGCCGTTTTGGGCGGCTGCTATCAGGGTGTTGATGACGGCGGAGTTTTCTGCCACTCTATATTGTGTAACCATGATTTCGCCCACGGCAGGCTGATGGACAGCTTCGTAGAGAAAGTGGATGAAGTGCTCGAACGAGTGGTAGGGATAGTGAAGTAACAGGTCCTTGCGCTCAATATAGCGGAAGATGGATTCGTCCTTATCCAGATAGTTGAGCTTCATGGGTTGAGGCTTCTGGATGGGTGGCAGATGGTGGTTTGGGTTAGGCAGATGGCTCAAGTCTTCCATGTTCAGGTGCTTGTCGCCAGGTACCAGTTCGCTTTGTTTTATGTCGAAAGCGTCCATGAGGAAGTGTAGGAAGTCGTCGGGTATGGCCCGGTCGTAGACAAAACGGCATACAGCGCCAATCTTGCGTTTCTTCACCTTGGTCTTCACTTGCTCTATGATTTCTGACGTCTTGGCGTTGTCGTCAATCAATATATCCGCGTCGCGCGAAATCTTGATGCAATAGCTGCTTTCCACCTCATAGCCAGGGAAAATGCTGCTCAGATTGGCTTTGATGATGTCTTCAATGTACATCAGGTAGTAGTCTTTCCCTTCTTTGGGCAGTTCGATGAAACGAGGCACCTTGCTGTAGGGCAACTTCATGACGAAGTATTGGGTATAGTCGGCATCTGTTGGTGTCTTGTCCTTGGCATGTAGTCGTACGGCTAGATAGAGTCGGTTGTCGCGGAGGAAAGAGCGCACGCGTGTTTTGTCTACAGGTACAGGAGTGAGGTAGGGGAATATCTCTTCACGGAAGAATCGCTTCACGAACTCTTGGTGGAAAGGTTCCACGTTGCGGCTCTGATAAAAGATAATGTGATTCTTTTTCAGTGCAGGCAACAATTGCTTTTCGTAGATACGCACTCTGTCCTCAAGTTGCCTGTTTACTTCTTGGTTGATTTCTTCTACCAAGGCCGTAGCAGAGTTTATTGTCTCTTCATCGTCGCGTGTAGCACCTCCTGCCACAGCTTTGTGGTCGGCCACACGTATTTTATAGAATTCCTCCAAGTTGGAAGAGTAGATAGACATGAAATTGATTCGCTCGTACAAGGGCAGTGTATCATCGGCCGCTTCCATCAGTACGCGGTAGTTGAAAGATAGCCAGCTAATGTCCCGTTTGAAATATCTGTCTTCCATAAGATTCAATAAGTTGATATGGCGGCAAGTGTTAAGTCTATGCGCTAAATAAATAAAAAGGTGTATTAACTTCCCTCCAAAGTTAGTTACCTTTGCACATATAAACAAAGATTGTATGGTAAAAATTGGTTTGTTGTCCGATACGCATGGTTATTGGGATGAGAAATATCTGCAATATTTTGAACCTTGTGATGAAATATGGCATGCTGGTGACATTGGGTCGATGGAAGTGGCACAGAAGCTTGCGGCCTATAGGCCTTTCAGGGCTGTTTATGGAAATATTGACGGACAAGATATGAGGAGGCTTTATCCGCAGGTCTTACGATTTGTAGTGGAGGGTGCCGAGGTGTTGATGAAGCATATTGGTGGGTATCCAGGCAAGTATGACCCTTCGATTGTCGGCAGCTTGCTGACAAGGCCGCCAAAGTTGTTCATCAGTGGGCATTCGCATATTCTGAAGGTGAAGTATGATAAGACTTTGGGTATGCTTCATATTAATCCAGGTGCAGCTGGCAAATATGGTTTTCACAAAGTTCGAACGCTGGTCCGTTTCGTCATCGAAGACGGGGTGTTCAAAGACTTGGAGGTCATAGAACTGGCCGGCTGATTTTTTGCATGAATATTTTGTCATGTCAATTTTCTTTCCGACCTTTGTCGACGATGCGACATGTTGCAGAAACTATCGAAGGACGCTTGTATTGAAAGTCTCTTTGAAGCACACAACTAGTTGCTATAGGCAATAATAATTATTTCCATTTAGAAGAAAAATGAAAGGAATCATTCTTGCCGGTGGAAGTGCCACCCGTCTTTATCCCTTGTCGAAGGCTATATCCAAGCAGATAATGCCGGTTTATGACAAGCCGATGATTTATTATCCTCTCTCTACACTGATGCTGGCTGGCATACGCGAAGTGTTGATTATCTCTACACCGCGTGATTTACCCATGTTTCGCGACTTGTTAGGGAGTGGCGCCGAGATAGGCATGTCTTTTTCTTATAAAGTGCAAGATAAACCCAATGGGTTGGCACAAGCATTCGTGCTGGGCGCTGACTTTTTAAAGGGAGAGCCAGGTTGTTTGATTTTGGGCGACAATCTGTTTTATGGCCAGCGTTTTTCGTCCATGTTGCAGCGGGCTGCCTCTTTGACGAAGGGTGCTTGCATCTTTGGCTATTATGTGAAAGATCCGCGAGCCTATGGTGTGGTAGAATTTGACGAGGATGGTAAGGTCCTCTCATTGGAAGAAAAGCCAACTAATCCTAAGAGTCATTATGCTGTACCAGGTTTGTATTTCTATGATAGTACAGTGACGGTCAAGGCCGCTTCGCTCAAACCTTCGGCCAGAGGTGAGTATGAAATTACCGACCTCAATCGTTTGTATTTGGAAGAAGGAACCTTGAAGGTGGAGCTCTTTGGGCGTGGCTTCGCGTGGCTCGATACAGGTAATTGTGATAGTTTACTTGAGGCTTCCAATTTTGTGGCAACCATACAGAACCGGCAGGGCTTTCGTATCAGTTGTATTGAAGAAATAGCTTGGCGCAAAGGTTGGATTGATTCAAAGCAACTTTCCGTATTGGGACAGCGTTTGGACAAGACTGACTATGGAAAGTATCTGTTGGAGCTGGCTTCCAATGGGAAAGAGTGAGTTTTGCGCTCGCATCAGTCTTTTATAATATTAGGAATAAGTTTATTTAATAGATAAGGAATGAAAACATATCTTGTGACCGGTGCTGCCGGGTTTATAGGTGCTAACTATATTAAGTACATTTTGGCCAAGCACGATGACATTAAAGTAGTGATTCTTGATGCCCTGACGTATGCCGGCAATTTAGGCACAATAGCTAAGGATATAGATAACGAACGTTGTTTCTTTGTGAGAGGTAATATTTGCGACCGTCTGCTGGCCGATGAGCTTTTTGCACAGTATAAGTTTGATTATGTGGTAAACTTTGCTGCAGAAAGCCATGTAGACCGTAGTATTGAGAATCCGCAACTTTTTTTGGAAACCAATATTCTAGGAACGCAGAACCTGCTTGACGCTGCACGTCGTGCATGGGTGACAGGTAAGGATGAGTTTGGCTATCCTACATGGAGAAAGGGCGTGCGCTATCACCAAGTCTCTACTGATGAGGTATATGGTTCGCTTGGTGCTGAAGGATATTTTACTGAGAAAACTCCGCTTTGCCCTCATAGTCCATATAGCGCTTCGAAGACGAGTGCGGACATGGTAGTGATGGCTTACCACGATACTTACAAGATGCCTGTAACTATCACTCGTTGCTCTAACAATTATGGACCTTATCACTTCCCTGAGAAGTTGATACCGCTTATCATCAAGAATATTTTGGAAGGAAAGAAACTGCCTGTTTATGGTGATGGCAGCAATGTGCGCGACTGGTTGTATGTGGAGGATCATTGCAAAGCCATTGACTTGGTTGTTCGTAATGGTGTAGAAGGCGAAGTTTACAACGTAGGCGGACACAATGAAAAGACTAACTTGGAAATTGTGAAGCTGACAATAGCCACCATACATCGCTTGATGACTGAAGAGCCTCGCTATCGCGAAGTATTGAAGAAGAAAGTGAAGGATGCTGACGGACAGATAGACATCAGTTGGATAAACGATGACCTGATAACCTTTGTAAAAGACCGTCTCGGACATGACCAACGCTATGCCATTGATCCCACAAAGATAACCAATGCTTTAGGATGGTATCCTGAGACGAAGTTTGAGGACGGTATAGTGAAAACTATCGAATGGTATCTCAACAATCAGGATTGGGTAGAAGATGTGACTAGCGGTGACTATCAGCACTATTATGAAAATATGTATGGCAAGCGTTGATTGGCTTTATAAATCTTAGACGCTAGCTGTGGTAATTAATATCGAGGCGGAACTGCTCTTATTGGGGTTCCGCCTCGCATTTTTTATGATATAATTCGTCTGTGGCAGGGTTGTTGTCAATAGAGAACTATGGCCAGTAGTAATGCAAAAATCAGCATGTTGCGCGATGTCTCACCTAAAACTGCATTCAGCTTTTTTCCTTGGCGAATGTTTGCTAATTCTTTCCATGTCAGCATGTGTAGGGCTAGATAGATACCCATTGTCCAAAGATATTCATTGAAGTGCAGTTTACCTTCTACAACAAACCATAAGGGAAGTAATCCAGCCAATAGTCCCATTAGAAGGTAGAGGTAACGGCCGAATGGTTCACCAAATCGCACTATCAATGTTCGCTTTCCACTTATGGCATCTTGTTCACGGTCGCGGTAGTTGTTGACAACCAGCAAGGTATCTACAGCCAGGCCGGCGGCCAAACCTAATACCAGACTGTTGGCAGTCAGAGCGTGAGCCTGTACATAGTAGGTCGCTCCTACAGGTACAAGGCCGAAGAATAATAGTACCAACAGATCACCCCATCCCATATAGGCCAACCGTAAGGTATAAAGAAAAGCTCCAGCAACGCATGCTATGCCTATGATTATGAGTTCCCAGCCTCCTAATGGCAATGCAGGTGCGGTATATATCAGCAATGCCATCCCTGTGCATACTCCCAATATGACCGTCAGTAGAATACCTCGCTTCATAGCTATGGGTGAAATCCATCCTTCGGCACATGTCCGTTTGGGGCCTAAGCGGTCAGCACGATCACTACCTTTAAGGAAGTCGAACAGGTCATTGATGAAGTTGGCAGCAATCTGCATGACGCAGGCAAAAACGGCGCATAGACAGACTGCTGCAATGTCTAGTTGTCCGTCGGAGGAGGCTAAGGCTGTGCCTAAGATAACAGGTACTAATGCCCCTGTCAGTGTCTTGGGGCGCATGGCTAACAGCCAGGCACGTAGAGAATTCTTTTTTACTTCTTTCATGTTGTTATGGGGGGATAGAGTAAAAGATAGAGAGATTTAATTCTTACTCACTTGTTTCTTCTTTAATGCTCTTTATTATCAGTACTCGTTTGGTTTCAGGCCCGATTCGGAAGCGATTGTCTGGTCGCTCATCAATAAGCCACACTATCTCGTTGCCGGCGCAAAGTACCCATTGGCGTCCTTTGGCTGCCAAAGAGAACTTGCGGTCAGTCAGATAGTCGCTTACTTTTTTACGCCCTTTCATTCCAAAAGGTACAAAACTGTCGCCTTGTTGCCATAGGCGGATTGTGAATGGCTGTGATAATTTGTCGGCATCGAAGCAGGCTGTTGATTTATCGCGCGGAATGATGAAGTCAGGTGTTAGTTCGCATTCTTCCATTTGTAGTTGGGGAGGGCGTGTGTTTTTTTGTCGTGGCTCTACCAGTAAGTGAGTGCGGTCTTTCACTATTTGCCACTCTGGGGTATCAAACACTTTTCCAGCTTGTCCATTGAGTGACTTGTAGATGTCGTGCAGTTGCGTGGCATTTACACCTATGGGCGACAGCAATTCGAACAGCAAAGCTTCAGGTGAGGGCTCGCGCATGAGTGCCGTTATGTCTATTGTTTTGCCATTGTCAGTTGATACACGTTGTCGTGCTTCTTCTATGGCATGGTGATAGAAACAGGCGGCTTCGTCCAAATGGTGGGCAGTATCCATAATGCTGTCTTTTACCGAGGGGTTGATTTCCTCCATAAATGGCAAGAGACGGAGGCGTATTTTGTTGCGCGTGTATTCGTCTTGCAGATTGGTGCTGTCAGTCACGTAGCTTTGACTTCGGATTGTCAGATAATGTAAAATATCATTTCGTTTCAGGCAAAGTAGGGGCCTGATAATGTGCCCATTGCGCGGCCTGATACCTCGTAGGCCATTGATGCCTGTACCTCGAAGCAGGTTGAGCAGGAAAGTTTCTACACTGTCGTCAGCATGATGAGCTACGGCTATGGCAGTGGCCTGTAGTTGCTTGCGAAGTGTTTCAAACCATTCATAACGTAGCTCTCGTGCAGCCATCTCAATGGAGATATGTTTTTGGCTTGCATAATGTTTGGTATCAAAATGGGTAATATGTAATTTCACTTGCCGTTCTTGGCACAATTGCCGCACGAAAGTTTCGTCACGGTCAGATTCCGAACCGCGCAAATGAAAGTTGCAATGAGCAGCTTCGCACGCATAGCCTAACTCTTGCAGCATGAGCAGTAAGGCCACAGAATCTGCGCCTCCGCTCAATGCTACTATTACTTTCTCATTTATGGCCAGCAGGTGATTGTCGGCTATATATCTTGCTACTTTTTTTGTTTCCATGTTTGCAAATATACGTTATTCCTTTGGGAATATCTGCTAGGGCAGGGTTAATTTGCTGACATGTCTTCTGTATTGGAGAATAACTTTTTTCTTGTTGGAAAAAGCTTTTCCCATTGGGATATTTTTTCGCTGGGCATATTGGATAAGGGTGATTAGTAAACGTATAAAAAATATAAATCAATGTCTTTTATTGCTCTATAATCTGTTCTTACAATACTTTAATAGTATTCAAAAAGCAAAGTTTTGTGTCTAAATCATGACTTGTTCGTTATTGGATAAAGACGGTAACGTTAATAACCCGTCAATATCTCCACTTGTAAGATAAGGTAAACTTTGCTTGATTTTCTCGAAAGACCAATTCCACCATTGCAATGCTTCCAATTTTTGAATTGTATCGTCTGTAAAACGCTTCCTTATAGGTTTGGCAGGAATTCCTCCGACAATCGTATAAGGTGGCACGTCTTTTGTGACAACGGCACGGGTGGCTATGATTGCTCCGTTTCCGATGTGAACGCCAGCCATAATCACCGCTTCATAACCTATCCATACATCGTTGCCTATTACGATGTCGCCTTTGTTGTCCCAAGCCGTTGCCACATCCGATTTCTCCAAATCCCAATCCTCATAAAAAAGCGGAAAGGTATAGGTGGATAAGGATTTTAAGGTATGGTTGGCACAGTTGAACAGAAATTT
Organism: uncultured Bacteroides sp.; assembly: GCA_900553815.1. GTDB lineage: Bacteria > Bacteroidota > Bacteroidia > Bacteroidales > Bacteroidaceae > Bacteroides. The sequence continues at coordinate 29,094 of USEY01000047.1, forward strand.
CACACCGCAGGCAATAGAACAAAACTTGCCGATTATTAGCCGTTCGTGGTTGATAGGATAATGGTAAAGTACATTGTTTCGCTCGAAAAGCAGCGGGTCGGACACGAAATCATTGTAGATGGTATAGTCGCCTACTTCGATAGATGGGTCTTTCACAACTGCATTCAAGTACACGGTCTGCTTGTCGCCTGTGCGTGGATATATCTTTTTCATCATGACATTTAGTTTTTAATAGTGTTTATATTTAAGATAAATGACAGACTGTACCTCAAGTCCAATCACGAACAGGTATTCTACCGTCCAATAAACGGCAAGGGATACATCCCAATGGCTCAATTTCCACAGGTAGAACAGATAAGCGGCAATAGTTGTCGCCTGAAAGATGAAAGCCGTTCGTGTTGCTCCTGTTCCCGTTACAGCATTCATATAGACATGACCGGGTAAGGCAAAAACGTAGTTCAGTAGCATGACCACATACGGTAACCATGCAGTTTGCATGATAGCTGGATTGTTTGTATAGATACTAATAACAGCCTGATGGAATATCAATGCAAGCGCAATCAGTGGTAAGCCAATAAAATAACCTAATCGGATTACCCTGTTGCATAACGGGAAAACTTGTCTTCTTTCGTTCGCTCCAATCATATTGCTTACCAACGAGCCAGTTGTGGCGGCAAACGAACTGACAATGACAAAGAACAGGGTGGATATGCTTCGGAGAATGTTTGCCACTGCCAGTTGTAATTCTCCCAAATGTTCTATTGCTACGAAGAATAGGAACCAAGGGGCTACGCTGATAAACGAATGGAACATGCTCCAAACGGATACATGACAAACGTGGAGCAATACACCTTTGTCGAATCTCCAAGACAAGCCATAAAGCCTTTTATCCATTTTATGTGAAACACAGATTGCCAGCACTACCAACGAACACGCTTCGGCAAAAGACGACGCGATGGCTGCACCTGCTATCCCCATGTCCCAATGGAATATGAGCAGCCAATTACTTGGAATGTTCACTAATACGGATGTCAGAGCTGCCATGTTCAAGGCTTTTGTATAGGTAATGCCGACCAAGAAGGAGCGTAAGGCAAGGAACGGAAAGGAGAACAACAATCCCCAAATTCTCCCATTCAAATAATCAATCACGGCATGATAGACTTCCGCAGAAGCAATCAGCCTGCTTAAAATAATCGGGGACAACAGCTTGGAGAACAGACATAAAAAGACAGCAAGTCCTGACAGGAAAAACAATCCTTGAAAGAATGTCTTTCCTGTTTCGGAATAATGCCGTTCACCGTTACGTCGTGCTATTACAACTTGTAAACCCAAACTGAAGCCGAAACCGAGCATATAGATTGCCAAATACCATATTCCGGCAAGGGCAGATGCTCCTAATTCTATTTATGAATGTCCGCAAACGTCCCAATTAGCAAAGTTTAAACAGGCTCTGAGATGCC
>USEY01000048.1 GCA_900553815.1 uncultured Bacteroides sp.
AAGATGCAGTTGTTTCTTCTGACTTCTTGGGTGACACTCGCACTTCTATCTTCGATGCTAAGGCTGGTATTGCTTTGACTGATACTTTCGTTAAGGTTGTTTCTTGGTACGATAACGAAATCGGTTATTCTAACAAGGTTCTTGACCTGATCGCTCACATGGCATCTGTTAACTGCTAATATACAGTTACGAAATAATAATAAAAAATAGGTGGTTCCCACAAGAATCGCCTATTTTTTTTGCACATTTGCAAGGCAATGGCATTGCTATGTTCCCACCTCTAACGAGCACTTGGCAAAGACAAACTGCAATATGGCAGAATGGATATGACAGATGCAATACCATCCGTTGTACAAGCCCATGTAGTTTGTGTATGGAATCACTTGAAAAGTCTACTCTACCTCATAAGACACTCCAACAGCAGAAACGTGAACTTATACAAAGAAAAGGAATATGATGCGAACCAAACTGACATTAATCTTATTATGCTTTATGACTGCTATACAAGGACAAAATCCATTCTTTGAAAGCTATAATACCCCACACAATACCACGCCATTCGACCGAATCAGACCTGAACACTTTGAACCGGCCGTGCGCGAAGGCATCAAACGTCAACAAGCTGAGATAGATGCCATAGTGAACAACACCGAGGCACCTACTTTCGAAAACACCATATTGCCCTATGAACAATCGGGCGAATTGTTGCAACGTGCTGCCACTGTATTTGACAATCTGCTGAGTGCCGAAACAAATGACGAATTGCAGGAATTGGCCAAGACACTGATGCCGCTGATGAATGAACACGAAAACGACATCAGCCTCAACGGGGCACTCTTTGCACGCATTAAGGCGGTCTATGAGTCAATGGACCTGGCACAACTGAATGCCGAGCAACGCAAACTGACAGAGAATGCCTACAGCAGCTTTGCACGAAACGGAGCCAACCTGAATGAAGCCGACCAGGCACGATACAGGGAACTGACCAATCGCCTGAGCTTGCTGACTCTGCAATTTGGAGACAATGTGCTGAAGGAAACAAATGATTACCAACTGGTATTGACCAGCCAGGAGCAACTGGCCGGACTGCCACAGAGCGTGATAGACGCAGCAGCCGAAACGGCTACTGAAAAAGGTGTCAAAGGCTGGGTATTTACACTGCAAGCCCCCAGCTATGTGCCTTTCATGACGTACGCAGCCAACCGTGACCTCCGTCAGCAACTCTACATGGCTTACAATACCAAATGTACTGACCCCAGCAAACAAACCTGCAACCTGGACATCATCAAGCAAATAGTAAATACCCGCATGGAGATAGCACAGCTGTTGGGTTACAAAGACTATGCCTCCTATAAACTGGAAAAGCGCATGGCACAAAACAATGAAGCTGTCTATAAATTGCTTAATGATTTGCTGGAAGCCTACAAACCTGTAGCGATTAAGGAAGTGGATGAAGCACAGATACTGGCTCAGGGCGAACAAGGTGAGCACTTTGCACTGATGCCTTGGGACTGGTCGTACTATGCACAAAAGCTGAAAGCGAAAAAATACAGCATTGACGATGAACAGATGCGGCCGTATTTTGAATTAAGCCGTGTCAAGGAAGGAGTATTCGGCTTGGCAACACGCCTGTATGGCATCACCTTCAAGAAGAATGCCCAGATACCCGTATATCATCCTGATGTGGAAGCTTTTGAGGTATTTGATAAAAACGGGCAATTCCTAGCTGTACTCTATACTGATTTCCACCCCAGAGCGGGGAAACGTGCAGGCGCCTGGATGACTACTTACAAAGACCAGTGGATTGACCCGCAGACCGGTGAAGACAGTCGCCCTCATGCCTCCATTGTGATGAACTTTACCAAACCAACCAAAGATAAACCGGCCTTGCTGACATTCGATGAAGTGGAAACCTTCCTGCACGAATTCGGCCATAGCCTGCACTGCATGTTATCACATACAACATACGCCAGCTTGAGCTGTACCAATGTTTATTGGGACTTTGTGGAACTACCCTCGCAATTCATGGAAAACTTTGCCCGCGAAAAGGAATTCCTGCATACCTTTGCCCGCCACTACCAGACAGGCGAGCTTATCCCTGACGAACTGGTGGACAGACTCAAAGCTGCATCGGCTTTCAACGCCGGCTATCTGTGTTTGCGCCAGCTCAGCTTCGGACTGCTCGACATGGCATGGTACACCCGCACCGAACCGTTCAGCAGCGACGTCAGACTCTACGAAAAACAGGCCTGGTCGAAAGCACAGGTCCTGCCCGACCTGAAAGAGACATGTATGAGCTCACAGTTCTCACACATCTTTACGGGAGGCTATGCAGCCGGATATTATAGCTACAAATGGGCAGAAGTGCTGGATGCAGACGCTTTCTCATTATTCAAACAGAAAGGGATTTTCAATCCAGAAGTAGCCGAATCGTTCCGCAACAACATCCTTTCAAAAGGTGGAACAGAACATCCGATGACGCTATACAAGCACTTCCGTGGACAAGCCCCCACTATCGATGCACTGCTTGAAAGAGACGGAATAAAGAAATAATAAAACAACTATTCAAACAATAGAACTTAACCTAAACCCAACTTTTTAAAGTACAGAATTTATGAATAAGCTACTCAACAAACGTGTTTGGCAATTGCTCCTCCTCATCGTCGTGCTACCACTATTCAGCGCTTGCAACGATGAAGATGATGTAATCAGTATCTTTACCAACAAGACATGGAAACTGAGTTTCATTGCATTAGAAGGAAGCTATGAGCAATTTGACTTCTGGCAAGGCGATGCGAAAGCACGTGAAAACAGCATGAACGCCTTGGGACAGGAAGGAAACTTCATCCTCAACTTTGAAGGATCAGACATAAATGGAAAAACTGGAGGCTCCTTCAACGGAAAAGGAATCAGTTCGAGCCCGAGCGGTGCATGGAGTGCAGACGGTAAGACACAAGAGCTCAGCATCAGCGTGGAAGGAAACCCGAATGAAAGCGACGTATTGGGAAAAGCATTCATTACAGGACTGAAAAACGCGTTCAAATACGAAGGTGACAACAACAACCTGTTTATTTACTACAAAGAAGGACAGACTACTAAAAGAATGGGATTGAAACCTCGGTAAATAAAAAAGATTGCATAAATTTGAAGCGGAATATTTATAAAGAAACATAATTCAAAGAAAGGACAATCAGAATGGAAGACGTGGCAGCCAGCAAAAAACGAGAAGCATTAGACAGGCGCTACATACGCATGGCAGGCATTTGGGCCGAAAACTCTTACTGCAAACGCCGCAAAGTGGGCGCCCTCATCGTAAAGGACAAAATGATAATTTCAGACGGTTATAATGGCACTCCGTCAGGATTTGAAAATGTTTGCGAAGATGAGAATAATGTTACCAAGCCATACGTGCTGCACGCGGAAGCCAATGCCATTACCAAAATAGCGCGTTCGAACAATAGCAGCGACGGTGCCACCCTGTATGTCACGGCTTCGCCCTGCATAGAATGTGCCAAACTCATTATTCAGGCCGGCATCAAACGAGTTGTCTACTCGGAAAAATACCGTCTGGAAGACGGAATTGACCTGTTGCGCCGGGCAGGAATAGAAATCATCTACTTAGAAAACATAGAAAACAAAACAGAATAGACATGAGTACAAGCAATTCATCCCGCTTCACGCCACTTGTTATTGCTGTCAGCGTAGTAGTGGGCATCCTTATCGGAACATTCTATGCCAAGCACTACGGTGGGAACCGATTGGGTATCATCAATGGCTCGTCGAATAAGCTGAATGCGCTGCTGCGTGTCATCGACGACCAATATGTGGACACTGTAAACATGACGGATTTGGTAGAGAAAGCCATGCCACAAATCCTGGCTGAACTAGACCCGCACTCGGTGTACATTCCGGCACAGAATCTGGAAGAAGTAAACTCCGAGCTGGAAGGAAGTTTCAGCGGTATCGGTGTACAGTTTACCATACAGGAAGATACCATACACGTGAACAGTGTCATTAAAGGCGGACCTTCTGAAAAGGTCGGCATGATGGCCGGTGACCGCATTGTCATGGTAAACGACAGTCTGTTCGTAGGCAAAGGACTGACTAATGAAAAAGCCATGCGCAACCTGAAAGGACCGAAAGGAAGCCAAGTGAAACTGGGAGTGAAGCGAAACGGAGAGAAAGACTTGCTGGACTTCACCATCACCCGTGGAGACATTCCGCAGAACACGGTAGATGCGGCCTACATGCTCAACGATAAGTTCGGCTACGTACAAGTCAGCAAGTTTGGCCGTACTACTCATGTAGAATTGCTTAATGCATTGGCCATGCTCAATCATCAGGGATGCGAAGGTCTTATCATAGACTTGCGCGAAAATACCGGAGGATACATGGAAGCTGCTACCCGCATGGTCAATGAGTTCTTGCCCGAAGGTAAACTGATAGTCTACACCGAAGGACGTAAATATCCGCGCATGGAAGAATATGCCAACGGTACCGGCAGCTGCCAGAACATGCCGCTGATAGTATTGGTAGATGAAGGCTCGGCATCGGCCAGTGAGATTTTTGCAGGTGCCATACAAGATAATGACCGGGGTACGATTGTAGGACGCCGCTCTTTTGGAAAGGGCTTGGTACAACAACCCATTGATTTCAGCGACGGTTCGGCCATCCGCCTGACCATTGCCCGGTATTACACACCATCGGGACGCTGCATACAACGCCCATACGAAAACGGCAAAGACTCCAAATATGAAATGGACTGGATAAACCGCTATGAGCATGGGGAATTCTTCTCGAAAGACAGCATCAAGATGAATGAAGACTTGCGCTACTCTACTAACTTAGGACGACCCGTGTACGGTGGTGGAGGCATCATGCCCGATGTTTTTGTTCCTCAGGATACAACGGGAGTGACTTCTTACCTAATCGATGTAAGTAATCGCGGTCTGCTCATTCAGTTCAGCTTCCGCTATACTGACCAGAACAGGCAGAAGATGCTGAAATATGAAGATGAAGAAAGCCTCAACAAATACTTGTTGCGCCAAGGTATTGTAGACCAGTTTATACGTTTTGCTGACAGTAAGGGTATCAAACGCCGCAACCTGCTGATTCAGAAATCGCATAAGTTGCTTGAAAAATACCTCTGCGGAAATATCATCTACAACATGCTGGGCAGGGAGCAATACATACGTTACCTCAACCACGACGATGAAGCCGTGAAGAAAGCCCTCGACATACTGGAACGAGGCGAAGCTTTCCCCAAAGCACCGGAAGCTACAGCCCCGACAGAGAAAAGAAAAAACAATGGAAAAGAAAAAAGAACTGCGCAGACGTATGGCTTCATTAAAGAAGACCCTGCCGAAATCTACCGCGTTGCAGCTGTCTGCTGAAATAATTGCCGCCCTCGAAGCCCATCCGGCTTTCAGGGCGGCAAATGTTGTATTACTCTACCATTCACTGCCCGATGAAGTGAATACCCACGAATGTCTGCAGCGATGGAGTAAGCAGAAATGCATCCTGCTGCCTGTCGTAATAGGAAACGACCTGGAGCTGCGCCGCTACACGGGGCCGGAAGGCCTGACCGTCGGTGCATACGGCATCGAGGAGCCTGTTGGAGAAGCCTTCACAGACTATGAAAAGATAGACTTCATTGCCGTGCCCGGTGTGGCATTCGACCGGGCGAGGAATCGGCTGGGACGTGGCAAGGGATATTACGACCGCCTGTTGCCACGCATACCGCAAGCATACAAAGCCGGAATCTGCTTTCCCTTTCAATTAGTCAACGAAGTGCCGGCAGAGCCTTTCGACATCTGCATGGACGAAATAATAACAAAACAATGAAAACAAACTATCACACTCACACTGCCCGTTGTATGCATGCCAACGGCAGTGACGAAGATTTTGTATTAAGCGCCATCAAAGGCGGTTTCCAATTACTGGGATTCTCAGACCACACGCCTTGGAAATACCGCACTGACTACGTGGCCGACATGCGCATGCTACCCGACGAACTGCCCGAATACGTAGACAGCATCAGCTCGCTACGCGACAAATACAAAGACCAGATTGACATCAAGATTGGCTTGGAATGTGAGTACTTCCCCGACTACATGCCCTGGCTGAAAGAGCAGATAAAGAAATACAAGCTTGACTACGTCCTCTTTGGCAACCACCACTACCATACGGATGAAAAGTTCCCTTACTTCGGCCATCATACAGATAGCCGCGACATGCTGGACTTGTATGAAGAAAGTGCCATAGAAGGTATGGAAAGCGGTGTGTTCTGTTGCCTGGCGCATCCCGACCTCTTCATGAGGTCTTATCCGCGCTTTGACCACCACTGTACACACATCAGCCGGCACATTTGCCGTGCAGCCGTCAGACTCAATATTCCACTGGAATACAATCTGGGATATGTAGCCTACAACGAAGCACACGGACTATCTTCTTATCCCTGCCCCGAATTCTGGCACATAGCCGCCAACGAAGGCTGCACAGCCATCATCGGAATGGATGCCCACAACCACTTGGACCTGGAAAGTTCCGTCTACTACAACCGCGCTGTAGAAGAGTTGAAAGCACTGGGCATAAAAAGAACGGATGAGTTGAAGATGATTCAACACTAAATACAGCAAGTCCACTTCACATAAGAAAAAGCCTTGATAACCGTCTGTCTGCATACCGGGTCATCAAGGCTTTTCTATTGGAAAGTTATCAATATGTTCCTTATCTGAATACAATATTCGTAATGACCTGCGCACCGACATGAGCGTTCAGGTTGCGCACCAACAAGTCGCGCCCCATCATAAGCTCTTGCCTCAATGCCGCAGAAGTGAGATGCACATAGAGCACCTGATTTCTGATATACAAATCGCGTGTGTACGAAGCAATGGTCGGCCCCAACACCTCAGTCCACGAATTGATAAGCCTCCGCTCATTCAGCGGAGTTTCCAGAGATTCTTGCCGCAGAAAACTCTGAATCAGTTTTCCTATCTGCTCAGCATCGTTTCTTTTCATCTGCCAATCAATTATTCATAGTAAACATCCCATTTCATCTGCACAAGCCAAGGCCATCATTCACCCCTGAATTCATCCATCACTTCTACACTACCCTTCTCTACCCTGAATATCTTATAGTCACCTCCCACCTTGTGCAAGATGCGGTCCAGGTGTTCCCGGTTGGTATCTGTTATGAATATCTGTCCAAAGCTATCGCCGGCCACCAACTTGATAATCTGCTCCATGCGCAGTGCATCGAGTTTGTCAAAAATATCATCGAGCAACAACAACGGCTCGGTACTACCCGTTCGCTTCAGAAAATCAAACTGAGCCAGCTTCAAGGCAATCAGATAGGTTTTGTTCTGTCCCTGCGAACCTTCACGCTTGATAGGAAAATCGCCCAGCACCATATTCAACTCATCCTTGTGTACCCCTTTCAGTGAGAAACCCATAATCTTGTCGCGCTCACGGCTCTCCTTCAACAGTTCTCTCAACGAAGCTCCGCGTGCATGCGACTCATACGTCAAAGCAACCTTTTCCTTATCCTCTGATATAAAAGAGTAGAATGACTGAAAAATAGGGATAAACTCCTGGATGAACTGTTCGCGCTTATGAAAAACCACCTCGCCTGTCTGTGCCATGATATCTTCCAACACATCGAACAGAGCACCCTCCACCGGTTGTTCGCTCTTGAGCAACGTGTTGCGCTGCTGCATGGCCTTGTTGTAGCGAATGAGTGCATTCAAATACTCCTTGTCATATTGCGAAATCACCACATCCATAAAGCGCCTCCGTTCTTCACTGCCACCGGCAATAAGAACCGAGTCGGCAGGCGACACCATGACCAAGGGAAGAAAGCCAATGTGGTCCGACAAGCGGGTATATTCCTTCTTATTGCGCTTGAACAGCTTCTTCTGTCGCCGCTTCATGCCACAGTAAATGGTTTCGGGCGTACCGTCTGCCGCCTCATAGAAACCTTGGATGACAAAGAAGTCGGCCTCGTGCCTGATGTTTTGCGAATCGACCGGATTACCTGCACTCTTGCAGAAAGACAGGAAATAAACCGCATCCAGCAAGTTGGTCTTTCCCATGCCGTTCTGTCCGAAGAAACAGTTCAGTTTGGGCGAGAAATCCAACTCGGCCTGCTCTATATTCTTATAGTTCAAAATAGAAATCTTCTTTAATATCATGCTAGATACAGATGTAAGTTTGCATGCAAAAGTACACAGAAAATCCGGCTTATAAACCATTTAAACAAGAATTATCACAGACCCGCTACACAGCCCTACCTATCCTGTACCATGACGTCCGACTGCAAGGAACTATCATCTCCTGATATCGGAGGCGACCCTACACTTTTGGAAGCATAAAATAGCAAACAAACGTATATTTGCGCTAAAGCATGTTATAAAACATCGAATTTAAGTTGCAAAGTTTGCAGATTTCCCAAGAGTCCGTATCTTTGCAATGTGTTTTTCATAGTATTAGATTTAAGGTTAACAAAGGTTGGAGTACAGCGGTACTCCTTTTTTTATGCCCATACGTCAAATACAACTGTTGTTGCGATACACAAATGAAATCGGAGTAATATAATCTCAATAAAAATATCCACAGTATTTTATACTTCTAAAGAGAACATTCAGAGGCGGCAGATAATTCCCATTCACAAGCAACATAATAGCAGTTAACTACTATCGAGCAAACAGTGGACTACTAACGTGATAGCGGTGTACTACTAACAACCAAGCAGTCCACCGCTATCGCTCACACTTACGGCTGCATCAGTTCACAGATACGGCTGCGTCTGGCCACGCAGCCGTATCTGTTTCTGTAAAGTCCCAGTTTGGTGCGCCAAAGTCCATAGTTAGCATACTCAAATCCCTCTTTAGTCACAACGAAAGGGAGAAAACCAGTGAAAGAAGCGCATACATATATCTTCCACCCTACAGAATAAACTTTTTCCCGTTTGAAGTTTCACGCCTTCACGATGAAACACAATCCACTGTAATACAAGCAAATCATGTGAAAGATTCACCTGAAATCATCGTTCACGCCCCAAAAGTTTCCGCACATACCTGGATGGTCTTCCCGCACTTGATGCTGAATCTTAAGACAAAACGTCTCGTTTGTTCACCTCCATCTTTCACCACAACCTGTTCATTCCCAACGCCTAACTGTGAAACTTCACTCGCACAACTATTTCTCCCCCAACAGCTGATAATTTTCTTCTTTCACCCTTCCCTAAAGGAACCGCCTTACCCCGAGGATAAAGCTTCTCCAATCTTGTATATACCGACTGCCAACCTAAGCATACTGTAGCTTCTCCATGATTTGTCTGTTGTCCTCAAATGACTTCCTTTCCAAAAGTTTCATGAAGCTACAGCTTTTTCTTTCCGATTATTTACTTACATTTGCATTATTCTTGATGTAAAAGGCCGACCATGTGTTCTACCCAAACGCATGTGAACAAAAACGTACCCTGAAACCCTAAAATCAAAAAACAGCAGTATGACCAAAAGAAACACCGTAGAATTGGAAGTCTTGAATATATCGAACAGCATGATGCAAGCCGGAGCCTTTGCCATGCTGCTGGGCGAGGTCGGCGGCCAACGGCGCCTTCCCATCATCATTGGTGCCTTTGAGGCTCAGGCCATCCTCATCGAAATGAAAGGCATCACCCCTCCCCGTCCACTGACCTACATATTGTTTGCTTCTGTGCTCGACGTACTAAACGTCAGACTACAACAAGTACTCATCTACAAAGCCGACAACGGAATATTTTACTCCTATCTTTTCCTGAAAACCGAGAACAGCATTATCCGTGTAGATGCACGCACCAGCGATGCCGTGGCGCTTTCGTTGCGGATGGGTGCACCCATTTTGATTTATGAAGACGTGCTGGAAGCGGAAAGGATGAACACCGAACAAGATGCCGAAGGCCGCAATAGCGAAGACTCTGAACTTGAAATACTGCAAAAGGCCTTGCAGAAAGCCGTAGAAGAAGAAAACTATGAACAGGCCGCCGAACTGAGAGATAAAATCAACAGACTGAAAAACCAACAATAATACACCTTTTTAAAATATATCACAGAACATGCACCTTTTCTATACACCCGATATAAACAGCCAGACGGCTTTGCCCGATGAAGAGGCAGGACACGCCGTCAGAGTGCTGCGACTACAAAGTGGCGATGAAGTGGAACTGACCGACGGACAGGGCAACTTCTATCGCGCCGAAATCACAACCGCCACCCCCAAGCATTGTCTGGTACGCATCATTGAAACCATGCCTCAAGCCCCCCTGTGGAGCGGGCATCTGCACATAGCCATGGCACCTACCAAAAATATGGACCGTACCGAGTGGTTTGCGGAGAAAGCCACGGAAATAGGTTTCGACGAGCTGACTTTCCTTAACTGCCGTTTTTCGGAGCGAAAGGTCATCAAGACCGAACGAATCGAGAAAATTCTGGTTTCGGCCATGAAGCAATCGCTCAAAGCACGTCTGCCCCGACTGAACGAAATGACAGACTTTGCCTGCTTCGTGACACAGCCTTTTGAAGGACAAAAGTTCATTGCCCACTGCTACAAGGGTACCAAACCGCTGCTCAAGGAAGTTGTGAAGTCCGGACAGGATGCACTGGTTCTCATTGGCCCCGAAGGAGACTTTAGCGAGGAGGAAGTGGCACTGGCCGAAGCTAACGGATTCATTCCCATCAGCCTAGGGCGCTCCCGATTACGTACTGAAACGGCTGCACTGGTAGCCTGCCATATTCTGCAAATGGCCAATGAATTGTCCTAAGACAGAACGATGGCTAACTTTTTCACCCCCATAACATGAAGAAACACAACCTTTAACTAAATACACACAGTTATGAACAAAAAATCAATTCTCTTTGTAGCAGTAGTATGTCTGCTCGCTATGATTACATCCTGCTCCAAGCAGAGTGGTTACGAGAAAGCTATCCCGGCCAACGCCACCGTAGTGACATCCATCAATGCCAAAAGCCTGGCCGAAAAAGCTGACTTGGGCAACAAGAGCAACAAGGAAGCGCTGAATAAGCTAAGCGACGCTATGAAGAAAGGCATGAGTGCCTCAACGTACCAACTGGCGGAAGAAATCATCAAAGATGCCAACAAATCGGGCATTGACTTCAAGATGCCTATCTACATCTTTGCTAGTCCCGACTTCAAGAGCACACCTGTCATTGCCAAAGTAAGTGATGCCGCCAACCTGATTGCCACTGTTGAAGCAATGGAAAACGAGAAGGTAGCTTCAACCCTTGCCGAAGGCGACGGCTATCAGTACAGCCTCATCAACAGCAGGGTATTCATGGGCTTCAACACCACAACTCTCCTTATCACTGAATACTGGAGCAACTCGCAACTGGAGCAAATCAAGACCCAGACTGCTGCCCTGTTCAAACAAGACGACAATGCCGCCATCAGCAGTAAAGCGACCTTCAAGCAAATGAACGAACTGGATGGAGACATCAAAATCATGGTAGCCAACCTGACTGAAATGTACAACACATACGCCAACCAGACTACAGGACTCACTCCCGAAGACATTGATATAAGCAAAATCAGCATTATCGGCGACCTCAGCTTCGAAAAAGGCAAAATCGTATGTAACTTCAATCCTTACTCGGAAGATGAAAAACTGATGAAACTGCTGAAGGAGAAAAGCGAAAACATGTACAACATAGAAAACAGCTTCTTGAAGTACTTCCCCAAGTCAACTCTCTCTTTGCTGAGCATGGGCGTCAACGGCAAGGAAGTGTACAACCAGCTGACCAGCATACCCGAAGTAAAGAAAAACCTTTCACTCGAGAACAGCAAATTGCTGGAAGCTGTTTGCAATGCTGTAGACGGTGACGTGACTTTCGGACTCACCAACGTATCAATGAGCAACCAGCCTGCCTTCCTGATGCACGCCGAACTAAAAGATGCAAGCGTCATTGACCAGATATGCGAGCAGATGGGCAATGAAATCGCCAAACTCGACGAACATGAATACGTCTACAAAGACCGCAAGTTCAATGTATTCTTCGGCGTTCGCGACAAACTGTTCTACCTGACCAACGACGAAACGACTTACAAGAACATTGGCAAGGCTGCCGACCCGTCTGTTAAAGAAAAGAAGTACACATCCGACTTCAGCGGCCATAAGGCAGCTTTCGTCATCGACATCAAGGCCATCATGCAGTTGCCGGCTGTCAAGATGCTCCTTAGCTACGCCAGCACAGGAGAAAACAGCTACATCCAGCCGCTGTGCGAAAAACTCGACTACTTTATCTGCATCAGCAACGAGCAAAACGGAGCGACCCTCACTCTACAACTGACTGACAAAGATACCAATGCACTGAAGCAGGCCATTGATGCAGCCATGGCCTACGCCGGCATGTAAGAAACATAACGAACATACCTACATGAAACTGATAAAGCTCATACACGCACTGCCAGCCGTATTTGCCGGACTCGATAAGCAGCCGTCTGACATCTGGCTGCAAGACTTCAGGTTCGAACGAGGACAGTTCTATCTGGTCGAAGCCGAATCGGGTACAGGAAAGTCCTCGCTTTGCAGCTATCTTTACGGCTACCGACACGACTATGAAGGAAAAATCTGTTTCGACGACGCAGACATACGTACATTGTCTGCCCGGCAATGGGTGAACATACGCCGGGAAAGCCTGAGCCTCCTCTTTCAGGAGCTCAGGCTCTTTCCTGAGCTGACCGCACTTGAAAACATTCAGCTGAAAAACAACATAACACACAGCAAAAGCCCGAAAGACATTGAACTACTGCTGGAGCAACTACAGATAGCCGACAAGACCCACGTGCCTGTAGGCAAACTGTCCTACGGCCAGCAACAGCGCGTAGCCTTCATACGCAGCCTGTGCCAGCCTTTCGACTTCCTGCTGCTCGACGAGCCTATCAGCCATTTGGACGAAACCAATGCACACATCATGGCCGACATACTGACCAGCGAAGCCCGGCAACGCAATGCCGGCGTCATTATCACCTCTGTCGGCAAGCCTCTGCCCTTGGACTACAAGCAAATTCTGAAGCTCTAAAACCCACATAGCAACGCCAATGAACAAACTCATCTGGAAACTACTCCGAAGCCACATCAGTCCCGCACAACTTGCCGGCTTCTTCCTGGCCAATCTTTTCGGTATGCTCATCGTATTACTGAGCCTGCAATTCTATTACGACATCATTCCCCTCTTCACACGCGGCGACAGCTTCATGAAGCAGGAATACCTCATCGTAACCAAGCAAATAAACACACTGGGAAGCCTGACTGGAAAAAACAATACTTTCAGTGAGGAAGAAATAGCAGAACTGAAGCAACAGGACTTCACCAAGAGCATTGGCACTTTCACCCCTTCACTGTTCAACGTATCGGCCGGCCTCAACATGCAACAGACCAATATCCGGCTCTCCACAGAAATGTTCTTCGAAGCCGTACCCGACGAATACGTGGACGTGGACCTGAAAGACTGGAACTTTACCGAAGGCGACCGACTTATTCCCATCATCATCCCACGCAATTACCTTAATCTCTATAACTTCGGCTTTGCCCAAAGCCGCAATCTGCCCAAGCTGTCGGAAGGTCTGATGGGATTGATAAACATGAACATACAGCTCTACGGCAACGGACAGGCCGAAACCTTTAAAGGTGAGATAGCCGGTTTCTCCAACCGCTTGAACACCATTTTGGTGCCTCAAAGCTTCATGGACTGGGCCAACAAACATTTTGCACCCGGCCAGCAGGCACATCCCTCGCGCCTAATTGTCGAGGTAAAGAATCCTACCGACCCTGCCATAGCCGAATACTTCAGCCAGCACCGCTACGAAACCGAAGGTGAAGGACTCAATGCAGGAAAAACAACGAGCTTCCTGCGCATGACCACGGCCATCATCATGGGTGTGGGACTTGTCATCAGCGCCCTGTCTTTCTATATTCTTATGCTCAGCATCTTCCTGCTGTTGCAAAAAAACAGCCTGAAGCTACAGAATCTGCTACTGATAGGCTACAGTCCGGCCAATGTTACAGCTCCTTATTGCCTGCTGACCATTGTGCTGAACCTGCTTGTCCTGATACTTGCCATTTGCGGAGTAGCTTGGTTGCGAGCCTACTACATGGACTTCCTGCAAACCCTATTCCCACAAATGGAAGCAGCTACTTGCTGGCCCTCGCTACTGACAGGCATGCTGATATTCGCACTGGTATCCCTGCTCAATGTATTTGCCATCCGTCGCAAGATTGACCAGATTTGGAAAGGACAGACCAGTATGTAAGACTGCATCCCCAGACTTATTAAAAACGGAAGCTGATACTGGCGTAAGGCAAACAGTTGCTGTGCCAATAGACTGAATAGAAGTTCAGGACTTCTTCCTCCGAAGGATTACCAAGCACATTGTACAAGCCACAACGCAGCAAAAGCAGGTTGCCGCCAAAGTCTCGCTTATAAGAATAACCCACATCAACCCGATAGCCCAACGGCCGACGCACACTTCTGAACTGCTCGGCCGGCAACGGGTCCAGCCATTCGTCTACATCCATTATCCGCCCCGAATGCAGCTGGGCACCGCAGGAAAGCGCGGAATGCGTATCCCACTTATAGGAAACGGCACCACCCAACTGGTGGGGGACGTCATAAAGAGAAGGCAACTTGCGTTTCCCATCTACCTCGTCAAACCATTCCCGGCTACGCGAGTAAGTATAAGACAACTGCAGATTCCATTTACTCCAGTTGTTTATAAAGTAGGCTTTCACGCCATAACTATCACCATTGCCTGCCATCAGATAGTTTTTCCAGTCCGTATCCTCTATATAAACCTCGGGACGCAATGCCAACACATGACGCCGCGTCTTGTAGTAAGCCGACAGTTCCAACTGACCGTTTTTCAGGAAATGCTTCCAACCAGCCTCATAGTGTTCGGACGAACGTGGCTTATAGCCCTCAATGCTTGGCATCCTGAAATCGGTAGGCAAGGACAGACTTTCCAACCGCAAATAATGGTAGAATTGTTCCATCTTCGAAAAGTTTAAATACAGCAAATTGCCCTCACCTGGCAAATAGTGCAGGGAGAAACGGGGCTGGATGCTGTAATAGGACTTGTGATTGCGCGGCTGGTAACCTACAAAGTGTACGCCCACCTGTACCTGCAAACGGCTGTTGATTTTCACCAGATTGTCAAAAAACAAAGAATACTGGCTTATTGGCTCACGACGGGTATCCAACTTTTCTTTATAAGTAAGCAAGTCGTAAACCTCATACATATACTTGGCTCCCCAACGTGCACTATACATGTACTCAGGACTATAGGTGAACTCGGTAGACAAGTTTACCGACTTGATGCCACTGTGCATATAGCCCTCTTTGTCAAAACCCAGCTCATAGGCATTGGCACGATTCTGGTGTGAAGTATAATACATGGACGTGGTATTCCCTACTTTTCCCAACCGACCATTATAACGCAACTGATAGATTTCATTGCTCCAGCGCAACAAAGGCACGTTATTGCCCTGTTCGCCCGGCCAATGATATTCATCCCAGGCACCATAGGCAAAAGCCTCCAGCGAGCTGGTTGGCGAAAGCGTGTAGGTCAACTTGGCATTATAGTCGCAGGTAGAATGATTGAGCCGGTTCTCTTCAGACAGCAGATTGTCGAAGAAATCCAGCCAGCTGCGTCGTGCACTCACCATGTACGACAGTTTATCCTTTAAAATAGGCCCCTCAAAAGTAGCCGACGCGGCCGGCATGTCCAGACTTAGTGTACGCACATGCTCCTGCTTGTTGCCTTCCTTCAGTTTTACTTCGGTTACCGACGAAAGACGTCCCTCAAAGCGGGTAGGGAAATAGCCTTTATAGAAGACCATGCTTTTCACCGCGTTGCCGTTGAACACCGGCAACAACGAATTGATATGTCCCGGATGATAGACCGGCACTCCATCAAGCAACAGCTGATTCTCATCGCCACCACCACCGTCCACCTGAAAGTTATATCCCGTCGGCATGCCGCTTACTCCCGGCAATATCCACAATTGTGAGAACAAATCGCTGCCGCTGAACGACAACAGACTGGCTGACGAAAGACCACCCAGTTCTTCTCCTTGCTTATACGACTTCACCGTCACTTCGTCTATCTCAAAAGGCAGAGGCGTAAGCTGCAAACGAAATGTCCTGTCGCGGCAGACCTGCAACCGTTGCCTGTAAGGCGAATATCCCATATAGGAAATACCCAACGTATAAATACCTTCGACGGCATGAATCCGAAAGCCTCCATGCTCGTCAGTCACGGCATACAGTTTACCTCCCCCTTCATCTTCGAGTGTCAGCACCGCTCCATAGAGCCGCTCACCACTACCCTTCTCTACCACTGTACCATCAATGTCGCATTCCGCCCGCCTCCTCACCTGCAAGGCCAGCCGGCCGGGAGCCGTACGGACGGTTTGAAAATGATAGTCCTTCAATACCTGCTTCAGCAAGTCGTCAACCGTCATTTCACCCGACACATCCACCCGGCACTTCCGGTTGAGGTCAACAGACGTAGGGTCATAGGAAAGCACCAGCCGTGCATCCCGCTCAATCAATCTAAACCACTGTAGCACGGTGGCCGAAGAAGCCCGCACCTGTATGCGTTCTTCGGTCACCGTGCCACGGTCTGTTTCCTGTCCTCTCAAGGTCACAGCCAACAAACAGACAGCCAGGGCGGTCACAATCCGCCGGCAATAGCTATTCATAATACAATCGATAATGTTTCTCCACTTCCAGCGTGTCGCACTTGCTTCCGCAAACAAAAGCGAGCTCTGCCGCTATGCTGCCGCCATTGTTCAAGTCAAGCCGCGTAGTAATGCGCTTGGCTTCAAAGCCGGCACCCAGCTCTATCACAATACCCGTCTGCCTCTGTACCTCATCTACTACCTCGCGCACCGGTGCATGGTCAAAAACCAACTGCTGTTTCTTACCAAACAATTTGCGTGGATTTTCTATCTCATCCACCTGCAACTTGTCTCCGTCACTTTCCAATACAGCCTGCTGACCTGCCGTCAGTATTGCTTCATCCTCACGGGCGGTCACCCTGACACGTCCTGTCTCAACAAACACACCTGGCTGCTCCTGTCGGCCGGCATCGACCAGAAACGATGTGCCCAGCACTTCCACATCCAGCTGCCCGGCATCAACCTTGAAACGCTTGCCATTCTTCTTCACCCGAAAGAAAGCCTTCCCTTCCAACTCTGCAAGGCGACTGCCGCCATCGGTATAGGCTAGCCTGGCCGAGGGATAAAGCACAACGACCGTACTATCGGGCAGCACTATCTGCTTGGCCGACTTACCCAAATTGGCATAACGCACGACCTCCTCGCCAGATGAATGCACCAGATACACACTGCCCACAACCAGCAACAACGCCAGCGAGGCTGCCGCCCACCAATAAGTAGCCAACCGCTTGCCCACGGATAGGGAGTGACTCGGTCTCGACTTCAGATGAGGTACCACCTTCTGCCAAGCTTTACGGGCATCAAATACAGGCGCATCTGCCTGTGCCGCCATGCCATTCACCAGTGACTCCAGGCGACGATATTCTTCCGCATGACCTGCTATCCACTCCTGCAACTGCTTCTGTTGTTCATCCGACAATGATTCGCCGGCCCAATGCCGTGCCAGCAACTCGTCAATATCTTCCTTACTTTTCATTTCCTTACCCACAGTTTGCTATGATTGATAATACAATGGTGATAACTACTATCAGCAACGGACCGCCCGACGCCACATAGGCCCGAAGCAGCTTGACGGCCTTTGTCATCTGGTTTTCAACCGTCTTTTCCGAAATATCCAGCGCAGCTGCTATGTCGCAATACTTCATGCCTTTGAGCTTCGACATCAGGAAGATGTCGCGGCAACGCGGAGGCAAAGCACGAAGTGCAGCCTGCAAGCGCTCTTCGGGCGTAGGCTCATCGCCATCAGTCAAATCATCGGACAGGCAGCTGGCCGCCGCCGGATGGTCATCGATGGAAACCGTGCCCTCCTGCTTCTTGCGCAGAAACGAAATACAGCTGTTGCGCACGGCAACCGTCATGTAAGCGGCAAACTCCTTGTCGGACAAGGAATCCTTCCCTTTGTCCCACACAGTGATGAAAAGTTCCTGCACAATGTCCTCGGCGTCTTCACCATCGGCCACAAAGCCATAGGCCACACCACACAACCTAGAATAATGTGCCAGAAAAAGCCTTTTGAATCTCTCTCTTCTGTTTGTATCCATTATCAAAACTTACCGCCTACTATTTCTGATAGATTTCTTCACTCACGCCACAACATCCGCTCCATGCGTTATCTTATTGTTTCCCTCCGCCCAGCCTTTTGGCCAGCTGGAGGGTTATCTTATCTCAAAACTTCAGGCTGACACCTGCTGTCAGGAAGCCTTTATGGCCTAAGCCTGCCTCAAGGAATCCACCAATGCGCTCATTGCCCACTCTCAATGCTATGGGATTTACCTGATATGCAAAGTTGGTAGACAAACTGCCCTTCTGCACCTGGCTCTTGCCTGCTTCGGTCAGTGCGCCCTCCTTATGCCTTATCATATTGACACCAGCCGATGCACCTCCATAAAGCTCCACCAATCCACGCTTGTAGTAAACAAACTCTGCCGTAGGCAACACCAGGAAGTTCAGTTCACGTTCCTTCACCGAAGGCGTCTTCTCGCCGGCAAACGCCAGCTTGCTGCTACTCTGCGCAAATCCCAAGTCAGCACCCACGCGGAAACGGTTGATGGCATAGCGGTAGCCCAGTCCATAGACCATGCTCGACTTCTCGTCCGAACGCTTGCTACCCATCACGGCATCAGCCAGTCCCATACCAAATACATCTACGGTGGTCAGCGTCAATCCGTCGCTCACGGCCAGACGAATCTCATGCTTGTTCGTTTCAGACGATGTTCCCTTGTTCAAACCTTGAGCGCTTGCTACTGCGGCAGTTACTGCCATGCACAAAGATAATGCGATAAATCTAAAGTTCATAATGTTTCTGATTTTTAGTAAATTAATCGGTTTAGGTTCTCATTCGGGCTTCAATATTTTCCTCTAAAAAGGAATCACAAAGCGACTACCCGTTTTTATTAAATTCTCCACTTAGCTAAGGTGATTACGCCTATATAACGCAGCCATCCATAAAAACCCCTATGCCTACTCTAAAAAAATCAGTTTAATCAGAAAAAAACGATGCTGCCTTGAGCAAGTCACCTCTTTGGTCAAATAAAAAACAATGATACAATGAAACGAACGAAGAAGCGCCCCACATATCCACTATCCATTCCCAACCAGAAAATAAATCTTCTCCACTTACAAAACAACATATACAAAAACTTACTATATTTGTCCTTAGCAACAACCGGATACAGTTTGTAAAATATTACGGCAAATCTAGGAACAAAAAACGACCCCTATACGTTTATTACTTAAACAAACGGTTCAACAAATAAAAAAGAGACTATGGAAACGACAAAAGAAATCTACGAAGCTCCCCTCTGCACAATCATCGAGGTAGATGCACAAGAAGTAATCTGCACCAGCGGCACACACCAAGGTTTTGAAGAAGACGATTATTCTTACAGATGGTAATTAACATCCAACAATCAAACCAACCAACTTATCAGTCATGAAACAAATCACAGCTATACTCTATCTGGCGGTCTTGACCGCCATGGTATCCGCCTGCTCCGAGGACGAACTGGCAGACAACACACAACCCTCAGGCAAAGTCCCAATGGAGTTCTACGCCAACACCGACGCCTCCACACGCACCGAGCTCACTACCAAAAATGCCGTGTATTGGGAAGCGAACGACGCCATCTCGCTGTTCGACCCCACAAACAACCAATTCTCCACCACCCAAAGTGGTCCGAGCGTTACCTTCACAGGCGAGGCAACTCCTGCCAAGGGTACCTATTATGCTCTCTACCCATATGATGCGAATGCCCAAATAGAAGGCACCACCATTACCACCACCCTGCCTGCCGAACAGATGGCACGAGAAGGTAGCTTTGCACAAGGCCTGAATCCGTCCGTAGCCACGGCCGACGCCACGAACAACCTCTATTTCAAAAATGTTTGTGCTTTGGTGAAATTTACGCTTGACGGAAGTAGCACTACTACCATAACCAAGGCAACACTTTGCGGAAACAACGGTGAGGCACTGGCTGGGACAGTGACTATCGATGCTTCACAAGAGAATCCGATAACGAATGTTGACCCCGAATGGGCTGGAATAGAAATTGCTTTAAAAGGAAACTTAATTGCAGGAAAAACCTACTATTTCGTAACCGCCCCAGCCTCACTAAGCAACGGACTGACCCTCAGCCTATATGATGATAAAGGGAACGTATGGAAGAAACAGAGCACAACAAATGCCACTTTGAGAGCGAGCCATATTCTGAACTTAGGCTCCATAATCCCCGGCAACTTCGAACCGGCACAAGGATATAAAATGATAGACGGTATATACCACATCTACAACGCCGATGGTCTGAAAGCTTGGGCTTCAGATACCGATGTATTGAACAAGGACGTCATACTGGAAAAAGACATAGACTTGACAGGCGTAGAGTGGACACCCGTAGGTAGCGACATGAACACAGGCTACGCCGGCGAATTCAACGGCAATGGAAAATTTATCTATAACCTAACGATAAACAGTACTGAAAGCAATGTGGGTTTCTTCGGTGGACTGGCCGCGGGAGGCACGGTGCATGATGTGAAGTTTGCCAACGCCCAAGTGACCGCCAACAGCGGAGGTGCCTATGCAGGCGTGATAGCCGGATACAGCATGGGTAAAATAGAAAGCTGCAACGTGCGTAGCTCCAGCGTATCAGGAAAATATGCCGGAGCAATTGTGGGAAACAACAGCGTGCAAGTGAACGGATGCAATGCACTTGATGTAACTGTCCATGCCAATCAAGAAAATGGCCAAGCAGGCGGTATAGCTGGAGTCAGTCATGGAAAAATTGAATATTGTACAGTATCTGGCCAAAGCTTTATTACAGCAAATGCTTCAAATAGCCGTGCAGGAGGTATTGCCGGTTATACATCAGAAGAAGGCAGCGTCAGCACCAGCGGCCGATTACTGAAGTGTGCCGTAGACGGTGCCACCATCTCGGGCACTTGGGCTGGAGGCATAGCCGGCGACAACAGCTTCGGCATCGTAGCCCAATGCATAGCCAACAGAGTAACAGTAACCCACAACTTATCAGAAAAAAGTACTCGCCTGGGAGGCGTGGTGGGCTATAACACGCGTGGCGACGTAGTGGCCAGCTATGCAGCCTACTCTACCATTGGCAGGCAGGATCTGACATCAGAGGCGATGGGAGGCATAGTAGGATATAACTACAACGGGGCAGCCTCAGTGTATGGATGCTACGCCACACATGTGTCACTCATGGGCACTACCCAAGGCAACGAATCGGGCGTGGGAAGCATAGCAGGCTATACCAGTGGACACATTATTTCATGCTACGCCATCTTACCTGACAACGCAAAAGACATCAGTTTAGTTGGCAAATACACTTTATACACCGCCCCAGAGCATTGTGTAGAAGCCGGCAATACAGACTACGCAACATTAATAACCAATGTGCCCAATCTTATAGCAGACGACAAGTCTGTTTGGGAGGCAGCCAAGATATGGGACTTGACCGCTTCGGGCAGTCCTGCCATCGTATCAGACTATATCTGTAATCCGCCTGCTAACCAACCATAAACCCCTTCCTAACAAAAAAGATGCCCTCAACCTGCTTTACCCGGCAGTTGAGGGCATCTTTATTTTCCATACAACCGTTGTAGTTGTTTACTCCAAACACTCATCCAAGTCGTGCGCCAATTGTTCCTTGTCAAGGTGCTGGCCAATGAAGACAATCTTCTGCATGCGGTCGCCATACTTCTCGTCCCAGTCGCGAAGCAAGCCAGGCTCCTGCTTCATCAGCTCGATGAGGTCTTCCTCGGGTGCGGTGGCATACCATTGTCCGGCCTCGGTAAGCTGCTTCTGCACGCCTGCCTGCTCAAAGAGGTAAGACATGTCGCGGTTGTGGCTGAAGTAGCACACACCCTTGGCGCGGATAATGTTCTTGGGCCAGCGGGTGGCTATGAAGCGGTCGAGCTTATGAATGTCGAAGGCAGGCCGACGATAGTACACATAGGTACCTATGCCATATTCTTCCACCTCGCCACCTTCGTGGTCATGGTGATGATGGTGGTGGTGGTGATGTTCGTCCTCTTCGTGTTCATGCTCGTCGTGATGATGGTGTTCATCCTCCTCATGGTGGTGGCTGCCATGGGCATGCGCCTCGCGCTCCTCTTCCTCGGTGGCGGCACGTTCTATCTCACGAATCCAGCCGGCCGAGGTGGCAGCCCGTTCAAAGTTGAAGAGATGGGTATGAAGCAACTTGTCCAAATCCACGTCGGCATAGTTGCACTCAATGATTTCGGCCGCCGGTTGCAAGGTGCGTATTATCTTCTTGATGCGTCCCAGCTCCTCGGGCTTTACTTCGGCAACCTTGTTCAGCAGGATGATGTTGCAAAACTCTATCTGACGGATGATGAGGTTCTCAATGTCTTCCTCGTCCAGTCCCTTGCGCGTCAGGCTATCGCCACAGGCAAACTCACTTTGCAGACGCAGGGCATCGACCACGCTGACCAGGCAATCCAGCCGGCAGATGCCATGCCGGGTATAGGCTTCGCCCAGCCGGGGAATGGAGCAGAGGGTTTGTGCTATGGGCTCGGGCTCGCAGATGCCGCTGGCCTCGATGACAATATAGTCGAAACGCTCGGCACACATCAGCTCGTAGACCTGCTCAATGAGGTCATCCTTCAGGGTACAACAGATGCATCCGTTTTGCAGGGCCACGAGGCTATCGTCCTTCTGCGTCACCATGCCACCCTTCTGTATGAGGTCGGCGTCAATGTTCACCTCGCCTATGTCGTTCACGATGACGGCGAAGCGTATGCCTCGCTTATTAGCCAATATACGGTTCACCAGCGTTGTCTTGCCACTACCCAGGTAGCCCGTGAGCAGCAGTATGGGAATTTCTTTTTGTTTCATGATGTATGAATGTTTTTTAGTTTCGTGCCCGCAAAATTACAGCTTTTTCGCCTACATTGTTCTGCCTTTCAGCGCAAAGTGGCGCACGAAATGCCAACCAGCAGTACTCCCCCACTCAACGGTCAGACCTCGCGGCTATGGTGGCGCGCAAACTGCATGAAGGCTTGCGCCAGCCCCTCGTCCTGCCCCTGTAGCTCGGCAAAGCAAAACTCGCGGTGCATGGACACGTCTTTTATCTCGATGATGCGGAAATCGCCCGCCGCCAGCTCACGGGCTATGGAGCGGATGGACACAATGCCCATGCAACCAGTGTTCTCCATGAAGAGCTTGATACTCTCGGTACTACCCAGATGCATCAGCACATGCAGGGACGAGAGCTTGATGCCCTTGCTTGCCAGAGCACGCTCTATGACGTCGAGTGTGCCCGAGCCATGCTCGCGCAACACCAGCGGAATGTCGGGCAACCTGTCGGCTTCTATCTCCTCGGGCAATTGCAAGCGGCTTTTGACCGACACCACGGCCACCAGCTCATCGGCCAGGAAAGTGGTATAGCGCAGGTTGGGCAACCGCGTGATGCCCTCCACAAAGCCCAGGTCAATGCGATGCTCAAGCAATGCCTTCTCCACGTCTCGCGAATTGCCATTCAAGAGCGAGAGCGACACCTGCGGAAACTTGCCTATGAAGCTTCCCAGCAGAGGCGGCAACACGTATTGGGCAATGGTGGTGCTGGCTCCCAACCGTAGCTCGCCCGCATACTCGTTGTGCAACAGGTGCATTTCATACTCCAGCTGCTTGTACCCGGCCAGGATGCGCTCGGCATGCTCCAACAACAACCGGCCGGCATCGGTCAGCGAAATGCGGCTTCCCTGGCGGTCAAACAGGCGTGTCTGATAGGTAGTTTCCAGCTCTTGTATGTGCTTGGTAATGGCCGGCTGGCTGACAAACAATTCTTGTGATGCCTTGGTGAAACTCAGGTTCTTGGCTACCGAACAGAATACTTTCAAACGGAAATCGCTCATAAATAGTGGTGAGTGGTAAGTGGTGAGTGATAAGTAGTGAGTGGTGAGTGGCAGGTGGTGAGTGATAAGTAGGCTGACCACTAACCACTAACCGCTGAATACACCACTCTCAACTAAAAATTAATATCCAGCATATAGGCCAGCGAATAGGTCACAAGACACCACTGGCAAGGCAACTCGTGCTCAGGAGGAGTCATGCGGAACCAGTGCGTACATTGCAAATTCTTCTCTGCTCCTGCCCCCATGTCCTTCTTGGCCTGCACCATCAAGTCTTCCAGCTTCTCATCCGCAACCTCGGCCGAGGGAAGCAGCAACAACGTCTTCAGGTTTTCGCTATTCAAGAGCAGCGTCAGCAGGTCAAAGTAGAGATGCTCGTCCGTAGCCAATCCTTCGGCCGTCACGCAGGCAAAGGAGAATTCTCCCAACGGAGTAGCACAAGCCTTGCCATCCAGCTCTGCCAACGAGTCGGGCACACAGCACACCAGCTTCTTATCTCCGCCGGCAGCATGAAGCAACAACACCTGCACCTCGTCTCCTTCGCCACGCACACCCGCGTCCAGCAACAGGCAGGTCAGCCATTCCACCAAATCCAGCCGCGGAAGCTCTCGCCCCAGCCGTTCGCCCATAATCTGACGCACATTGCTCACCCATCCGTTCAGGAAAGCCACATCGAGCAAGACCACATTCTCCGAAAATTTTATATCTGTATTGTTCATAAACATATAACGATTGGTAGTAGAAACTACTTGTTGAGAGTGCAAAGATAATATAAAACTTCAGACGGGCGCCATGCTGCCCCTACATACATCCCAAGTAAAAATTTCCTCCAAGTCCTGCATGCCCGGCAGATGCGGCAGGAGCTACCTGTCCCTCAACCTGTTCTTACCAAAGAAAACACCCGGCGACATGCCCGTCACCTGCCTGAAGACCCGGTTGAAGTGGTTGGGCGTACTGAAGCCGGCCTCGTAGGCCACCTGTTGCAAGGTCTTGCCACCGTCGGAAAACAGCTCAATGGCACGCACCACGCGCTGGTGGTTCATATAGTCGGCAAAGCGTATGCCCGACGCATGGAGCAAGCGGCTGAGATTGCGTACCGAAAAGCCAAACTCGGCCGCCACCCGGTCTATCCGCAACCCGTCGCCCAAGTGCTCCATCATGTAGTCCAGGATGGGGTGCAGGCGCATGTCGTTGGGCACCACGAGGGTCTTCAGCCAAATGCCCGATGCCGGACACATGGAAGGCAATAGCCTGAAGAAGCTCAGCGTAAACTCATAAAGTTCGGGAGCCAAGGCATACTCAATCTTCGTGCCCTTGGAGGCTATGTACTTCAGGTTTTCGGCTATCATGGCATTGATGGCATAGATGGAAAACTCCGTGCATGAAGGCCGATGCGCCTCTTCCGCCCAGTCCACATAGTAAATGACAAGCGACACCTGCCTGTTCTTGCTACACAGCTCGTGCTCCACGTTTTTAGGAATCCAGCCTATATGCTTCTCGGGCACAAAATAGCTTGTGCTGCCTATCTGCACATGCAAGGTGCCCGACAGGGTATAGATAATCTGGTGTTTGTTGTGCGAATGCCCCGACAGGCTTATCTCCTCCCACCCCGTCTTCTTGATGAATATTTCCTCCTGCGCGGAGTCCTTTATGCTCGATATGTAGGCACGTTGTTCGTTGTTCATGTCCCTTATTTTGGCTCAAAATGATAAGGATATTGCAGAATATGCAAATTCGGTACAAAAGTAATGCTTTAATTTTGCAGCATCAAATTTTTGAAGAGACAATAACAATATGCTATTCATTTTCAGACAATTGAGAGCCAGGTTCGCGTACCTGGCACTTTTTCTTTTCTCCACCACCAGCCCGTATGCACAAGAGCGTGTATTTACCTTGAAGGAGTTATTTTCACTGGCCGACAAGAACAGCAAGGAGATTCGCTTCCACCAGCTCGCCATCCGCGAGGCCGAACAAGGCGTCAAGGTGGCCCGCAATGCCTACCTGCCATCGCTCAGTGTCAAGGCCTAAGCCTCGTACATTGGCGACGGATGCATGACCGACCGCGACTTTTCCAACGCCATCCATGCCGACATGCCCCATTGGGGAAACTCGTTCGTCGTCAAAGCCCAGCAGGTGCTCTATGCCGGCGGAGGCATACGTAGCGGCGTAAGGCAGAGCCAGCTGGAAAAGCAGATAGCCGAACAAGAGCACCTCAATAGCCGGCAAGACCTGCGCTTCATGCTGGCGGGCTATTACCTCGACCTCTTCCAGCTTCGCAACCAGGAGCTGGTCTACCGCAAGAACATCGAACAGACCCGCCTGCTCGTCAAGGACATGCAGGCCGCCTACCGCCAAGGCACCGCACTGAAGAGCGACATCACCCGCTACGAACTACAGCTTCAGAACCTTGAGCTTGGCCTGACCTCGACCGCCAACCGCCTCAACGTGCTGAACCACCGACTGGTCACCACCCTTGGCATCGAGCCCGGCACGCACATCGTGCCCGACACCCTTTACCTGAAGCAGGTACTCATTGAAGAGCGGCAAGAGAGTGAATGGGCGGCAGGCATAGGCGCGTCGCCCACCATGCAACTGGCCGGCCTGGGCATCAAGCTCGAACAGAACCGCAGGAAGCTGATTCAATCCGAACAGCTGCCCCACATCAGCCTTTCGGCCACCTCTACAACCTCGTGTCGCAACAGACCATACTCACCAGCCTGAAGGAGCTCTTCGGCATCATCTGCATTTGCGGCACCCTCCTGCTGGTGTGCATCTTCACCTACAGGCTCTGGAAGAGGCACATCCCCCTGCGCTACAGGGACTGATGCGGGCTGGCAAGGAATCCTTGTCACAAAATCGGCCATTTTGTCATTGTATTTCATCACTCCGCTGCCATTTTGTCTCCTTTCGGGCGTTGGCAAATCTTTTGCCGTACACTTGGCGTCAGAACGACAGACAAACAAAGAAAGAAAGGAGAATAACGATATGAATTTTAACAACTTTACCATCAAGGCACAGGAAGCCGTACAAGAGGCCGTGAACCTCGTTGGCCGTCGAGGCCAGCAAGCCATCGAGCCGGTACACCTGTTGCAGGGAGTCATGAAAGTGGGCGAAAACGTCACCAACTTCATCTTCCAGAAGCTGGGCATGAACGCCCAGCAGATAGGGCTCGTGCTCGACAAGCAGATTGAGTCGTTGCCCAAGGTATCGGGCGGAGAACCCTACCTGAGCCGCGAGGCCAACCAGGTGCTGCAAAAAGCCATGGACTACTCCAAGGAGCTGGGCGACGAGTTCGTCTCGTTGGAACCCATCCTGCTGGCCCTGCTCACCGTAGGAAGCACCGCCTCGAGCATACTGAAGGACGCCGGCATGACCGAAAAGGAACTGCGCGCCGCCATCAGCGAGCTGAGGCAAGGCTCCAAGGTCACCTCGCAATCGAGCGAAGACACCTATCAGTCGCTCGAGAAGTATGCCGTCAACCTCATCGAGGCTGCCCGAAACGGCAAGCTCGACCCGGTCATTGGCCGTGACGAGGAAATCCGACGCGTGCTCCAGATTCTGAGCCGCCGTACCAAGAACAACCCCATCCTGATAGGTGAGCCGGGTACAGGTAAGACGGCCATCGTCGAAGGACTGGCCCAGCGTATCCTCCGTGGCGACGTGCCCGAAAATCTGAAGAACAAGCAGCTCTACTCGCTCGACATGGGCGCGCTGGTGGCCGGCGCCAAGTACAAAGGCGAGTTTGAGGAACGTCTGAAGGCCGTCATCAACGAGGTGAAGCAGTCTGAAGGCAACATCATCCTCTTCATCGACGAGATACACACCCTGGTAGGAGCCGGCAAGGGCGAAGGCGCCATGGACGCCGCCAACATCCTGAAGCCTGCCCTGGCACGTGGCGAGCTGCGCAGCATAGGCGCCACCACGCTGGACGAGTACCAGAAGTACTTCGAAAAAGACAAGGCTCTGGAGCGACGCTTCCAGACGGTCATGGTGGGCGAGCCCGACACGCTGAGCACCATCTCCATCCTGCGTGGACTGAAGGAACGCTACGAAAACCATCACCACGTACGTATCAAAGACGATGCCATCATAGCCGCCGTCGAGCTGAGCAACCGGTACATCACCGACCGCTTCCTGCCCGACAAGGCCATCGACCTGATGGACGAGGCCGCCGCCAAGCTGCGTATGGAGGTCGACTCCGTGCCCGAAGAGCTCGACGAGATTTCGCGTAAAATCAAGCAGCTCGAAATCGAGCGCGAAGCCATCAAGCGCGAGGACGACCAGCCCAAGCTGGAGCAGATAGGCAAGGAACTGGCCGAGCTGAAAGAGCAGGAAAGCTCCTACAAGGCCAAATGGCAGAGCGAGAAGACGCTGGTCAACAAGATACAGCAGAACAAGGTGGAAATCGAAAACCTGAAGTTCGAAGCCGACAAGGCCGAACGCGAAGGCGACTACGGACGGGTGGCCGAAATACGCTACGGCAAGCTCCAGGCGCTGAACAAGGAAATCGAGGAAACCCAGCAGAAGCTGCACCAGATGCAGGGCGACAACGCCATGATAAAAGAGGAAGTAGACGCTGAAGACATAGCCGACGTCGTATCGCGCTGGACGGGCATACCCGTCAGCAAGATGCTGCAAAGCGAGAAGGAGAAACTGCTCCATCTGGAGGAAGAGCTCCACAAGCGTGTCATCGGCCAGGACGAAGCCATCACGGCCGTGTCCGACGCCGTGCGCCGTAGCCGTGCCGGCCTGCAAGACCCCAAACGACCCATCGGCTCGTTCCTCTTCCTGGGTACCACCGGTGTGGGCAAGACCGAGCTGGCCAAGGCATTGGCCGAGTTCCTCTTCGACGACGAGACCATGATGACCCGTATCGACATGAGCGAATACCAGGAGAAGCATAGCGTATCGCGTCTGGTAGGAGCGCCTCCCGGATACGTGGGCTACGACGAAGGCGGACAGCTGACCGAGGCCGTAAGGCGCAAGCCCTACTCCGTAGTGCTGTTCGACGAAATCGAGAAGGCCCACCCCGACGTGTTCAACATCCTGCTACAGGTGCTCGACGACGGACGACTGACCGACAACAAGGGACGGACGGTCAACTTCAAGAACACCATCATCATCATGACCTCCAACATGGGCAGCTCGTACATACAGAGCCAGATGG
Source organism: uncultured Bacteroides sp. (assembly GCA_900553815.1). Classification (GTDB taxonomy): domain Bacteria; phylum Bacteroidota; class Bacteroidia; order Bacteroidales; family Bacteroidaceae; genus Bacteroides. Next base: position 29,286 of record USEY01000048.1, read on the forward strand.
AGAAGATGAATGGTAGCAACAAAGACCAGATAGTGGAAGAGACCAAGCGCGAAGTGATGAACATGCTGAAGAAGACCATACGGCCCGAGTTCCTCAACCGTATCGACGAAACCATCATGTTCCTGCCGCTCACCGAGCCCGAAATCAAGCAGATTGTCACGCTCCAGATAAACGGCGTGCGCCAGATGCTTGAACAAAACGGAGTGCAGCTCAGACTCACCGACGCCGCCGTCAGCTTCCTGGCACAGGCCGGCTTCGACCCCGAGTTCGGTGCCCGTCCTGTCAAGCGTGCCATCCAGCACTACCTGCTCAACGACCTCTCCAAGAAGTTGCTGGCGCAGGAGGTCGACCGCAGCCGTCCCATCACCGTGGATGTCAACGCCACCACCGACGGACTTGTATTCAGGAACTGAAATCATTTTCCATGCCAATAAAGACCAAAGACGGTCGCATATCTCCCCCGTCGGGGAGTATGCAGCCGTCTTTTTTTTGTGTGTTTATAGTCAAACAAAATTGCTTGGAGGATTTTCAGGAGCTATTCGGAGAATTATCGGCCAATACCTCTCTCTTCAAAGTCCATACTATTGGCTTTTAACTTCTAACTTAAGTTTCTGATTTGATATTTCGCTGGAAGTTAAGAAGTTATAGAAGTTATCACTTTGCTTTGCTCTGTTAGAAGTTAAAGCCGATAGTCTTGCAAAAGAAAAAATGGGCAGTAACAGGTCTATTGGCCTTTAACTTCTAAGCCCGCCCTGGCGGGCGATAA
>USEY01000049.1 GCA_900553815.1 uncultured Bacteroides sp.
TCGAGCGTTGGCCGGGTGGTATGTTGACTAACTTCCCGACTATCCGTAAGGCTGTGAAGAAAATGGCTACTATCGACAAACTGACTAACGATGGTACTTATGCAAACCTCTCTAAGAGAGAAATTCTGCAGATCTCTCGTCAGCGTGCAAAACTGGACAAGACTCTGGGTTCTATTGCTGACCTGACTCGTCTGCCGTCTGCTCTGTTCGTTGTTGACGTAATGAAAGAGAATATCGCAGTTCGCGAGGCTAACCGTCTGGGTATTCCTGTATTCGGTATTGTTGATACAAACTCTGATCCTACTAATGTAGATTTCGTAATTCCGGCAAATGATGACGCTACTAAGTCAGTAGAAGTTATCTTGGATGCTTGCTGCGCTGCTATGCAGGAAGGTCTGGAAGAACGTAAAGCTGAAAAGGTTGACATGGAAGCTGCCGGCGAAGCTCCTGCTGCTAACAAGGGCAAGAAGAAAGCTGCCAAGGCTAGACTGGACAAGTCTGACGAAGATGCCATCAACGCATCTAAGGCTGCTGCTTTCATGAAGGAAGACGAAGAGGCTTAAATCATATAGATGAGAGTTGAGAATTGAAAGTTGAGAGTTACTATTAAACGGCAATTCTCAATTCTCTGTTCTCAGCTCTCAACTGCTTTATAGATAAAGGTATTATTAACGTTTAAAATAGTATTGAAGAAATTATGGCTGTAACAATGGCTGATATAACCAAGCTCCGCAAAATGACCGGTGCTGGTATGATGGATTGCAAGAATGCATTGACTGCTGCTGAAGGTGATTTCGACAAGGCAATGAAAATCATTCGTGAAAAAGGACAGGCTGTAGCTGCTAAACGTTCTGACCGCGAAGCTTCTGAAGGCTGCGTGCTGGCTAAGTCGGCTGGTGACTTCGCTGTTATCATCGCTTTGAAGTGTGAAACTGACTTCGTAGCTCAGAATGCTGATTTCGTAAAACTGACTCAGGATATTCTGGATCTGGCTGTTGCCAACAAGTGCAAGACTCTGGACGAAGTGAAGGCACTGCAACTGGGTGATGTAACTGTTGCTCAGGCAGTGGTTGACCGTAGCGGTATCACTGGCGAAAAGATGGAACTTGACGGTTATATGATGGTTGAAGGTGCAGAAACTGTAGTTTACAACCACATGAATAGAAACGGACTCTGCACAATCGTAGCTTTCAACAAGAAGGTTGACGAGCAGATTGGTAAGCAGGTTGCCATGCAGATTGCTGCAATGAACCCCATTGCAATTGATGAAGATGGCGTTTCTGAAGACATCAAGCAGAAAGAAATTGAAGTAGCTATTGAAAAGACTAAGGCTGAACAGGTTCAGAAAGCTGTTGAGGCTGCCTTGAAGAAAGCCGGTATCAATCCTGCTCACGTAGACAGCGAAGAGCACATGGAAAGCAACATGGCTAAGGGCTGGATTACAGCTGAAGACGTAGCTAAGGCAAAGGAAATCATTGCTACTGTTTCTGCAGAAAAGGCTGCTAACCTGCCTGAGCAGATGATTCAGAATATCGCCAAGGGTCGTCTGGGCAAATTCTTGAAAGAGGTTTGCTTGCTGAACCAGGAAGATATCATGGATGCTAAGAAGACCGTAAGAGAAGTGCTGAAAGAAGCAGATCCTGAATTGAAGGTTGTTGATTTCAAGCGTTTCACTCTGCGTGCTGAATAATTGGCATAACAGTTTCTTGAACCTCTGATGTCGGTTAGCTGACAGGGAGGGGATAGATATAGATATACGAAAGGCTTTTTCAGTTATGACTGAAGAAGCCTTTCTTTTTTTGTGGGTAGCCGGATGGGGTTGTCGTGGCTGTGGGATTGAATAGACAAAGTGCTATTAAGATGCAGGTAAATTAGAAAATATTCATGGCTTGGATGACATATAATTCGATAAAAAAGTGTATATTTGCACGCAATAAAAATTATACGCATTTATGTCATTTATTGCAGATAAGATTGTTATGGATGGATTGACTTACGATGATGTATTGTTAATCCCCGCTTATTCAGAAGTATTGCCGAAAACAGTCGATTTGTCGACTAAATTCTCCCGAAACATTGATTTGAAGATTCCGTTTGTAACTGCCGCAATGGATACAGTTACCGAGGCCAAGATGGCTATTGCCATTGCTCGTGAAGGTGGTATTGGCGTAATTCATAAGAATATGTCAATCGAAGAGCAGGCTCGTCAGGTGGCTATCGTGAAACGTGCAGAAAACGGTATGATTTATGACCCTGTCACTATTAAAAGAGGTTCGACTGTGGGTGCTGCACTTGATTTGATGGCAGAATATAAGATTGGTGGTATTCCGGTAGTTGATGATGAACGTCATCTGGTGGGTATTGTTACCAATCGTGATTTGCGCTTTGAGAGCAACCATAACCGTCGGATTGACGAGGTAATGACATCGAAGAATATTGTTACAACTAACCAGACTACCAACTTGGAGGCTGCTGCCAAAATCTTGCAGGAGCATAAGATTGAGAAGTTGCCGGTGGTTGATAAGGACAATAAACTGGTAGGTCTGATTACTTACAAGGATATCACAAAGGCTAAGGATAAACCTATGGCTTGCAAGGATGAGAAGGGTCGTCTGCGTGTTGCTGCCGGTGTTGGTGTGACTGCGGATACACTTGACCGTATGCAGGCTTTGGTAGACGCAGGTGCGGATGCTATTGTGATTGATACTGCTCATGGTCACTCCATGTATGTAATAGAGAAGCTGAAGGAAGCAAAGAATGCTTTCCCGGGCATTGACATCGTTGTAGGTAATATTGCTACAGGTGAAGCTGCCAGAATGCTGGCTCAGGCTGGTGCTGATGCTGTAAAGGTTGGTATCGGACCGGGTTCTATCTGTACTACCCGTGTTGTGGCCGGTGTGGGTGTTCCTCAGCTGTCGGCTGTGTACGACGTGGCAAAGGCTTTGCAGGGAACAGGTATTCCTTTGATTGCCGATGGTGGTCTGCGCTATTCGGGTGACGTGGTGAAGGCTTTGGCTGCCGGTGGCTACAGTGTAATGATTGGTTCGTTGGTGGCAGGTACAGAAGAGTCGCCGGGCGACACCATCATCTTCAACGGACGTAAGTTCAAATCATATAGAGGCATGGGTTCGCTGGAAGCTATGGAAAATGGTTCGAAAGACCGCTACTTCCAGAGCGGAACAAGCGATGTGAAGAAACTGGTACCCGAAGGTATCGCAGCCCGTGTTCCTTACAAAGGCAGTCTGTATGAGGTAATCTATCAGCTGGTAGGCGGTTTGCGTGCCGGTATGGGTTATTGCGGTGCCGCTGATATTGTGAAACTGCACGATGCCAAGTTTACCCGTATCACCAATGCCGGTGTGTTGGAAAGCCATCCGCACGATGTTGCTATCACCAGCGAGGCTCCTAACTACAGCCGTCCTGAATAAAGACTGAAAGCATTGTATATAAACATACTCCCTTGTCTAAGTTTGCAGCTTGGGCAAGGGAGTTCTTTTATGTTGGTGTTCACCCTTGCCGCTCGGAAGGCTATATCACATTTTTCCTTTTGTCGGAGGATGAATCCTATGCAATGTATTGAAATTTGATTTTCTGATGGTGTTTTTAATGTATTGATAACCAGGTTGTTGCGATTTTAGGCTTTTCCGGCTGAAAAAGACGCCTGTGTTCCTATCGAAAGACGCTTGTGTTTGTATCGAAAGACGCCTGTGTTTCTACCCCAAAGACGCTTGTGTTTCTACCGGAAGACGCCTGTGTTTTTCTGCAAAGACGCGCGTGTTTGTAGGGCTGCCCCGGCATGCCGAGATTTTTATGGGCGTGGTGCAATATGCGCGGGTGCTTTTCGTTATTTCTTTAAATGAGTATGGGCTGTTGCCCTTATTAGTACCCGTTAGTCATGTTTAGAAACTGTTTGCTGATTGTCTGTATGCTGTTTTCCGCTTGGCCATTGTGGGCTTGGCAGGAGACTGACCCTGTATTGATGCGCGTCAATGGTAAGGAAGTGCGCCGCTCTGAGTTTGAATATGTCTATAATAAGAACCGCTCTTTGCCGGGAGTGGAAAAGAAATCATTGAAAGAGTATGTAGAGCTGTTCGTTGACTTCAAGCTGAAAGTGTCGGCGGCCGAAGCGGCGGGTATTGATACGACACAGGCATGCAGACAAGAACTGGCAGAATACAGGCGGTTGCTGTTGCAGGATTATCTGATAGATGCAGGAGCTGCTGAGGAAGAAGCGCGCAGTTGCTATGACCGGATGGCTACGGCGGCTCAGTCGGGAAAGGTGTTGGTTAGCCATATTTTCAAGTATTTGCCGCAAAATGTGCTGCGGAGCAAACTGAATAGGGTGGAACTTCAGATGGATTCTGTCTATAGGGTATTGGAAAAAGATACTACTGCGGCTACTTTTGCCGCTTGCGTGCGGCGATTGTCCGACGAGAAGAAGCCTTTCTGGGTGGAGCGGTTGCAGATGCCGGTTGAGTTTGAGGAGGTCGTGTTCCGGCTCAAGCCGGGAGAGATTTCCAAACCTTTCTTTACACCACAGGGAATACATATAGTCAAGGTGCTGGCCCGTGAAGATTTGGCGCCGTTTGATGAAATGAAACCTGACATCATGGCACATCAGTTGCAGGCATTGGGCGTCAGAAGTAAAGGGGTGCAGGCGTTTATCAGGAAATTGAAGCAGAAATACCATTATACGCGTAATGAGAAAGGCATATCCGAACTTTTTTCCAAGGGAAGCACGAAGCAGGTCCTGTTTACGATTGACGGACAGGAGTATACCGGGGAGGCTTTCGCTCGCTTTGCTGCTCACGATGTGGAAGGTATCAGGAGGCAGCTGGATAGTTTTGTGAATAAAAGCCTGCTGGATTATGAGGACAAACATCTGAAGGAGAACTGTGAGGAGTTCCGCCACCTGATGCAGGAGTTTCGAGAAGGTATGTTATGCTTTGAAATGAGTAACCGGGAAGTATGGCAAAAGGCATTGGAGGATGAAGTCGGGCTGCAGGCTTATTTTCAAGCGCATGCCTCAGATTATCATTGGGAGACGCCTCGTTATCGGGGCATCGTATTGCATTGTGCCAGCAAGCGTGTGGGTAAGCGTGTGCGCAAGTTGCTGAAAGAAATACCTGCGGAAGAATGGAGCGACGGCATCAGGCTTGTTTTCAATGCAGAAGGCAAGCAGCAGGTGCGCTATGAGCAGGGCGTTTTCCTTATGGGCGATAATGCGGCGGTTGATGTGTTGGCCTTTAAGAAGAAAAAAAGAGAAATGCCTGTGGACGAGTCATATCCTTTTACTACCATCTTTGGAAAGATAGAGAAGGGACCCGCTAGTGTGGAAGAGGTGCAGGGGCAGGTTGTTGCCGATTATCAACAATATCTGAACGCAGCATGGGTGGCCCGTTTGCGTGCAGCCGGTAAGGTTGAAATAAACCAAGAGGTTTTAAAAACCGTTAATAATCACTGATGCAACCAATTAAAGCACTATCTTCGTACGTCAAAAATAAATGTATTCTATAATCGAGGTTCTCGAAAGCTGAATAACATAAGAATTGCCAATGGTTCGAACTGCCTGTCTTGGATTCTTTTTGCTTTTTGCCTGTTGTGCCTGTTCTGATAAACAGCATGACCACCGGGGACGTACACCTTTGGTTGAGGTGGACGGCAACTTCCTGTATCATGAGGATTTACAGGCAGCTTTGCCCAAGCATTTATCGGGAGAGGACAGTGTGAAGTTTGTAGAACGTTATATCAGGACATGGCTGGAAGAAACATTGCTCTATGAAAAAGCCCAGAGCAACGTGGCAAACAATGACGAGATAAACGAACTGGTTGAGAATTATCGCAAGGCCTTGATTATGCACTCTTATCAGCAGAGCCTGATAGAACAGCAGCTTTCGGATGAGATAACAGATGCGGAGCTGGACGCTTATTATCAGAAAAACAAAGATTTGTTCAAAGCTGAAAGCTCCTTGATAAAGGGACTGTTTATCAAGGTTCCCCTTAAAGCACCCCATTTGGCACAGGTACGCCGCTGGTACAAGACGGAAACGCGCGAGGCGGTAGAGCATTTGGAAAAGTACAGTTTGCAGAATGCGGTGAAGTATGAATACTTTTATGACACTTGGGCTCCGGTGAGTGAAATTCTGGACTGGATACCGCTGGATGTGGCTAATCCGGAAGAATACCTGAACAAGAACCGCCATGTGGAGCTGAAGGATACGGCATTCCATTATTTCTTGAACGTGAGTGATTTCTTGCCGACCGGCGAACAGGTTCCTTTTGAATTTGCCCGTCAGCAGGTGAAGGAGATGCTGCTCAACGTGAAGCAGGTGGAATTCATGAAACAGGTGAAGGCCGACTTATATCATCAGGCCGAAGAGAAAGACAGAATTAAATATTATTAGTTTAGATACAGACATCATAATGAAGAAGTTTATGAACATCAGAGTGATAGCTTTGTTGGCACTGGCCTTTTCAGGCTCTTTGGCAGCACTTGCCCAGGACAATGTGATTGACGAAGTGGTGTGGGTAGTGGGCGACGACGCTATCTTGAAGTCTGAGGTGGAAGAAGCACGACTGAATGCCATCTACGAAAGACGACAGTTCGACCGTGACCCTTATTGCGTTATTCCCGAAGAAATTGCGGTGCAGAAGCTGTTTCTTCATCAGGCTGCGCTCGACAGTATTGAAGTGTCGGAGTCCGAAGTGATACAGCAGGTGGACTATATGACCAACGTATACATCACCAACCTTGGTTCGCGCGAGAAAATGGAAGAGTACTTCAACAAGACTTCCAGTCAGATACGCGAGACATTGCGCGACAACGCCCGCGACGGTCTGCGCGTGCAGAAAATGCAGCAGAAACTGGTTGGCGAAATAAAGGTGACACCGGCCGAAGTACGCAGGTACTTCAAGGATTTGCCCCAAGACAGTATTCCCTATATCCCCACGCAGGTAGAGGTGCAAATCATTACCCAGCAACCCAAGATTCCTTTGGAAGAGATAGAAGACGTAAAACGCCGCTTGCGCGAATATACGGAGCGTATCAACAATGGCGAATCGTTTGCCATGCTGGCTCGTATGTATTCCGAAGACCGTGGTTCGGCCTTGAATGGCGGTGAGCTGCCTTTCTATGGCCGTGGACAGCTTGACCCGGCTTTTGCCAACGTTGCCTTTAACCTGCAAGACCCCAATAAGGTTTCCAAGATAGTAGAATCGGAATTCGGTTTCCACATTATCCAGCTGATGGAGAAGCGTGGTGAGCGTATTAAGGTCCGTCATATCCTGCTGAAGCCGCACATCCCTCAAACGGCACTTGACGCTGCCAATGCTCGTCTTGACTCCATTGCCGATGACATCCGCAACAACAAGTTCTCTTTTGAAGACGCAGCATCTATCCTGTCGCACGATAAAGATACGCGCAATAACCACGGTCTGTTGCCCAATCCCAACAACAATACATCCAAGTTTGAAATGCAGGAACTTCCGCCCGAGATAGCCAAGGTAGTAGACCAGATGAAGGTTGGCGAGATTTCGGAAGCCTTCACCATGATTCCGCAGAAGACCGGTAAGGAAGAGTGTGTGATTGTGAAACTCAAGAGCCGTACCAATGGTCATAAGGCCACCATTTCGGAAGACTACCAAAGCCTGAAAGCCATTGTACTGGAGAAGCGTCGTGACGAAGTGCTTGATAAGTGGATTCGCGAAAAGCAGAAACATACGTACGTACGCATTAACGAAAATTGGAGAAACTGTACATTTAAGTATCCGGGATGGATAAAAGAATAATTATAGCATTACTCTGCATCGGTTGTGTCTGCTGGCTCAGTGCACAGGAGCGAAAGGACACAACCGCAGAAAAGAAAAAAACGCGTGTTGACCTGCTCTATGCCGACGAGGCGCAGGCCGACAAACAGAAGAGGCCCGACGTACAGGTGCTGGTAGGCTCAGTGCGCCTGAAGCACGACAGCATGTACATGTTTTGCGACAGTGCGCTCATTTATGAGAAGGTCAATTCGGTGGAAGCCTTCGGCAATGTCCGTATGGAACAGGGCGATACGCTGTTCATTTATGGCGACTACCTTTACTACGACGGCATGTCGCAGCTGGCTATGCTGCGCGAGCATGTGCGCATGATTAACCGCAACACCGTACTTACCACCGACAGTCTGAACTATGACCGTGTGCTCAATCTGGGCTATTACTTTGAGGGCGGAACACTGACCGACGAGGAGAATGTCCTTGACTCTGACTGGGGCGAATACAGCCCCGTGACCAAGCTGGCTGTGTTCAACCACAATGTGCGGTTGGTCAATCCGAAGTTTACGCTTACCTCGGATACCCTGAAGTACAGCACGCTGACAAAGGTTGCCACCATATTGGGTCCATCGGACATTGTCAGCCAGGAAAATCAAATCTACTCCGAACGAGGCATTTACAATACGATGACCGAGCAGGCCGAACTGCTCGACCGCTCCATACTGACCAACGGCAGCAAGAAGTTGGTAGGCGACAGCCTGTTCTACGACCGCAAGCTGGGCTATGGCGAAGCTTTCGACAATGTGCAGATGAACGATACGCTGAATCGCAACATGCTGACCGGCGACTATTGCTACTACAACGAGCTGACTGGCAATGCGCTGGCCACCAAGAGTGCTGTGGCCATTGACTACTCGCAAGGCGACAGTCTCTTCATGCACGGCGACACGCTACGCATGGTCACTTTCAACCTGAATACCGACTCCATGTATCGCGAAATGCGTGTCTACCACAAGGTACGCGCTTATCGCACCGATGTGCAGGCCGTGTGCGACTCTCTGGTCTACAATTCCAAGGACTCTTGCATGACGATGTACACCGACCCCATCCTGTGGTATGGCTACCAGCAGTTGTTGGGCGAGGAAATAAAGGTGTACATGAACGACAGCACCATAGACTGGGCACACATCATCAACCAGGCTCTAGCCGTGGAGGAGAAAGACTCCATCCACTACAACCAGATTACGGGCAAGGAGATGAAAGCCTTCTTTCAGGGTGGAGAGATGCGTCAGGTAGATGTGAACGGCAATGTGCTGGTTGTCTTTTATCCGGTGGAGGAGAAAGACAGTTCACTGATAATGCACGACTATACCGAAGGAAGTTTCCTGCGCATGCTGCTGAAGGAACGTAAGATGGAGCGGGGCACTTTCATCGGGAAAACCACGGGTACGGCTTATCCGCTTGACCAGATTCCGGCCGATAAGTTCAGGCTGCCGTCTTTTGCCTGGTTTGCCGACATACGCCCGCGCGACAAGAACGATATTTTCAACTGGCGTGGCAAGAAGGCCGACGAAGTCTTGCAGAAGAATGACAGGCGGCCAGCCGTTTCGCCAAGAGAAATGCACATAAAACGAAATAAGTAAAAGAGCCTATGGGAATGTTCACTATGAGAAAGCCGCGAGGCTTCAATCATCCTTATATTTATGTGGATGAGCGCAAGGAAAAGCTGGCCAAGATGGAAGAAGACGCCAAGCGCGAGTTGGGCATGCTGCCCGAAAAAGAGTTCTCGCCCGAAGACATCCGGGGAAAATTCGTGGAGGCTACCACCCACCTGAAGCGCCGCAAGGCCAGTGGCAAGAAGCCTGTCCATCTGGGCATATTGCTGATAGCCATTGCCGTGCTCATCTATTTATGGTATGCCATTACGAATGGCATCATATAGTCTAATCTTAAGAACCTATTAATGAGCGATATCATTCATTTACTCCCCGACTCGGTAGCCAACCAGATTGCGGCCGGAGAGGTTATTCAGCGACCGGCTTCCGTCATCAAGGAGCTGGTGGAAAATGCCATCGATGCTCAGGCATCGGAGATTCATGTGCTGGTGACAGATGCCGGAAAGACCTGCATACAGGTGATTGACAACGGAAAGGGTATGTCGGAGACCGACGCCCGCCTGTCTTTTGAGCGGCATGCTACTTCGAAGATAAAGGAGGCTGCCGACCTGTTTGCCCTGCATACCATGGGCTTCAGGGGCGAGGCTTTGGCGTCGATTGCTGCCGTGGCCGAGGTGGAACTGAAGACCCGCATGGAGGGCGACGAACTGGGTACCCGCATCGTGATAGCCGGTTCCAAGGTAGAAAGCCAGGAAGCCGTTTCCTGTCCCAAAGGCAGCAACTTCTCCGTGAAGAACCTCTTTTTCAACGTGCCCGCCCGCCGCAAGTTTCTGAAGGCAAACTCTACCGAGCTGAGCAACATTCTGGCCGAGTTTGAGCGGATAGCATTGGTACACCCCGATGTGGCCTTCTATCTTTACAGCAACGACAGCGAACTGTTCAACCTGCCGGTCACCACCCTGCGTCAGCGCATCATGGCCGTCTTTGGCAAGAAGCTGAACCAGCAGCTGCTCTCGCTTGAGGTGGACACGACACTCGTCAAGATTTCGGGTTTCATAGCCAAGCCCGAGACAGCGCGCAAGAAGGGCTCTCACCAATACTTCTTCGTCAACGGACGCTACATGCGCCATCCTTATTTCCACAAGGCTGTGATGGAAGCCTATGAGCACCTGATTCCAGCCGGCGAGCAGATTTCCTATTTTGTTTACTTCGACGTAGACCCTGCCAATATTGATGTCAACATACATCCCACCAAGACCGAAATAAAGTTTGAGAACGAGCAGGCCATCTGGCAGATTCTTTCGGCGGCAGTCAAGGAGTCGCTGGGCAGGTTCAATGCCATCCCTACTATCGACTTCGACACCGAAGACATGCCCGACATACCCGTCTTCACACAGCAGCGTCCCATTGAGGCGCCTCAGGTGCACTACAATTCCGATTTCAATCCCTTCAAAAGCACTGCTTCTTACGGTGGTGGCAGTTCGTCATCGGCCAGAAACGTTGATTGGGAAGCACTCTATGCCGGCGTGGAGAAAGCCAGCCGCATGAATGCCGGCAGCCAGGACGACCAGGAACCGCAGGCTGAGGAAAGCTGGAGCATCCCTTCAATGGCCGAATCGGAAGAAAGCGGCGAAGTGATGCCCTCTGAGGTACAGGCTTCCCAGTCGGCCACCGGGCTCTATGCTTCGGCTCCATCGGTGGAGAAGGGCGTGCAGCACCTGCAATTCAAAGGACGCTTCATCCTGACTTCCGTAAAGTCGGGACTTATGCTGATAGACCAGCATCGTGCCCACCTGTGTGTGCTCTATGAGCGCTACATGAACCAAATCAGGCAGAAGAAAGGCGCGGCACAGGGTGTTCTGTTCCCTGAAATCATCACCCTGCCGGCTTCGGAGGCAGCTGTGCTCGAAAGCATCATGGAAGACCTTTCGTTCATTGGCTTCGAACTCACTCCGCTGGGCGGTGGCAGCTATGCCATCAACGGTGTGCCTTCGGGCATCGACGGGCTGAACCCGATAGAAGTGGTTCAGAACATGGTGCACACGGCCATGGAAAAGGGTAGCGATGTGAAGGAAGAAGTGCAAAGCATGCTGGCACTGACCTTGGCGCGTGCGGCTGCTATTGTCTACGGGCAGGTGCTTACCAACGATGAGATGGCCAGTCTGGTGGACAACCTTTTTGCCTGTCCTTCGCCTAACTATACTCCTGACGGACGCACCGTCCTGACTACTATCAAGGAAGAAGATATTGAAAAAATGTTTGCCAAGTAGCCCGTCTGCGGGTGTCGGCTTTGACTGTCCCGGCTCAGGGATTCTGACTTTGTGGCAACATTATGATAGAAAAGCGGCCATGTCCAGCATCGGGACATGGTCGCTTTTTTCACGTTTCAATTCCGGATATGCGATTCCTTCAGCCGAAGTTATAGACAGTGAGATGATTAATCACTGTTTTATAATGTATTCATCCGATTTTGTGAATTTGAATTTCCGGCAAATGTTAGCAGTTAAGACTTTCCGTGTTAGCAGTTAACTCCTTTCCCGTTAGCAGTTTACTGCTATCGCGTTAAGTGTTAACTACTATCGGGTTGGGAGTTAACTGCTATCTTTTAAAAATTCGCTTAACATGATGCGTATGCTTTACCGGCTTTCGTACACGTGGTTATATAGGTAGAACCGTTGTTTTTTTTAATGCCATATATTCGTGACCAGCGGAATTATGTTTCGTATCTTGGCATAAATGTGCTATATTTGAGTCCCGTTACAACCTTGGTGGGGTCCGGGCTTGTGCACCTTTGGGGATAGAATGTGGATTTATATTTGATTTAATGATATACGATTATGAATTTTCTGGAACTGGCAAAGAAGCGCCGCTCTGTTAGGCACTACACGCAGCAGGCGGTTGAGAAAGAAAAACTGGATTATATTTTGGAATGTGCTCGGGTGGCTCCGTCGGCAGTCAACAGGCAGCCGTGGCAATTCATTGTGGTGCAAGATGCCCGTTGGTTGGAGCGGCTGGCAACGTGCTATCATGGCAAGTGGTTTGCCGAGGCACCGGCGTGTATTGTGGTCTGTGCCCGCGTGCAGGAAGCTTGGGTACGCTCGTGCGACGGTAAGAAGCATGCCGACATTGACGCTGCTATAGCCACTGAACACATTTGTCTGGCTGCGGCAGAGCAGGGTCTTGGCACTTGCTGGGTATGCAATTTCGATGTTGCTGTCTGCAAGGATGTCTTAGGTCTGGCCGATGGCATGGAGCCTGTCGCTTTAATTCCGCTGGGTTATCCGGGACCCGATGCGTTGCGTGAGTTTACGCGCAAGGATATTGGCGAGGTGACATCGTTTCTGTAGGAAGGGATGATGGCGGTGAGAGGCCGGATTGCCGGTGCATATTCGTTCCGCTATAATGAAGTCCTGCAAATATGGAATTGAGAGACTGCTCTCTGATAATAGCTTTGCTGGATGTTGCCAGCTGTTTTGCCCCAAGTATCCTGCCATTCTTGACGGGATACTTGGGGCATTTATGATAAGGTATAGGTTCGTATTTTATTCAAAGCTGATATTTTCGGTAAACTCATTGATGCTGAAAAGACCTTCTTCTGCAGATGTTATATGTTTGCCGTTTATATACAGGTTCTTAAACCGGACATCTGAAATTCTGTGCTGTTTGTTCAGACCATGTATAAAGTTGGCCTTGCATTTTCCCTGTAAATAAATATTTTCAAACCGGATGTTGCTGATAGAACCAAAGGCAGGATCTGGGTCATAACGGTGAGGGGTTATGTATAGGCCTACCAGACAGTTGGCATTGCCTTCTATGTATATATCCTTGAAGATGACGTTGTTGATATGGGCTTCACCGGCATGATTGGCACGGAATACCGGGTTGTCCTTTTGTTTGGACAGTATGTAGCACTGGCTGACCCTTACCTTCTTGACAGGCTGATGTGCTCCCCAACTGAGACAAAATGTAGCTCCATCTCCATCGTCAACAAAATAGCAGTTCCTGACCGTACATTCTGCCACTCCATCGCAGAGCAGGATGGCGTCATCGTTGGCTCTTATAAAGCAATCCTCAACAGTCAGCTTTGTATTTTTCCCGTTACCCACTATCGGATGGTCTTTCCAGTCCATGTCTGAGATATGTATTCCGTCGGTATTGCGGTTCCAGCCAATCATGTTTACCCCTTTGAATTTAATGCCGGTTCCATTTGCTTTGGTCTGCAACTTGAACTGGAAATTTCCTGCATTGATTAGGGTAATTCCTTCTATCCGTATGTTTCTGCCGTCTTCAAACTGGATGTTTGAACGAAGTCCGTCCAACGGATGCTGCCAGGTCTGTTCGCCGGCATCTATCACTCCCTGTCCGGTAAACGTGACGTTTTCCACCGTACCTTTGGCATAGAAGCTTCCTTTCAGGTAAGCGCCTCTTTCGAGCACATAGGTGGTGTTGCTTTTTATGGGGAAATGTTCGCCTATAGCATGATAGCCGGGAGCAAAGCGTACAATCTCGTTTTGTTTGGGTAATTTTTGTTTGTTCTCATAGGCAAACAGATACAGTGGGTGTAGTGAATCTCCGTTTATTTCGACCGACATCTTTATCGGTTCCTTGAGCTTCAGTTCCAATACGCCCTCCGATAGGTTGTAGTCAATATGTTGCTGGCGGGGTCTGATAACGGCTTTTTTTATCGTTTCGGTGCCTTTTATGCGTACAAGGGTTTCTTGGCCTTGGCTTACGGGTATGTTGGTCCATGACACATCGAATCCTCTTGTGTCGGGTTGGTTGCTTTGAGTGTGGAATACCTGAGCCGTGCTGTCGTGCGTGGCAATGGTGTATTGTACTTTAAAATGTTTGGAAAGATAGGTCTCCGGGATGTCCTTCTCTTGGGCAAAGAGGTGCAGGACGGAATTAAACATTAGGATAATGATGAACAATATGGCTTTCATGGCTTGATGAAAATAAGTTTGCTTGAAATTATGATGCTTTGTGCCGTTGGGCTTCTTGTCTGTAAAAGATGTGTTTTGTGTCTCTTGTGTTGTGATTTAGGTAAACAATCACGGTTTGGATTGAAGGCAATGATAAAATATATCCCTTCATGAACCTTGTGGCTGCCTTCCTGGGCTTGTATTGGGCAGTCCGGGCTCACGAAGGGATGGATGAAATTAAGGTTTTTGCAAATAGAATTTCTGCTCAAGCAGGATGTTGTCTGACGAGCTTCCAATCATCAGGTTGAACTCTCCCGGCTCTACCGTAGGACGCATATCTACGCCATAGAAGGTGAGCTCCTTCATTCCTATGCTGAATGATACTTGCTTTGACCCACCCGGTTGTAGCATAAGCTTTTTAAATCCTTTCAGTTCTTTCACCGGTCTTGTCACCGAGGCGCTGATATCGCGCAGATAGAGTTGCACCACTTCTTCACCCGCATATTTGCCTGTGTTGGTGATGGTGCAGGTTACCTCTATGTTTTCTCCCAATTTTGGATGAGTGGTGCTGAGTTTCAGGTCGGAGTAGGCAAAAGTAGTATAGCTAAGTCCGTATCCGAAGGCATAGCGTGGTGAATTGGGAATGTCAAGATAGGCCGAACCATACGAAATCTTATCCTGGTCGGGTGCAGGACGTCCGGTATTTTTCATGTTGTAATGAATAGGAATCTGTCCTACCGAACGTGGGAAAGTCATTGTCAGTTTGCCTGCCGGGTTATAGTCTCCATAGAGCACCGACGCAATGGCATTTCCTGCTTCCGACCCCAGCCACCATGTGTAAAGGATGGCATCGGCATGCGTAGCAGTCCATTCAAATACCAAGGGGCGGCCAGCCATTATCAGTACTACCACCGGTTTGCCTGTGGCTTTCACGGCCTTTATCAGTTCCTCTTGTACGCCAGGCAGGCTGATGTCCGAGCGACTTTTTGCTTCACCACTCATGTCAAAAGCTTCACCTACCGCCATGATGACGATATCCGATTCTTTGGCCAGTTTCACAGCTTCTGTAAATCCATCAGTGCTGTTCCCTTTTATGTCACAGCCTTTGGCATAGGAAACCGTAGTACCCTTCGGGACGCGTTTCAGTAAGCCTTCGTAAGGCGATACCAGTTCATTGTCGTCCCAGGTTATTGACCAGAATCCTTTCATGTCAGTCTTCGATTTACCCAACGGGCCTATTAAGGCTATTTTCTTTTGTTTGTTCAGAGGAAGCACTGACTGTTCGTTCTTCAGCAATACAATGCTCTTTTCTGCCATTTCTTTGGCAAAGGCATGATGCTCAGGATGATTCAATACGGCTTTTTCACGCTCTTCATGGCAGAAGCGGAAGGGGTCTTCAAATAAGCCCAATTCGAATTTCAAAGTCAGTACGTGTCTGACTGCATTGTCTATTTCAGCTTCGCTGATAACTCCTTCTTCTACCAGTTTCTTCAGGTTGTTGATATAGCAGCGGCTTTCCATGTCAATGTCGCAGCCTGCCTTTAAGGCTTTCAATGCGGCTTCAGCACCGTCCGTACAGTATCCGTGTGCTATCATTTCGCCTATGGCTCCCCAGTCGCTTACTACCGTTCCCTGAAAGTTCCATCTGTCTCTCAGTATGTCGTGGAGCAAATACGGATTACCGGTTGCGGGGATGCCGTTCAGGTCGTTGAATCCGGTCATGAAAGTCTTCACTCCGGCGTCGACAGCCGCTTTGAACGGAGGTAAGTAAGTTTCCCATAAGGTGCGGTCGCTCATGTCGGTCGTATGGTAATCGCGTCCTGCCTGTGCGGCTCCATAGGCAGCGAAGTGCTTGGCACAGGCCATCACGCCGTCTGTGCCGCCTTCGCCCTGAAATCCTTTTACGCGTGCTGCGGCAATGAGTGAACCCAGATATGTGTCCTCTCCGGCGCCCTCCATGACGCGTCCCCAGCGTGGGTCGCGTGTGACGTCTACCATGGGAGCAAACGTCCAGTGCTGGCCGGCAGCGGCAGCTTCCTTACCTGCGATGCGGGCAGCTTTCTCAATGGCGGCTAAATCCCAGCTGGCCGACTCGGCCAGTGGAATGGGGAATGTAACCCGATAACCGTGGATAACGTCAAGGGCAAACAGCAAGGGAATCTTCAGTCGGCTCTTCATGGCTTCCTCCTGCATCATCCTGATGGTGGAAGCCCCTATGACATTGAGCATAGAACCAACACATCCGGCACGAATTTCGGCCTTCTTGTCTGTACTGATGGCACGGGGACCGGTCTGCAGACGGTCGCCGGTATATTGATTGAGCTGCCCTATTTTTTCTTCCAGGGTCATTTGTTTCAGCAATTCCTCCACCCGTTGTTCTGTAGGCAATGTTTGTGCCGACAAGGAAGTGACGCAGAACAGTGCGAAGATATTGCATATACGTATTATTGTCTTTTTCATGTTGGGTCGTTTTTTGTCGTTTTATCTTTTACTTATGTTGATTCCAGGTCAGCGGTAACCATACGCTGACATTTCCTTCCTTCTGTCCGGCTTCAGCATAGGGCACAAGCATGATGTCATTGCTCTGCTGGTCGTTGATTTTATAGGCCTGTTTGCCAAACCATTCCTTGGGCAGCAGCTCTGTATGGTTACTGCTGTCAGGCTGTGCGTCGGTCAGGTCAAATCCGTTCTTCTTTGTTTCGTTCGTTTTCCAGGAATTAACCTTATCGTCAAAGGCCAGCACCTGCGGTCCTTTCTTGAAACCAACATGGAAAGGATAGCTTTGCCCGCCATCCAGACGGGTTATGGGAGTCTGGAACGAAATGTTGATTTTGTCTCCGGTCTTCCAGGTGCGGCTGATGGTCAGGATTTCTCCCGGTACGCCATTGAAGGTATCATTGCCTACGCTGGCCACATAAAAGGTACACCATTCCGGCACGCGGAAAGCCAAAGGCATCTGGCAAGCCGAAGATACCTGGATGGTGACTGTCGTGGCATTTGCTTCGGGGAAAGAGGTTTCTACCTTCATTGTCAGGCGGATGTTTTTCTTGCCCCGGCCTTGATTGTAACTTGTTTCATACTCCCCGGCTTCGTACAGCAACAGGGTAGGAGCGTGGTTGACTATTCCGAACGCGGAATTTGGAATGAGCGCAATGCCCCGTGGAATGCTGGACATGCAACAGGTAATATGGTTTGTGCCCGGATGTGCGCCCATGAGCGGAGTGAAATAGCTGACGTTTCCAGTATGCGGGTTTTCGGCAGCCAGCAGATGGTTGTATATGGTCTTTTCTGCTTCGTCCATGTATTTCATCTCACCGGTAGTCTCAAACAGTGCCTGGTTCAGTTGCAGCCACGTGGTGGTGACACAGCCTTCGCCCACACCGTTTTCGTTGCCGGCAAGCAGCATCTTGTCGTCGCGGAAGTATTCCCACGAACTGGTAGTGCCGGTCACATACAGCCTGTTTTCTACAATATCGTTCCATGCCGTTGCTACTGCATTCAGGTATTTGCTTTCACCCGTCAGTCTGTAGAAGTTGGTTAATCCCAGCAGGTTGGACAGCATTTCGTATGCTTTCCCGTTGGCTGTCTGGTTCACTTTCCCTTTGTTTGCCAGGTCGCTCATGATTTTCGGCCCGTTTTCCTGTTCCCAGGCGTCAATAAGGTAATGGCAGAAGTCCAGATACTTTTTGTCAGCCGTATATCGGTAAAGCTCAATCATGGGGTCCAGAATGCTGGTCGCTGCCATTCCTACATGTGTGCCCGACTTTATGATGTCTTTTTGTCCAGGCTGTGTGCCAAATGTACTGCATAGCAGGTCGCCCATCTTCTGGCAGGCTTCCAGTGCTCCCTTATATCCGGTAGCCTTGTAGTAAGCCAGCAAGCCATACAGATTGTACTTGTGCGACCATACGTCCCAGCCTGTCCAGCGGTCTTTATCAGGATATGTTCCCAAGTAGCCGTCTTCCAGTTGCGAAGCGATGAGCAGTATGGCCATTCTGTCCATCTGTTTTTTTACTCTTTCGTCGTGGGTACGCAACCAGGTGTTGGCTGCGCTTTCCAGGTATTTGCCTACGTGTTCTCCTGCCCACGGATGGTTGCCGGGACGTTTGATGTAGGGTTCTATCAGTCCGGCTTCGTCAATCTGCAGCAGTCTGTTCTCTATGTTGCGGCTCATCCAGCCCGACAGGTATCCGTTGACACGTGCCTGCTGCATGCCTGCATGCTTAAAGATGTCGTTTACGGCATATTGTACGAGCGGCTGTGGCCTGCATGCCTCTCCACCATCTTCAAATGCCCGGAAAGGTGCTACTGGCAATGCTCCCTCGCAAGAGAAGAGGTTGCCTGTCAATGTGTCGTTGAAGCAGTAGGCCACGGTGACGGGTGCTTCGAGGTATCGTCCCGAAATGACCAGTTCACCGTTTTCTATTCTGCTTGCGACTTTTATATATTTACCTGTATTATTGAAAACTTCTAAACCTTTTATACTCTTTCCTTTTGCATAAATTCCTTTCGGTGCATTGTTTAGTGAAATAATCAGCTTGTTGCCATGTCGGCGCATGCTCTTGAAAGTCGGACTTTTGTACGTCAGGCCAGTCTGCCCGTATTTTTCGCTCAGTGCCCAGTTGGCCAGGCGCAGGCCCACGTTCTGTTTGTCTTGCGGATGAATGTTGTGCACATCGTCTACCAGGTCATTGGTCACTACCATACCGGTGTTGGCCACTTCCTTCCATGTCATTTCCTGTTGTTCGCGTAGCAAGGCCGACAGACCGTAGGGACTGCCATAGGCAAAGGGAGCTATCTGCACAAAGTAGAAGGGGAAATCCTCTCCGTTGCGCTTGCGCCACTCTTCTATCAGCGCTTTCATGACGCGGTGGTAAGTGGCATACTTGTCTACATTCGATTCACCCTGATACCAGATACAGCCTGCCAACCGGTAGTCGATGATGGGGTTAATCATCTGGTTATAGAGCACTCCGCTTTGGGTAGGCCACATGTCGTATGTCTGTGCAGGCTTGTTGGCCTGAAGCAGCCAGTCGCCTTCAACTCTTTCTTTAGGAAGCAGCCATACTTCGGCCGGCGTACCGCCCCATTCGGCCGTAATAAGCCCGATAGGGACATTCAGCTGCTTGTGCAGCTCGCGGCCAAAGAAGTAGCTTACGGCACTGTGAAGCGGCATTGTCTCGGGAGTACATTCTACCCAGTTGCCGTCGCAGTCTTCCTGCGGACTGTCCGAACCACGGTTAGGAACATTGAACAGACGAATCTGCGGATAATCAGCCTGGGCTATTTCTTCCTCTTTGTTTTTGATTCCTATCTGAGCCCGCCACTCCATGTTCGACTGGCCGCTGCACAACCATACCTCGCCCAGTAGAATGTTTTTCAGCGTCTTGGTCGAATTCTGGCTGATGATGGTCAGCGTGTATGGACCACCGGCCTTTCCGGTGGGCAACAGGGCTTTCCATTTGCCATAAGGGTCAATCTTGGCAGACAAGGTGTCGTTGGGCTGCCAGCTGGCTACAATTTTAATCTCTTGGCCGCCTACGCCCCCTCCCCAGATAGGGGCAGAGGCGTTTTGCTGCAACACCATGTTGTCGCTGAATACGGCAGGCAGGGTGATGTCTTGTGCCATCAGTGTGCAGCCACATCCTAGCATGGCTACACACAGTAATCCGCGTCTAGATAATAGTTGCTGTATTCTCATGGTTTAATTTCCTCCTGATACAACAATAAGTCCCAAACCTGCAATGAACAGGACAAACATCAGTGTAAGAAGCATATTGACCGATTTGGGTGCACCTTTGAATTCCTTCCATACGAATACGCCCCAAATGGCAGCTATCATGGGAGCTCCCTGACCTAAGGCATAGGAAATGGCGGCACCGGCCTTGCCGGCAGCAATGTAGCTGAGCGAGGTGCCCAAAGCCCAGATGCAGCCACCCAATATGCCTACAAGGTGGGTTGATGCTTTACCGTTTTTGTAGTCGGCAAAGCGCACAGGGCTTCCGCTGAAAGGATGACGCATGATGAAACTGTTGAATACCAGGTTGCTCAGGAAAAGTCCAAGGGCAAATACAAAGAATGCCGAGTAGGGGGTAAGCATGCCGGCTGTGGGCGACTCGAAATTGTTGAGGTCCATGGCTGCAGCTACAAAACGGTAGAAGAACGCCATGAGCAGGCCAGCAATAAGAGCCAGTACAATGCCTTTTTTCTTGGTCTGGTTGCTACTGTTGCCATTGCTTTCCATCTTGCCGGCAGCAATACCGTTGCAGATGATGGCTATCATGATGAGCAGTACACCGGTGAACAGAATGACTGCATCGCCCTTGGGGGCCGTAAAGTAGTTGACGAATACACCCAGTACCAGAGCGATACCCACACCGAGCGGGAAAGCTACGGCCATGCCGGCCAGTGCCATGGAGGCTGTCAGCAGGATATTGGACGCATTGAAAATGACACCGCCAAGAATGCAGCTCAGCAGATTGTTGGTGTCGGCCTGCATGAGGTCGGGAACAAAGGAGCGGCCCTGCTCGCCGATGCTACCCAGGCTGAAGCCCAGCAGGAGACTGAATAGCAGGATGCCGAGCGCATAGTCCCAATAGTAAAGTTCGAAACGCCAGTTTTTGTCTGTCATTTTTTGGGTATTACCCCATGAACCCCAGCACAGCATAGTGATGATGCAGAAGAATACTGCCAGGGCGTAATTGTCTACAATAAACATGTGTGGTATAGATTAAAAGATTAATAAATCAGTAATTTAATTAGTCGTGTATTTTAAAAAACATCTACTTCGGCACGATATGGTGCTGACGATTGTGCTCCTTGACGAGTGACAGAAATAGCAGCAGCCTTGGCGGCGAATTTTACGGCGTCGCCCAGTGTGCGCCCTTCGGCAATGGCCTGTGTCAGTGCACCGCAGAAACAGTCGCCGGCAGCCGTCGTATCAACAGCCTTTACAGGAATAGCAGGAATCAGTTCTTCCGATTCGGCATTGCACAAGAGTGCTCCTTTGCTGCCCAGGGTGATGATGACGTTGTTTGCACCCATTTCCATGATTTTGCGGGCAGCGGCAACGGCACTGGGATAATCGGTGACGGTGATACCTGAGATGATTTCGGCTTCGGTCTCATTGGGGATAATAAGATAGATGTGTTGCAACAGTTCGCGCGTCAGTACACCGGGTGCAGGTGCGGGAGCCGGGTTAAGAATAACCGTTTTGCCCTTTTCCGATGCCATCTGGGCCGTGAAGCTGACGGTTTCCATCGGAATTTCGAGTTGCATCAGCACGATGTCGGATTCGTCAATGGCTTTTTCTGAAGCCTGTATGTCGGCGGGGCTGAGTGAGCCATTGGCACCGGGCGCCACAGCAATGCAGTTCTCTGCTTTATTGTCGACAAAAATCAGTGCCACGCCTGATGGCGAATTGTTGTCTGAAAGGATGTAGGATGTGTCTATGTCTTCTTCTTCGAATAGTTGCTGCGATTGGTGGCCGAATATGTCATTGCCGGTTTTGCAAATCAGCCTGACGTTGCCTCCGAGTCGCGCTGCAGCTACAGCCTGGTTGGCACCTTTACCTCCCGGATTCATAAAGAAAGTTCCTCCAACAACGGTCTCACCCGGACGGGGCAGGTGGGGTGACTGGATGACCATGTCGGTGTTACTACTGCCTATTACAAGGATTTTCTTACGATTTTCTTGGCTATTGCTTTTCATTGGTATACTGTTTTATTGATTGTTTTTAATAGTGTGACAAAAATAGTAGATACTTAGAATAGCTGAAAGTAGAGAATGATATGCGAAATTGTAAACCCAAATACTATTAGTGTCGGTTTTGCGCGTGTTAACGTATTGATAAATAGATTGGTAAATTTGGAATAAATAGACTTTCTGATGTGGAACGCATGGAACTGCATTTTATATGAATATCTTTGTCGGAGTATATTCCGATACTTTGGTGTATTGTATTTTTCGCTATGGGCAGCCTGCTAGTCTCACATGTGTGTATGAGGCACGGCGCTAAATAAGTTCAGAATAACGGCCGGTCACTCTTCTGATTGTCCAAGGTAAGGTCTCCGTGTCCGTGCTTTATCATTCTTTGATTTTTCAAAATCTGAAGAATTGACCAAAAATGACCCTGTTCGTACCCTATTCGTACCTCAGTCGTACCTTCTTCGTACCAAGTTCGTTCTTTTAGGAACGAAGAAATAGGGGTTTTGGAGGGTCTGAAGAAAGAAGAATCTGAAAAATAGAACAATTCAGGAGACTGGTATTTGTAGTCTAACTTGGCTTTGCATGGTATTTGAAGTCCATGTATTGGGGTTTGCTGTGCAATGAGAGCATAGGGTTGGTGTTTCTTGAACGGGGTATCAGAAAATAATGAGCCCGGGCCAGTAAGAAAGGAAATACTGCTCCGGACTCATTGATTGATTGAGGAAGGCTTAGGGCACTTTGCTGCCCAAGTTTTGTAGCCTTAGTATGTTTTTTAGGTTTTGACCTGTGCTGTACATGTGACATTACAGCTTTAAATACCGAGATGCAGGGCCTTGGCCCAGTCTTGGGTCTACTTTTGAGGTATTAGCGTCAGAACCTTTTGCTTGAAAGGTATGGGATAGGCACTAAGCCATACTTCAGGCTGAAGCTGTATGTTTTCGGCCTGATAGGCTAAGACGAACACCTCAATCTTTTTTCCAGCCATTGTTTTGTCTATAGGAAAATAGTAGGTATAGTTCGAATCAGTCCTTTTGTTGATATATTCCCAAGTGTTTGACGGATAAGAAAGTGCTCTGTCGGGAGCACCTACATATTCCCCGTCAATTTTCAAGGCGGCATAAGCTCCTTCTATTCCGTGTTTGCCATTGATGGCAACACACAGGTAACTGTTGTCGGCCACTTCGCTGAGGCTGAATTCGTGTTTCCAGGCTGCTTGGCATGGCATGGCGCTTTCGGGGGCAAAAAGGTTGCTGGCACGGAAGTTTGCAGGGTCTATTTTTGTTCCGTTGTGATAGACTTCCACTTCTGCGATGGCATTGGGCTGTTGCGGCATTCTCAGATATCTGACAGAGTCGTTGATGACTATTTCCATATTTTTCCCGGTAAGGAAAAATATTTTTCTCCAATTAATCAAGTCTGTCGATATTTCTGCAGTGGCCGATTCTTCTGTTTGTAGCGGTTCAAGGTCACGGTCGGCTGATAGTTTGAGTACTATTTTGCTGACTTGTTCAGTCTGTCCAAGGTCTAATCGGAAGCATCCGCCTTTTATTTTGCTTTCTGTTCCAAATCTATTGCTTGGCCAGAAACCGGTTTTCATGTCTCCGTCGAACAGATTTTTGTCCCAAAGGCCTCTGCTGACGAAAGTCTTTTGGTTGAAGAAGGCGTCGCGGGCTGCCTTTACAGCATTGAATCGGGTTTCTCCCGATCTTTGCAGAGAACGCACTTCGAGGGCGTTGTTGTCGGCTGCAAAAACAGTGCTTTCGTATAAGGTGGCAGCATCTTCTGGTATGCTTACCGGTTTTAAATCGCCTATCTTTCTATGGTAGTTGTCTTGCAGTTTCTTACCAGGAAAGTGGATTTTAGTTTTGCCGTCTTTTAGTATTTGAGTACAGGGTTTTCCGTCGATAAGCGCCTGGCTGTATTTTCCATTACTGGGCAGAGAAATTTCGGCGTCGGTTCCGGGAAGTCCTAACAGCTTGATTTGGATGTTTTCGCCGGGAATATCTTTGATAATTTGATAGTCAATACCTGTCAGTTCTGTTTCTTTCTCTTCCGTGGAGGTGGCTTTCAGCAATAGAGAACGGTAGGAAGGAACTGTCACTTCTATTTTGTCACCATATTGATAGTATCCCACTATGCGTTCGGTAGGGTGGTATTGTTTAACTTTGATTCGCTGGCCTGCTTTCAAACCTATTTCTTCGTTCAGGTTGATGGTGTATGTAATGGAATTCCAATTTAGATTCCGGAGTGTCAGGAAACGTGTGTTGTCGTTACCTCTCGATACGGCATAAGGACCATAAGTGGCAGGCAAAGTCATGCCTTGCGTCAGTATGTCGGCATATTTCCTATGCAGATTGTAGATGCGTGCCAATAGAGGGAATTCGTCATCGTTGAGCAACCAAGGGTTGCCGTATATTTCCGGAGCCAGAATCAGTGATCTGTTGAAGGCCTGCAATATCAGGTCGTCTTCCCAATAGTCCAGGCATGAGGAGATGCATACGCCACAGTCTTCTGCCAGTCGTTGCAGGCCGGGGGTAAGTCCTCGGGCCAAGGCTCCAGCCCTGTGATGGGGAGCAGTTGTGGTGTTCGATGTATGTACGTCAATGTATGTTTCCTGCCCTTGCCAGAGGAAGGTGGTTGCATAGGGACGTGCTTTGTTTAGGCCCAGTCGGTGATTCAGCAGGATAAGGTCGGGTGAATATTGGCGGCATTGGGTCATCATGTCTATGAATTCATCTTCTTTCTCCGGGCGTAGAGGACCGCATACGGCGTCGAATTTGAATAGAGCCCAGTCGTAGTCCCGGCATAATGAAATCATTTCTTCTTTTCTGGCAGCGGCTTTTTCTGGAGTATTTCCAAATCCATCGGGGCCTCCCCAAATTCCCAGTCGGGTATGCATCTTTTTGCCGGCATTACAGATGTTGGTGAAGTGTTGCGGAAACTTGTTTCTGAAGCGCTCTGATTGGCTGTTACCATAGAATCCTTTTCCGTCGATGACACCGGCATCCATGGCATAAATGTCCAATATCATACCATATTCATCATGCATCCATTGGAAAAATTGCAGGTTGGTAAGCGTCTGCTTTTCGTCGGTTCCTTCGTTGGTATGGTTAATCCAAGATGAATATTGCGAACGTGAAGGGGTGTTTTCGTCTGCTCCCGGGAAGATTTTGTCTTGTGCAATGCTGTTGACGGAGCAAAAGGCTAGTGCCAGATAGGCAATTTTGATGTTCATGGTTGTAGGTTATCGCTAAGATTGTTTTGTGTATGGCTTTTGGAGGAAATTGTAGCCATTAGGGACCGGAGGAATACAACGGTAAGAAAGGTGGTTACAGTCAGATGCTTGTTATTATGAAGCGGTATGTGCAGGTGGGGCAGATGGCCTTTTGTCAGATAGGCTTCAGGGGCGTTTTTGATGCTTGCATTGTCTGTCGTCCCTTTTTCCCAGTACTGTCTGGTTCCCTCCAAAAGCCTGTTTCTAATTTTATTTCATGGTCTGTTTCCTTTGTTTGGTATCTACGGGTCCACCTTTGTCGTTGATGATGTGTCTGAAAACAGTATCGGTTTTTTTGTTCCAGCCAAGCATGATGCCTACTTTGTGGTAGAAACTGTCTTCTACGCTTGCCGGGGTTTCTATCAGCCGGTCAACGATGAGGGGAGTGTCAAAGAATCCGTAGATGCCTATTCCCCATGCCTGATGTTTCTTGACATGGTCGGCCACTTTGTAGGAAGCATAGCCTAGAATGTTGTCGTGGCTCCAGATGTCATTTGTGGGCGGGTCGTAGGGAAGTTCGCATTGATAGAAATATACACGTCCACGTTCGCCGTTCCAAATGGTTTGGTACTCTTGAAAGTGTTCGTTGAAGAGTCCGTAGACGGTAACGTCATGGCCGTTTACAATGAGCCCGTTGGCGCATTTGCTTTTGTCCCAACCTATTCCATTGCCATGGTCGGCTCGCCAAAACCAGGCGTGGTCGACGTAGACATTGTTGCTGTTGATGGTCATGCAACTGTTGGCAGAGCCTTCCTGGGCACCACCTATGCGGAAGAATACGTCGTAGAGGAAAATGGGGTCTTTCTTGTGCTTCTTGGTGGTGGGGTGTTTATCGCCAATTTCCACTAATGTTTCTGATGGGGTAGAGGAAGCATCAACTACAAGGCTGATGATGCTGATGCCGGGAACATCGGCTGTACTTAAAGCCTTGTTGCCGTGCTGAGGAATGAGGGTGGCCATGCCGATACCCATGACTACTGTTCCTGGACGTGTGACGCGGATACTTTCTTCCAGTTGGTATATGCCGGGGGTAAACAGCAAGTGTTTGCCCTGTTGCAGGGCTTTGTTGAGGCTGGCTGCATTGTCTTTGCCAGGGTAAGCAATATGAAAGTCTGTCAATGGGATGCGTTGTTCTTTCAATCGGGTGTTGCTCCAGTCAATGCCTTCCGAGTTCTTTTTCAGGCCGGGAATAACGAGTTGGTAGGTGTTGTTGGTAAATGTCCAATATGGTTTTTCTCTTACTTCGGGAGTAAGTGGAATAGTGGTTACTGGTTTTTCCGGCCAGTCTTCGGCTGGGGCGTTTTTAACACCGAGGTATACCATGTTCCATACGCCTCCGTCCCATTGCTGGAACTCGCTGTTGCGGGAAAACCATTGCTGTTGCGAGCCCGATATTACTTTTCCATCTATTTTGCAGTCTGCCATGAATCCACCGCTGGAGGCTCCTTCAAACAGAGTCAGGTCGCCTTTTACATGGACACGGCGTAGGGGAGCAGCCTGTGATACACCCCAGATGTTGTTGCCACCAGTAGGTTCGATGGTAAGGTTTTCTACCGAACGCCAGAAATTACAAAGGACGTGGCCTTTGGTGGCATTGGAACGGACTGCGCCTTGAATGACGACATCGTCGGGAGACTGTCCAAGACCGATGACATGCGTATAATAGCCTACTTGTATGTCGAGCTGGTAGACACCCGGTTTGAACAGATAGGCATATCGTTGGCTGGTGAATTCATAATCGGGAAATGTCAGTCCGGCATGAATGGAATCAAGTAGTTCCTGTATTTCATTCATGTCCATTGACGGGTCGAAAACAAAGGTGTTTATCCCGAATTCCGACTGGTTGCATTTTTGTGCAATGGCCTGAATGCGAGGTGCCATTTTCTTATCAGCATTGCGCTGCATGCTGTCTGATTGGGCATGAAGAAAACTGCAGCAGAATAGTGTGAGCGATAATAAGGTTGATTTTGGTGTCATATACATATGAAAACAAGAAAGGTACGCACCGTGTAGGATTAGAAAATGTCTTCTGATATGCTTCTTCTACTCCGACCAGTGCGTACCTGGTAATTATGTAAATGTGTTGTTTATGATGGTTTGTGTCGTTTTATTGGAAGGAAAATTTGTAATTGACATTATTCTTGTCTGCGGTTTTGTAAACAACAGCACCGGTGATAGCCACTTTACATCCGGCTGATTCGGGTCTCTTTTCTCCTTTTACAACCAGTTTCACGGTATGCTTTCCTTGAGGCAAGTTGAGTACGTGGAAGATGTTGATGCCACGGTGCTCTTGTCCGGCGTAGTCAAAATAGCAATCGATGGTGCGCTTGAAGTTGCCATCTACATATACATCGGCTTTACCACCGTCTTTTACCCACCATCCTTCTATAGAAACGCCTGTTCCTTCGAAAGTGTAGCTGATTTCATCACCGCTCTTCTCACTGTACTTGGCCCATTTATTCTCATCAGATTTCCAATTGCCTTTTAATGACCAATTGTCGGTATCGTTGATGGATACTCGCTTGTCGAGTACAGTCTTGGGGAAAGCATCTTCCATCGGGAAGGCTTCTGGCTGTTGGGGTGTAAAGGTAACGTCTGTATCTGTAACTTTTCCACCATTTTGGGCTATGATTTTTTTTGCATATTCCGCTGTTCTCTTTACCAGCGTATTGAATGAATAGCTTGTATGTATGAAGAGTGTATCTCCAACTTGTTTAACAGCATCCTGATATGCTTCAGGCAGGCTGCTGAAACCTTTAATGATACCTAAGACAGCAATAGCATTAGAGGGGTTACAGTCGGAATCCTGGCCACAACGGGTACTGATTTCCATGGTCTTGTCTACATCGCCTTCACCGTACAGAAGTCCCATTACAATATAGGCTCCATTCAGTTTTGCATCAATATTGAATGGTTTGCCAGCTTCGCAAATATTCAAATGTCCCCATTTGTTTTCCAGTTCTTGCCAAGCTTTGCGCCAATCATTGGGATATTGCTTGTGCAGAAGAATTACGTCTTGAATATTTTTGTAGTAATCACTTTCTGCAGGAATAGATTGGAGGGCTTTGTTGATGATAGAAGGGATATCGTTTTGTAAGTAGGCTTCTGAATACAGAGCTGCTACAAACATACCTCCATAAACTCCTTCACCGTAGTTCATGATATGTCCTACTTTGTCTGCCATTTTATTGGCTGTCTGAGGCATACCGGGGCACATAAAACCGATGTAGTCGGCTTCAATCTGGAAGTCTATGTCGTCTGCATGAAGGTTATAGTCAGGATGACCGGACTGGGGTGGGAAAATGCTATCGAAATAGTTTTTGCGTGCCTGTACATTGGCATGCCACAGCATGTAGCCGGCTTTGGCAAACAGTTCCTGATACTTTTTAGCAGGAGCATCCATGCCATATTTGTCCATTGTTTCCATTAATGTAACTTGCACGTAGATGTCATCTTGCCATTTAGCACCTTCTACATCAGCAGGTTTCCATTTGATGCTGTCTTCAAATGTTTTTCCTTGAGCCTTGAATTCAGTAGGAGCACCATAGGTTACTCCAACCATTTTTCCAGCCCAACCTCCGGCAATCTTATCCTGGAGGGTTGTTTTTGAAATTGTTACAGTTTGGCTGTCTGATTTTTTTGCAGTGTTACAGGCAGTCAACATTAATGCCGAAACACCTAAACAATACTTCGGTAAATTTTTACCGATAAATTAAAATTAAACATAGAATCGGCA